>NZ_JBEPOQ010000006.1:0-285558 GCF_040546915.1 Cellulosimicrobium sp. 4261
GCCGCGGGGCCCCCCCGGCCGCCCCCCCGCGGGGGGGGGCGCCGGGGGGGGCCCCCCCCCCCCCCGGGCCCCCCCCCCCCCGGGGGGGGGGCCCCCACTTCTCACGTCTCGCCCGGCGGCATGCGGTTGCCGGGGGCGCGTCAGCCCTCGAAGGGCTTCGCGGCGGTGATCTTCACGGCGATCTCGTTGCCGTTCGGAGCGGTGTAGCTGGTCTCGTCGCCGACGGTCTTGCCGTCGATCGCGGCACCGAGCGGGGACGTCGGCGAGTACACGTCGAGGTCCGTCGTGCCGGCGATCTCGCGCGAGCCGAGGAGGAACGTCATCTCGTCGCCCGCGACGACGGCCGTGACGACCATGCCGGCCTCGACCTTGCCGTCGTCCGGGGGCGTGCCGATGCGCACGTTGCGCAGCTTCTCGGTGAGCTCGCGGATGCGGGCCTCGTTCTTGGCCTGCTCCTCGCGGGCGGCGTGGTAGCCGCCGTTCTCCTTGAGGTCGCCCTCGTCACGGGCGGCGGCGATGCGCTCCGCGATCTCGGTGCGGCCCTCGCCGGACAGGTGGGCGAGCTCGGCCTGCAGCCTGTCGTGCGCCTCCTGGGTCAGCCAGGTGACGGTGGTGTCGGTCACGGTTCGCTCCTTCCTTTCCATGGTTCGACGGTCGCGCCGGGCACGGCCGTGCAGGTACGGGCAGCCGGGGCGCGTGCTCACGCGAGCGCCTGCCTGCCCGGGTCGGTGACGCTGCCCGGGTGGCAGCGCGGAGGACTGGTTCCCGCCGGACCGCCGGGTCGCCCGGTGGTCGGTCGCCTGTCACGAGCGCCGGCCGCGGGCCGCACGCGGTCGGGTGCGGGAATCCCTCAGGATAGCAAAGCACGAGGTGCCGACGGCGCGGGCCAGGGCGGCGCGAGGGCCGAGCGGCGCAGCGGCCGGGCCGCACGACAGCAGGGCGGCTCAGGGAGCCGGGCGGCAGGACTGGACGATCCCCGTCGTGGCGAGCTCCGACGTCGCGACGCTCACGGTGTAGCGGGACTCCGTGACCTCGACGGGGCCGACCGTGACGTCGACCGTGCCGACCTGCGCGTAGCTCTCCGCGAGCGCGTCGAGGGTGCAGGTCGCCGTCGTCCCGGGGTCCATGTACACCTCGAACGTGACGTCCACGCGCTCCGGGCTGACGACGGTGTACCCGAAGTCCTTGAACCGCACCGGTTCGTTCGCGTAGCGCATCCCGATGACGAACGTGATCGCGAGCCCGACGACCGCGACGAGCACGATCCCGACGACGGCCAGGCGCCGACGGCGCTCCGTGGGCTCGGGTCCGTACCGGCCCGCCGGGGGGCGCAGGGGCGTGCTCGGGCTGGGCTGCGGGGCGGTGGTCTCGTTCGTCATGGTGCGGTCCCGTGGTCGGTGCCGCCGCGCCCCGGTCGCTGCCCTGCGGAGTGCCGGCGGTGACCGGCGGTTCGTCAGGTGTGGGCGCGGTGGTGGATCATGTCCTCGACCCATCTTCGCAGAGCCCCGGCCCTCGTCGTGCACCCACGGCGTCCCGTGCCGCGTCCCAGGCCGCGCGAGGAGACGTACGACGCACCCGGGAGGACCAGTGGCCGAACCCGCGGCCGGATCGACCACCCACCGCGAGCAGCCGGAGACGCTCCGTCTCCTGGCCGTGCACGCCCACCCCGACGACGAGTCGAGCAAGGGTGCCGCGACGACGGCGCGCTACGCGGCCGAGGGCGTGGACGTGCTCGTCGCCACGTGCACCGGGGGAGAGCGCGGCGACATCCTCAACCCGAGCTTCGGCGAGGGTCCGGCGGACATCGAGGGCATGCGCGCCCTGCGCCGCGTCGAGATGGCCGCCGCCGCGCGCGCGCTCGGCGTCCGGCAGCAGTGGCTCGGGTTCGTCGACTCGGGGCTGCCCGAGGGCGACCCGCTGCCGCCGCTGCCCGAGGGCTCGTTCGGCCTCGTGCCGCTCGAGGAGGCGGCCGCGCCGCTGGTCGAGCTCGTGCGCGAGTTCCGCCCGCACGTCGTCACGACGTACGACCCGTCGGGCGGCTACCCGCACCCGGACCACGTCATGTGCCACCGCGTCGCGTTCGAGGCGTTCCACGCCGCGGGCGACCCGGAGCGCTACCGCCGGGAGGGCGGCGCGGCGCCCTGGTCGCCGCTGAAGCTGTACTACAACCACGACTTCTCGATGAACCGCATCCGCACGCTCCACGAGGCGATGCAGGGCGCGGGCCTGGAGTCGCCGTTCGGCGACTGGGTCGAGTCGCGGTCCGCGCGGGAGATCCCCGAGCGCGAGGTCACGACGCGCGTCCACGTGGCGCGCTACTACGCCCAGCGCGACGCCGCACTCATCGCGCACGCGTCGCAGATCGACCCGGACGGCTTCTTCTTCGCGATCCCGCGCGACCTCGAGGTCGACGTGTGGCCGTTCGAGGAGTTCGAGCTCGCGGAGTCGCGCGTCCCGACGGACCTGCCGGAGGACGACCTGTTCGCGGGCGTGCGGGAGCTCGTCGCGGGCGAGGAGGTGGCCTCGTGAGCGCGGCGCCCTTCCTCGACGTGCCGACGCTCGCGGGCGGCCCGGGCTGGGCGGCCGACGTCGTCGCGGAGACCGCGACGCCGAGCCCGTCGGACGACCCGCTGCGCGAGGACCTCGACCCGAACGACGTGTCGCCCGGCCTCGTCGGGTTCCTCGCGATCTTCGCCGTCGCGGTCGCGACCGTCGCCCTGTTCTTCGGGCTCTCGCGCCAGCTCCGGCGGATGCGGCGCAACGCCGACGCGCAGGGGATCGGCCCTGACGGCCCGGTCGGCGCGACCACCCCGGAGACCTCCGCAGGCGCCGGTCCGGACGGCGCGACGCCGGGCGGCTCCACGCCCGACCGCGGCACGCCGGACGGGCGCGGCCCGGCCGGCAGCGGTCCGGAGCGGCAGGACTGACCGTGGCGACGGGCGCCCGCGTCACGATCGGGCAGCTCGAGGTCTCGGCCGACCACGCCGCGAACCTCGTGACGGTCGGTGCCGCGTTCCGCGAGGCGGGGCGCGTGGGCGCCGACCTGCTCGTGCTGCCGGAGTACGCCGCGGCGTTCGACCCGCGGGGCACCGGCGCCGAGCACGCCGAGCCTCTCGACGGGCCGTTCGTCGGCACGCTGCGCCGCCTCGCGCGCGAGCACGGCGTGGCGGTCGTGGCGGGGACCCTCGTGCCGGGCAGCGCGCCCGGCCGGGCGGTCAACGTCGTCGTGGCGGTGGACGCCGCGGGCGAGCTCGTGGGCACGTACCGCAAGGTGCACCTCTACGACGCCTTCGGTCACCGCGAGTCGGACCGGCTCGACGCGGGCGACCCGGCCGCCCCGCCGCTCGTCCTGGAGGTCGGCGACCTGACGTTCGGCGTCATGACCTGCTACGACCTGCGCTTCCCGGAGAGCGCGCGGCGCCTCGCGGACGCGGGCGCCGACGTGCTCGTGGTGCCGGCCGCGTGGGCGGCGGGCGAGCTCAAGGCGGACCAGTGGCGCACCCTCGCGCGGGCCCGCGCGATCGAGAACACCGCCGTCGTGCTCGCCGTCGGGCAGGCGGGCCGGGGCGTGACCGGGCGCTCCCTGCTCGTCGGCCCCGACGGCCAGGTGGGCCTGGAGCTCGGCGAGCGCGCGGAGCTGCGCAGCGCGGACCTCGACCCGGCCGCGCTGGCCGCGGTGCGCGAGCGCAACCCGTCGCTCGCGAACCGGCGCTACGTCGTCGTCCCGAAGGACTGAGCCCGCGCCCGGGAGGGCGCTCAGCGCGCGGCGAGCGCCGCGAGGAGGATCGCGGCGTAGTGGCACCCGTAGCCGACGACGGTGAGCACGTGGAAGATCTCGTGGAAGCCGAACCAGCGCGGGCTGGGGTTGGGCTTCTTGATGCCGTAGACGACGGCGCCCAGCGTGTAGGCGAGGCCGCCGACCGCGACGAGCCAGACGATCGCGGGGCCGTTCGTCGTCGTCCAGAACTGGGGCATGTAGCCCACCGCGACCCACCCGAGCGCGACGTAGACGGGCACGTACACCCACCGCGGGGCGTCGAGCCACAGGATCCGGGCGAGGAGGCCGAGCGCGGCCCCGCTCCACACGATCGCGAGCAGGATCGTCGCGGTCCGCTGGGGGAGCAGGAGCACGGCGAGGGGCGTGTAGGTGCCCGCGATGATGAGGAAGATGTTCGAGTGGTCGGCGCGGCGGAGCACGCCCGCGACGCGGGGCGACCACGTGCCGCGGTGGTACACGGCGCTCGTGCCGAACAGGAGGCACGCGGTGAGGCCGAAGACCGCGGTCGCCACCTTGCCGGCGACGGGCGGCGCGACGACGACGAGGACGATGCTCGCGACGAGCGCGAGCGGGAACGTCCCGGCGTGGATCCAGCCGCGCAGGCGCGGCTTGACGACCTCGGCGACCTTCGCGACCGCGTCGCCCACGTTCTCGCGGACGGAGTCGAGCGCGTCGGTGCCGGGCGCGTGCGCCGGGCCAGGGTCGGCGGGCGGCGCGCTCGGGGTGCGGTCGCGGTCGGTCGGTCGGTCCACGACGTCTCCTCGGGGTGATGAGTCCGGGCACGGAAAGGGCGGTGCGGGGGCGCCCGCACCAACCTACGCCATCGTAAGTTACGGCAACGTAGGTTTGCGAGCGGTGCTCCCTGTCCGGTGTGAAGATCCTGGGCAGGGGCGTGCGGACCGGTCCCGGGCCGCCGGACCGGGCACGGACGAGCGGTAGCGTGTGCGGGTTCGGCCCGAGCGCCCCGCCCCGGGGCGTGCCCGCCGGGCGTCCCCGTCCGCCCATCGCCGAGGAACCAGCGTGCGCCTGCCCCGCCCCGTCTACGGACTCTACGAGCGTCGCCTCGCGGCGACCCTCTCGCGCGAGAGCGTCCCGCGCCACGTGGGGGTCATCCTCGACGGCAACCGGCGGTGGGCGCGCTCGTTCGGGGAGTCGACGGCGACCGGCCACCGCCGGGGTGCCGACAAGATCACGGAGTTCCTGGGCTGGAGCGAGGACCTCGGCGTCGAGGTCGTCACGCTGTGGATGCTCTCGACCGACAACCTGTCGCGGTCGCAGGAGGAGCTGTCGGCGCTGCTCGACATCATCGAGGACGCCGTGCGCGACCTCGCCGAGACGGGCCGCTGGCGCCTGCGGGTCATGGGTCGGCTCGACCTCCTGCCCGAGCGGCTCACGGCGGCGCTGCGCGACGCGCAGCAGCGCACGGCCGCCGTCGACGGGCTCCAGGTCAACGTCGCGATCGGCTACGGCGGGCGCCACGAGATCGCCGACGCCGTGCGGTCGTACTTGCGCGAGCAGGCCGCCGCGGGCGCGCGCCTGCAAGACCTCGCGGAGAACCTCGACGTCGAGCACATCGAGGAGCACCTCTACACCAAGGGCCAGCCGGACCCGGAGCTCGTCATCCGCACGTCGGGCGAGCAGCGACTCGGCGGCTTCCTGCTCTGGCAGAGCGCGCACTCGGAGTTCTACTTCTGCGAGGCGTACTGGCCCGACTTCCGTCGCGTCGACTACCTGCGCGCGCTGCGCGCGTACTCCCAGCGCGAACGCCGGCTGGGCCGCTGACCGGCCACCCGGCGGGTAGGGTCGATGCGAACGCATCGAACGTGACGACCGAGCCGTCCGGGGGCGACATGACGCAGCAGCACGCCGACGACGCGGGCCCCGAGCCGGGCCCGGGGAGCGCGCGCCTCGCCGTCGAGACCTGGGAGTCCCTCTTCCGCGCCCAGGTCGCGGTCATGCGGCGGCTGCAGTCCGACCCGGTGTGGGACGGCCTGACCCTGCGCGAGTACGACGTGCTGTTCTCGCTGACGAAGGGCCCCGAGGACGGGATGCGGCTGCGCGACCTCAACGCGTACATCCTGCTCAGCCAGCCCTCGCTGAGCCGCATGGTGGAACGGCTCGCGGCGCGCGGCCTCGTCGAGCGGGCGACCCCGCCGGACGACGCGCGGGGCACGCTCGTCCGCCTCACCCCGGCGGGTCGGGACCTCCAGCGCACGACCGGCCGCGCGCACGCCCGCGCCATCGCGACGTACGTGGGCGGCGCGCTCGACGACGACGACCTCGCGACGCTCGGCGAGCTGCTCGAGCGCCTGCGCGCCGCGCAGCCGGACATCCCGGACGCCGCGCCGGGACGCGCGGCGGGCGCCCTTGGCGCCTGAGCGCGCGCCCACGGACGACGCGGCCACGGACGACGCGGTCACCCCGGCCGCCTCAGCGCCGACCCCGCACGCTCGGCGCTGTGGCGCGGAACACGTCCGGTCCGTCCCTTCCGCTGCGGGCCGTCGCGCGTCGGCCTGCCTAGGATGCGAGCGTGTCCTCAACGCCGAGCACCACCCCGAACCTCGTCCCCGGGCCCCGCGCCGACGGCCCGCTGCGCGTCGTCGTCGCCCCCGACTCGTTCAAGGGCAGCCTGAGCGCCGCCGACGTCGCGCACGCCGTCGCGACGGGCGTGCGCAGCGTCGTCCCCGACGCGGAGGTCGTCGAGCTCCCCATGGCCGACGGCGGCGAGGGCACGCTCGAGGCCCTGCTCGCCGTGTGGGGCGTCCCGGCCCGGGAGGTCTCCACGGTCGACGCGATCGGCCGTTCCCGCACCGCGCGCTACGGGGTCTCGGCCGACGGCCGCCTCGGCGTGGTCGAGCTCGCCGAGGCCAGCGGGCTCCCCCAGGTGAGCGACGTCGCGCTCCAGCCCCTGCACGCGCACACCCGCGGCACCGGCGCCGCGGCGGCCGCCGTGCTCGACGCGGGCGTCGAGGAGGTGATCGTGTGCCTCGGCGGCTCGGCGTCCACCGACGGCGGCGCGGGCATCCTCACGGGCCTCGGCGCGCGGCTCCTCGACGCCGACGGCGCGCCCGTGCCCGACGGCGGGGAGGGCCTCGCGCGGGTCGCGCGGCTCGACCTGTCCGGCCTGCACCCGCGGGCGCGCGAGGTGCGCTGGCGCCTCGCGGTCGACGTCACCAACCCCCTGCACGGCGAGCGTGGCGCGGCGCACGTGTTCGGACCGCAGAAGGGCGCCCAGCCGGCGGACGTGGCGTTCCTCGACGACGCGCTGCGGCGCTGGGCGGGAGTCCTCGCGCAGGAGACCGGCGTCGACGTGGCGGAGCTCGCGGGTGCGGGCGCCGCGGGCGGCGTGCCCGCGGGCATGGTCGGCGTCCTCGGCGCCGAGCTCGAGCCGGGCGCGCGCCTCGTCGCCGAGGCGGTCGGGCTGCCCGCTGCCATCCGCGCTGCCGACCTCGTCGTCACGGGCGAGGGGTCGTTCGACTCGCAGTCCGTCAACGGGAAGGTCGCGGACGCGATGGGCGCCCTCGCGGCGGAGGCACCGCACCGGCCTCCGGTCGTCGTGCTCGCGGGCCGGGTGCTGCTGCCCGCCCACCAGGCGCGCGAGGCCGGGATCGCCGCGGCGTTCAGCATCGCGCCGGGGCCTATCGCGCTCGACGAGCTGCTCGACCGCACGGCGTCCCGCCTCGTCGACCTCGCGGCGTCCGTCACGAGCCTGCACGTCGCGTCGCGGCGCTGATAGCCGCCGCTGCCCTCGGTCGGCTCCCGGGGACGGTGCCGCAGTCAGCGCTTCGGCCAGCCCCACGCGGGCTGGTCGAGGAGCCCCTCGCGCCCGGCGACCGTCGTCTCGCCGAACGGTGACCGCACGAGCTCGACCTCCACGAGCTCGTCCGCGCCGGGCAGGTCCGCCGGGCCCGACGCGGCGGCGTCGCGCAGCGCCTCGACGAGCGGCGGCGCGTGCGTGACGACCACGACCTGCGTCTCGCGGCCCGCCGCGTGCACGAGCGCGCCGAGCGCGGGCAGGAGGTCGGGGTGCAGGCTCGTCTCCGGCTCGTTGAGCACGAGGAGCTCGGGCGGTCGCGGCGAGAGCAGCGCGGCGACGAGGAACAGGTAGCGCAGCGTCCCGTCGCTGAGCTCGGCGCCGGTGAGCGGCCGGAGCAGGCCGTCCTGGTGGAAGGCGACCTCGAACCGGCCGTCGTCGGCGTGCACCGCGAGCCGGCTGCCGGGGAAGGCGCGGGCGACGGCGTCGTCGAGCTCGTCCCCGCGGCCTAGGTCGCGCACGGTCTCGAGCGCCGCGGCGAGGTCCGCGCCGTCGTGCGCGAGGACGGGCGTGCGGGTGCCGAGCTGCGGCGAGCGCGCCGGGGCGTCGGCGTCGGTGCGCAGCTGGTCGTAGAAGCGCCACGACCGCAGGCGCTCGCGCACCGCGACGACCTCGGGCGCGCCCACCGGGTCGACGAGCTCGGTGAGCACGCTGTCGAAGGGCCGCAGGCGTGCGGGCGAGGACTGCCAGCGGCCCGCGTCGTCGCGCACCCGGACGGCCGGTCCGCGCCGCTCGACCTGGAGCGTCGCGGGCCGCGGGACGGGCCCCGACCAGACGGTCTCGACCTTGATCTCCGGGTCGAGGGCGAACGCCGAGCCCGGGTGCTGCGGCAGGCCGAGGTCCACCGCGTAGCCCAGGTCGTCCGGCGTGGCCCCCGCGAACCCGAGGCGCAGCGCGACGGGCGCCGTCCGACGCGTGCCCTGGACCGCGCCGCCCGCGCGCGCGGCCCGGCCGCCCTGCTCGGGCCCGGCCCAGAGCGTCGACCGCAGGCCGCCCTCCCGGGCCACCGCGCCGACGGCGCCGCCGAGCGCGCACCCGGACAGCAGACGCAGCGCGCGGTACAGGCTCGACTTGCCCGTCCCGTTCGCCCCGGTCACGACCGTGAGCCGCCCGAGCGGCAGCACGAGGCTCCGCAGCGAGCGGTAGCCCTCCACCGCGATCGTCGCGAGCATCGGTCACCTCCTGCCCGGCACGCTACGCGCCGGGTCCCACGCGGCGGCGTGGGCCCCGGCGCGGTGCGCGGCGAGGCGGCGTCGGGCCGCGTGGCGCGTCAGTCGGTGATCGCGAACGCGTCGATCTCGACGAGCATCTCCTCGCGCGGCAGACCCGTGAACACCGTGGTGCGGCTGGGGAGCACGCCCTTCGTGGTGTGCTGCGCGACGAACGCGCCGTAGGCGTCGTTCATGATCGGGAAGTCCTCGCGCTTCGTGAGGTACACGCGGAGCATGACGACGTCGTCGAACGTGGCGCCGGACGCCTCGACGATCGCCCGCACGTTCTCGAGCGTGCGCGTGGTCTGCGCGGCGACGTCGCCGGGGTAGAGGTACTCGTTCGTCGCCGGGTCGACGGGCCCCTGGCCCGAGACCTGGACGAACGGCCCCTTGCGCACGCCCTGGTGGAACGTGTGCGCGGGGGCCGGGGCGTCGGGGGTGGAGATCGCGGTCTTCTCGGTGGTCATGCGGGGTCCTCTCGGGGTGTCCGGGTGTCGTGCGGGGTCGGTGTGGGTCAGCGGTGCGGGTCAGAGGTCGATCGTCGCGAGGTCCACGACCTCGTCGCCCCGCACGACGGCGGCGACGCGCCACCGGTCGAACGTCGTGCAGGGGTGGGAGATGCCGAAGCCGACGACGTCGCCCGGGCGGACCTGGGCGGTCGCGGGGCCGCCGACCTGCCCGGCCCCGGCCTCGTCCGCGTCCAGCGCGAGGTAGAGGTGCTGGTCGTTGAGCGCGGTGACGCGGGTGCCGGCGAGCTCGCGCGGGGCGAGCCAGCCGTCGTCGGACTGCGAGCGCAGCCAGAGCGCGACGGGCAGGTCGATGTCGAACGAGACGTCACGGCGCCCGATGCCGCAGACCGCGAGCCCGGGCTCCGGGACGGAGAGCACCTGGCCCCAGACGGTCGCGGCGGCGCGCAGCGGCTCCGCGCCGGGGATGCGGCTCCACGGGTCGGTGCGCGAGTAGAAGCCGTGGTCGTGCGTCACGTACGCGCCCGAGCGCACGACGACGCGGACCTCGACCTCGCGCCCGTCCGCGCCGGGGACCGGGCCGGGCAGCCCGGCGAGCACGACGTCGAGGAACGAGCTGCCGCCCGCCGACAGCACGAGCGGCTCGTCGACGCCCGCGAGACCCTCGCGCACGAACGCGGCGCCGAGCGCGCGCAGCCCGTCGCACCAGCCGCCGACGGCGGCGAGCTCGTCGGCGGTCGTGCCGCCCGCGACCGAGCCCTCGTACCCCGTCGCGCCGAGCAGGCGCAGGCCCGACGCGCGGACCGCGCGCGCGAGGTCGAGCGCCGCGGCGGTGCTGCGGACGCCGGTGCGCCCGCCGGGGACGCCGAGCTCGACGAGCACGCCGAGGCGCGCGCGGACGGTGGCCGGGGCGTCGGCGAACCCGCGGGCGAGCAGGTCGACCCCGTGCGGCGAGTCGACGCACAGCCACACCTCGTCGTCGCCTCCCGCGGCCTCGGCGCGCGCCAGGTCGTCGCGCAGCCACGCGATCTCGCGCGGGTCGAGCAGCTCGTTGGCGAGCAGCACGCGCGGCACGTCCCAGTCGCGCACCGTGCGCAGCTGGGACGGCGTCGCGACCGTCGCGCCCCGCGCCCCGGCCGCCGCCTGGCGTGCGTAGAGCGCGCGCGACATCGTCGTCTTCACGTGCGGCGCGTGCTCGACCCCGCGCTCGGCGCACACGCGCGCGACGGTGCCGACGTTGTGGTCGAGCGCCGCGTCGTCGAGCGTGAGCAGCGGCCAGGAGAACGCGACGTCGGTGACGCGCGGCGAGCCCGCGAGCACGTCCGCGACGGTGGTCCCGGCCGGGAGCCGCAGCCCCTTGGTCCGGGGCCCGACGACGTCGCGCGCCCAGGGGCGGTCGGGTGCGGGCCGCGCGGCGTCGTGCGTCGTGCCGGTCATGGGGTCCTCCTCGGGGACGGGGCTCTCGTGGACGGGTGCAGGGGGGAGGCTCACGCCGCCGGGGCGCCCGGGCGCAGCGGGCGGCCCGGGAGCGCGTCGGTGAGCGCGCCGTCGCGCAGGACGCGCACGCCCGCGACGAGCACGTCGTCCACGCCCGACGCCGGTCGGCGCGGGTCCTCGTACGTCGCCTCGTCGCGCACGCGGTCGGGGTCGACGAGCGCGAGGTCCGCGACCGCCCCCGGGACGACCGCACCGCGCCCGGCGAGCCCGAAGCGCGCGGCGGGCCGCGCGGACAGGTGCGTGACGGCGTCGTGCCACGTCCAGTCCCCGAGCGTACGCACGTGCTCGGCGAGGAAGCGCGCGAACGCGCCCCAGCCGCGCGGGTGGGGGCGGCCGCCGCCCCCGACCGGCGCGTAGATCGCGTCGGACCCGCCCACGTGCGCCCGGTGGCGCAGCAGGGCGCGGACGGACTCGGGGGAGTTCGTGGGCGGCTGGGCGAAGACGCACGACGCGCGCAGCCGCGTCGCGACGAGCAGCCGCACCGCGGTCTCGGCGGGGGACAGCCCGAGGCGCGCGGCGACGTCGGGCAACGTCATGCCCTCGGTCCACGACAGGTCCTCGGCCGGGCCCGCCGCGGCCCCGGCGGCGGGGCCGGTCGGGACCGCCGCCATCGTCACGCGCGGCCACAGGTCGGCCAGGTGCGGGAAGTGCTCGCGGTGCAGGCGCTCGAGCACCGCCGGGTCGGCGAGCGCCGCGACGGTCGCGTCGACGTCCGCGATGGGGAGCCACGTCGGCAGCGACACCATGGACAGGATCGAGCAGCCGCGCAGGTACGGGTACGAGTCGAACGTGACGTCCAGGCCCGCGGCGTGCGCGTCGTCGACGTACCCCAGCAGCTCCGCGGCCGGGCCGTGGTAGTGCGAGACGTGCGTCGCGACCCCGGACGCGCGTGCCACGCGCACGAGCTCCGCGAACGCCGGTCCGGCCCGGTCCTCGTAGCCGCGCATGTGGGACACGTGCGGCACGCCGCGGGCCGCGAGCACGCGCGCGAGCGCGACGAGCTCGGCCTCGTCGGCGTACGTCGCGGGGACGTACTCCAGGCCGGTCGACAGGCCGAGCGCGCCGTCGTCGAGCGCGGAGTCGAGCAGCGCGAGCATCCGGTCCGTCTCGGCGGGCGTCGCGGGGCGCGCGGCGGCGCCGAGCACCGCGTAGCGGATCGTGCCGTGCGGGGCGAGGTAGCCCACGTTGACGCGGGTCGTGCCGTCGTACGTGGCGAGGAGGTCGGCGACGGACCCGCCGCGGAACGTCGGGTGCTCGCCGTTGATCGCCGCGAAGTACCCGCTCGCCCAGGCGGTGGCGTCGTGCAGACCCGACGCCGCGGGCCCGCCGTCGGCGTCCGGGCGCGGCGAGGGCGCGTAGGACACCCCGTCCTGCCCGACGACGACGCTCGTCACGCCCTGGCGCAGCATGGCGAGCTGCACGTCGTCGTCGAGCACGGCGGCCTCCCCGTGCACGTGCGCGTCGACGAACCCGGGCAGCAGGAGGCGGCCGTCCGCGTCCAGCACGTCGGCGCCCGCCGGAGCGGTCCCGGCCGCGGGCGCGACGCCCTCGACCCGGCCCGCGCGGACGGTGACGTCGACGGGGGCGGAGGGGCCGCCGTCGGGCAGGACGAGGCGCGCGCCGCGCACCACGAGGGCGCTCATGCCGGGCCCCCCGTGTCCTCGTCGCGACCCTCGACCCAGCCGCCGACGCCGCGCAGGCCGCCCGCGGCGAGCTCCTCGGCGCGGTCGCGCGGCCAGCCCGCGACCCCGGGCCGGGTCTGCCACGGGTGCGGCCCGTCGAGCGGCCGGTACTCCACCCCGGCCGCGTCGAGGCGCGGCAGGTGGTGCGCGACGAGGCGCTCGCGGAACGCGCGCGCCGCGGGGGACCCGGGGGAGCGGTCGGCCTCGGGGGACCACATGACCTCGGCGAACGCCGCGAGGCGCGGGAACGCGGCGTAGTCCACGCGGCGCGCGGAGTCGAGGTGCTCGGACCAGAGCTCCGCCTGCCCGCCGAGCAGCGCGCCCGGCGCGGGAGCGGTGGCGGGGCCGGCCGCGGTACCGGCTGCGGCGCCCGCGAGCTCGGCCGGCAGGGGCTCGAACGCGTACACGTCGTCGAGCGTGGTGAGGAACCCGACCGGGACGGGCTCGTCCGGGGTGTCGCCGCCGCGGTGGTCGAGGTACACGACCTGCTCGGGGGCCATGACGACGTCGTGGCCCGCCGCGAGCGCGTCCGCGCCCACGGCCCAGCCCCGCCACGACGTCACGACGACGTCGCGCGGGAGCGCGGGGCCGAAGGCCTCGTCCCACACGACCGCCCGGCGCCCGCGGGACGCGACGTGCTCAGCGAGCCGCGCGAGGAACCAGCCGTGCAGCCCCCCGACGTCGTCGAGCCCGAGCGCCTGGGCGCGCGCGACGATCGCGGGGTTCTCGCGCCACAGCGTCGTGGGCACCTCGTCGCCGCCGATCGCGACGAACGGCGCGTCGAAGATCTCCAGCACCTCGTCGAGCACGTGCTCGAAGAACGTCAGCGACTCCTCCGACGGGTCGAGCACCTCGGTGCTCACGCCCCACGTGGTGCGGACCTCGTGCGGTCGCTTGCGCGTGCCGAGCTCCGGGTACGCGGCGACGGCGGCCTCCACGTGCCCCGGCGCGTCGATCTCCGGGACCACGGTGACGCCGCGCTCGCGCGCGTACGCGACGATCTCGCGCAGGTCGTCCTGCGTGTAGAAGCCGCCGTGCGGACGGCCGTCGGCGACGCCGGCGCGCCAGGTGCCGAGCCCGGACTCCCGCCGCCACGCCCCCACCTCGGTGAGCCGGGGGTAGCGCGCGATCTCGACGCGCCACCCCTGGTCGTCGGTGAGGTGGAGCTGGAGCACGTTGAGCCGGTGCGCCGCCGCGAGGTCGACGAACCGCAGGACGTCGGCTTTCGGCAGGAAGTGGCGCGCGACGTCGAGCAGCACGCCGCGCCACGGGAACCGGGGGTGGTCGGTGACCGCGACGTGGGGGAGCGCGAGCGTCGCGCGACCGCCCGCGCCCGTCACGGCGGGGGCACGACGGAACGCGGCGGGGCCGGCGAGCTGGCGCAGGGTCTGGGCCGCGGCGTGCGCGCCGTCGAGGTCGGCCGCACCGACCCGGACGCCGTCGTCGCCGACGACGAGGCGGTAGCCCGACGGCGGGAGGTCGTCGTCGACCGCGAAGACCACGGGCGGGGTGCCGTCGGCGGGCGCGGCGCCCGCCGGGGCGGGCACGAGGTCGAGGCCGAACGCGTCCTCGGTGACGCGCCGCCACCAGCGCGCCGCGGGGCGCAGGGCGGGGTCCGCGACGACGGACGTCCCGTCCGCGACGACGGTCGCCCCGGCGCCGGGCTCGAGCGACACGGGGGCGGGGAGGATCCCGGCGGGGTCCGCCGTGGACGAGGTGGGCACCTTTTGGAAGGACACCGAACGAGCCTAGCGGTCCCGCCCGGTGCGCTCCTACCCGACCGGCGCTCGCGTGCCGCGCCCACCTCCTCCGCCGGGACACGGGGTGGGCGACCGGAATCGTCCGGATCCGGTCGCCGACCCCGTGCTCGGCGGCGCCAGGGGCGTCGGCCGCGCGGGCGGCTCAGCCGCGGCCGCGGGGCTCTATCGCGCGCAGGACGGCGTCGTGGACGTCGGTGTTGCGCTGCGCGCCCGCGAGGCGCGCGGCGCCCGGGCCCTGCGCGGTGATCGGCGTCGCCTCGCCCGTGTGGCCGCCCGTCGTCCAGTCGACCGTGAACTGCAGGTCGGAGCCCGCGAGGTCGAACGGGCCGTCCTCGGCCGTCGCACCCTCGCCGCCCTCGTCCTCGGGGTCGACGTTCTCGATCGCGAGCCCGCCCGTCGCGTGGTCGCCCACGACGAGCACGAGCGTGTCCCGGTTCCGCTTCTGGAAGTCCAGCGCCAGCGCGACGGTCTCGTCGAGCGCCTGCCCGGCCTGGATCGTGCGCGTCGCGTTGGAGCGGTGCGCGAACTCGTCCACGCCCTCCTCCTCGACGAGGAGGAAGAACCCGTCGCGGTCGCGCGACAGCACGTCGAGCGCCTTGGCCGTCATGTCGACGAGCGGCACCTCCGGCTCGTACAGGTCGCCCTCGCCCTCGTTGCGCTGCTCGAACATCTCCTCGTTCGCGAACAGGCCGAGCAGCTTGCGCCCGCGCGCGTCCGCGAGCCCCTCGGCGTCGCTCACGTACGTGTAGCCGAGGCCCTGCGCGCGCTCGACGAGGTTCCCCTTCGTCCCCTTGCTCTGCTCGGTCGGGTCCTTCGCGGGGTTGTCCTCCCACGCGCCGGGGTCGCCGGCCGGGTACCACCAGTCCTCGCCGCCGCCGAGGACGACGTCGGGCCGCGAGCCCTCGAGGAGCTGGCGCGCGATCTCGCTCTGGTCGCCGCGGTCGGGCACGTGCGCGCCGAACGCCGCGGGCGTCGCGTCGGTGACCTGCGCCGTCGTGACCAGGCCCGTGGCCTTGCCCGCGTCCCGGGCCGCCTCGAGGAGCGTCGGGACCGGGTTGCCGTCGACGTCGACGCCCACCGCCCCGTTGTACGTGCGGACCCCGGACGCGAACGCCGTGGCGCCCGCCGCGGAGTCCGTGACGGCCTCCTCGGGGTCGGCCGAGTCCGTCGTGGTCCACCCGGCGTGCTCGAGCGAGTCCATCGCGAGCTGCCCGTCCTTGCCGACCGTCGCGAGCCGGACCAGCTCGCGGTGCGAGAGCCCGAGCCCGTCGCCCTGGATGAAGATGACGTTGCGGGCGCGGTCGTTCCCGTGGCCCTGGCCGCCGCCGCGGTCGCCGCCCCGGTCGTCGCCGCGCTCGCCACCGCCGGCGAGCGGCAGGAGCATCACGAGCGCCGCGGCGGCCGCGACCCCCGTCGTCCCTGCGCTGAACCGTCCTCGTCGTGCCTGCATGAGACTCCCCTTCCCACCGGTGCCGGCTCCGGTGCCGGCACGGCCGCCGCGGACGGGGTCGCCGTCGTCGCGGGGCACGCCCGACGGCGTCGGTGCCGCCGGGTCGTTCCCCACGCTAGGCAGGGGCGGGGGACTGGCAAGCGGGGCCGGGGTGCGGGGCGGTCACCAGCGGTTGTGGACCTCCTCGGCCCAGCCGACGAGCCCGTCGAACCGCACCGGCGCGGACGACGTGCCGCCCGCGCCCGGCGCGGCCGACGGGGTGAACGTGCCCGACCAGTGCCCGAAGCACTGGTCGGTCGACGACGAGACGACCCCGAGGTGCGTGCGCGTGACCTTCGTGTGGAAGGGCACGAACGTCGCGTCGAGCCCGCCGCCGCTGACGCGCCACGGCCGGTCCGGGTCGGCGAGGTCGTAGTCCCACACGAGCTCGTCGGGGAGGTGGTGGAGGCGCCCGTCGACGAGGACCGCGTTCTCGGTCGATCCCGTGCCGACCGTCCAGCGGCCGCCCACCTGGATCCCGACGACCCGGCCGTGGCTCTCGCCCGAGCCCGCGCCCCAGTTCCAGCGGACGTCGTACGGCCAGCGCCCGCGGCCGTGGTCGAGCACGGCCCACGACGACCCGGCGGGCACGTCGACCGTCCGGCCGTCGACCCACAGCGTCCCGTGCGCCGGGCGGGCCACGTCCTTGACCGTGTACTGGAACCGCGTGTCGCTCCACGGGACCACCACCGCGAGCCGCTCGTGACCGGGCGGCAGCGCCGCGACGACGTCGAACGAGACGTCGCGCGTGCGCGCCCGCAGGCGCGTGCCGCCGTCGACCTCGTCGAGGTCGATCGCGAGGTTCCTCGCCCGGGCGCGTGCCGGGCCCTCGCCCAGCGTGCCGGGGAGCTCGACGCCGCGCGCCGGCACGACGGTCGCGGCGGCGCCCCACGTCCGCCCCGACTCCCGGTCCAGGACCCACACCTCGTGCACCGCGGCGTAGTCGATCGAGGAGACGGTGAGGGCGAGCACGTGCGTCGGGGTGGTGACGCCCCAGTACTCCCAGCGCTTGTTCCGGCCGAACCGGCGGGGGCCGCCCGGGCCGCGACGCCCGATCGCGGCGGTGCCGACGAGGGGCTGCCGGGCCCAGCCGACGGCTCGGCGGTCGAGGCGGCCGTCGGGGCGGGTGAGCGGCACGCGCTCGGTGATCTCCGGGAGCGGCACGGCTCCACCTCCACGTGGTCGGCTCGGGGCGGCTCGTCCGCGGGCGTCGGTGCCCGCGGCGCGGCCCTGAGGGACGAGCGGCCCGAGTCTAGGGTGCGAGCGTCCTCGCGAGGGGACGAGGTGACACTCTGTCCCGTCAATGTCACGTCCGAGGTGCCCGCTTCCGGACGAGCGGGCTCAGGAGCGGGTGCCATGATCGGGAGCATGCCCCCGTTCTCCCCCCAGGACGTCACTGCCGACACGGGCCGGGCCGTCGAGCCCGTCGAGCCCGTCGAGCCCGCCGCCACCCCCGCGAGCGCCGTCGACCCCGGTCCCACGCCCGACCTGCGCCCGTACGACGCGCTGCTGCTGTACTCGTTCGGCGGCCCCAACAAGCCCGAGGACGTCGTGCCGTTCCTGCGCAACGTCACCGCGGGCAAGGGCATCCCGGACTCGCGCCTCGAGGAGGTCGGCGAGCACTACTACGGCTTCGGCGGCAAGAGCCCCATCAACGAGCAGAACCTCGCGCTCAAGGCGGCGCTCGAGGCAGAGCTCGCGCGTCGCGGCGTCGAGCTGCCCGTCGTGTGGGGCAACCGCAACTGGGAGCCGTACACGACCGACGCGATCGACGAGCTCGAGGCGCTGGGCGCGAAGAACGCCGTCGCGCTGGTGACGTCCGCGTACTCGTCGTACTCGGGCTGCCGCCAGTACCGCGAGGACCTCGCGGTCGTGCTCGACGGGCGCGGCCAGCTCGGCCCCGACGGCTCCACGGGCGTGCAGTTCGACAAGGTCCGCTCCTACTTCAACCACCCCGGCTTCGCGCAGGCGAACGTCGACGCGGTGCTCGACGGCTACGCGGCGCTCGCGGACAAGGGCGGCGACGGCGCGGCCGCGCGGCTCGTGTTCGTCACGCACTCCATCCCGGACACGATGGAGGCGGCGTCGCGCATCTCGTTCGCGACGTACTCCGAGCAGCACCTCGACCTCGCGCGCGTGATCGCGGCGGAGGTCTCGGCGCGCCTGGGTCACGACGTCGCGTGGGACCTCGCGTACTGCTCGCGGTCCGGCCCGCCGAGCCAGCCGTGGCTCGAGCCCGACGTGAACGACCACCTCGAGGCCCTCGCGCAGGACGGCGTCCGCGACGTGGTGCTGTCGCCGATCGGCTTCGTCTCCGACCACATGGAGGTCGCGTACGACCTCGACACCGAGGCGATGGAGACGGCGACGGGGCTCGGGATGACCGCGGTCCGCGCGGGCACCGTGAGCACGCGCGAGCCGTTCGTGCGCGGTCTCGTCGACCTGCTCGTCGAGCGCGCGGCGCTCTCGCGCGGCGAGGACGTCGAGCAGGCCACGGTCGGCGCGCTCCCGGCGTTCCGCTCGGTGTGCGCTCCCGGCTGCTGCCTGCGCCGCGACGGCGAGCCGAGCGGCGTCCCGGCGCTGTGCAGCACGGACATCCACAGCTGAACCCCGGCGGGCACCCCCGCACGGACCCGAGAGGAACCCCGATGAACGACGCCGCGCGCGTACCCGCGGACCACGAGCAGATCAACACCACCATCCGCTACGCGATGTGGTCCGTCTTCGCGACGGCGGCGCCCCTGCCCGCCGACGCGGACGAGCGGGCGGGCCTCGTGGCCGACGCGCTGGCCGCCGTCGGCGGTGGCGACGACCCGTCGGCGACGGACGGCGACCTCGTCGTGCGCGGCTGGTACGACGTCGCGGGCCTGCGCTCGGACGCCGACCTCATGGTGTGGTGGCACGGCCCGACGGTCGAGTCGGTGCAGCGCGCCTACCAGCACCTGCGCGCGAGCGCCCTGGGTGCGCACCTCGAGCCCGTGTGGTCGAACGTGGCGCTGCACCGCCCGGCGGAGTTCAACCGGGGGCACGTGCCCGCGTTCCTCGCGGGCGAGGAGCCGCGCGACTACCTGTCGGTGTACCCGTTCGTGCGCTCGTACGACTGGTACCTCCTGCCCGACGCCGAGCGCCGCACCATGCTGCGCGACCACGGCCTCGCCGCGAAGGACTACCCCGACGTGCGGGCCAACACGGTCGCGTCGTTCGCGCTGGGCGACTACGAGTGGATCCTCGCGTTCGAGGCCGACGAGCTGCACCGCATCGTCGACCTCATGCGCGAGCTGCGCGCGACCGAGGCGCGCCGCCACGTGCGCGAGGAGGTCCCGTTCTTCACGGGCCCGCGCACGACGCTCGCCGACTGGGCGGACCGCCAGCCCCTGGCCTGAGTCCGGCCCCTCGCTCCCGCCCGCCCGGCTCGCCCACCCGGCTCCGCCCAGGCCCGCGGCCGAGAACGACCCTGGTGTCGGTATCCCCGTGATACCGACACCAGCGTCGTTCTTGTCGGCGAGCGGCGTCGTTCTCGGCGGGGGAGCGGCGACGCTCCCGAGATGCTCAGCATGCTGAGTGATGTCAGGCTGGAAATATGACCACCGAAGCCGCCGTCCCCGCGGGAAGCGTCCGCGCCCCCGCCTCCTCCGACCGGGTCCGTCAGGTCGTCGTCCTCGTGGGCTCGCTCGTCGCCGCCGGTGCCGCGGCGTACGGCGCGGGCGCCTTCGGCGGCACGTCCGTCGAGCAGACCGCCGGGGGTGCGCTGTCCTCGACCGCGACGCCCGTCGCGCCGGACAACCCGGCGTTCCGCATCTGGTCGGTGATCTACCTCGGGCTCTTCGTGTTCGCCGTCTACCAGGTGCTGCCCCGGCACGCCGCGAGCCCGCGCCTGCGCGCGACCGCGTGGTGGGTCCTCGTGTCCATGGTCCTCAACGCCGCGTGGATCGGCGTCGTGCAGGCCGGGTGGGTCCCGCTGAGCGTCGTCGTCATCGCGGCGCTGCTCGCCGTCAACGCGGTGGTCGTCGTGCGGCTCGTGCGCCGTCGGCCCGAGTCGACGGCGCAGGCCGTCGTGCTCGACGGGACGATGGGCCTGTACACCGGCTGGGTGAGCGTCGCGACGCTCGCGAACGTCGCCGCGGCGCTCACGGACGCGGGCGTCGGCGAGCTCGGCCTCGGCGCGACGGGCTGGTCCGTCGTGCTCGTGGTGCTCGCCGCGGCGCTGTCCGTCGCGTGGGCGGCGTTCGCCGCCGGGCGCCGCGCGGTCGCCCTCGGTATCGGCCTCGCGATGTCGTGGGGCCTCGCGTGGATCGCCGTCGGACGGTTCCAGGGCGAGCTCCTCGACACCACCGTCGCCTGGGCCGCCGTCGGAGCATCCGCGATCGCGCTGACAGCGGCGCTCCTGGCGGCAACCCGCCCCGCACGCCCCTGAGCACCCGCCGAGCACGGGACCCGCGACCGGATCGAGCCCAGGACGGTCGCGGACCCCGTGCTCGGCGGGGCGGAGCGTCGTCCGTCAGGGGTAGAGGCCGCGGATCTGGTGGGCCTCCGCCACGCGCTGGACGCCGATGACGAGCGCCGCGTCGCGCAGGCTCAGGTCCTCGCGGCGCGCGAGCGCGGCGACCTCCTCGTACGCGTGCAGCATGCGGAGCTCGAGCTTGTCGCCGATCTCCTCCGCGGTCCACCAGTACGCCTGGTTCGCCTGGACCCACTCGAAGTAGGAGACGACGACGCCGCCCGCGTTCGCGAGCACGTCCGGCACCACGGTCACGCCGTTCTTCGCGAGCACGCGGTCGCCCTCGGCGGTCGTCGGGCCGTTGGCGCCCTCGACGACCCAGCGCGCGCGCACGGTCCGGGCGGTGTCGCCGTCGAGCACGCCCTCGATCGCGGCCGGCACGAGCACGTCGACGTCGAGCGCGAGCAGCGCGTCGTTGTCCACCGGGTCGGCCCGGTCGAAGCCCACGACGCTGCCGGTCGCGGCGACGTGCTCGACCAGCGCCCGCACGTCGAGCCCGTCCGGGGCGTGCACCCCGCCGTACTGGTCGGACACCGCCACGACGCGGGCGCCGCGGGCCGCGAAGATCGCGGCCGCGTGCGCCCCGACCTTGCCGAAGCCCTGGACGGCGACGCGCACGTCGGAGAGCGGCACGCCCGCCTCCTCGAGCGCCGCGGCGGTGACGTGCACGACCCCGGCGCTCGTCGCCGTCGTCCGACCGAGCGACCCGCCCACGGTGATGGGCTTGCCGGTCACGACCGCCGGGATCGTGTAGCCCTGGTTGACGGAGTAGGTGTCCATGACCCAGGCCATGGTCCGCTCGCTCGTGCCCATGTCGGGCGCCATGATGTCCCGCTCGGGCCCGATGACCGGCATGATCTCCGACGTGTAGCGGCGCGTCACGCGCTCGAGCTCCGCCTCGGAGTAGGAGCGCGGGTCGATCGCGACGCCGCCCTTCGCGCCGCCGTACGGCAGGTCCACGAGGGCGCACTTCCACGTCATCCACATGGCGAGCGCGCGGACCTCGTCGATGTCGACGCTCGGCGCGTACCGCAGGCCGCCCTTGCCCGGACCGCGCGACACGTTGTGCTGCACGCGGTAGCCGTGGAACAGGACGGTGCGGCCGTCGTCGCGCCGCAGCGGCACGGCCACGTTCACCTCGCGGCGCGGGGTCGCGAGCATCTCGTGCAGGCCGTCGTCGTAGCCGAGGAAGCGGACCGCGTCGGCGAGCTGCGCGTGCGCGGTGTCGAGCGCGGACGCCGGGGCGCCGGCGTCGGGGGAGCGGCGCGTGCCGCGGGGGAGATCGGTGCGGTCGGTGGGGGCGGGGCCGTCGCTCGTGGTGGCGGGCGGCACGGACGTCGTCGTCACGGTTCCTCCGGTTCGAGGTTCTCCTCGGTGCCGCGGGGGTGTGCGGCACCGAGGGTCACGCTACCCCCGGCGCGGTCGCTCGCCGCTCACGCGCCCCGGCGGTGCCCCAGGGCGTCGACGGCCGCGAGCTCGTCCGCGGTGAGGGAGAACCCGGTCACCGCGAAGTTCGCCTCGATGCGCTCCGGCGTCACCGACTTCGGGATGACGACGAACCCGTGGTCGAGGTGCCAGCGCAGCACGACCTGCGTGGGCGTGACGCCGTGCGCCGCCGCGACCTCCGCGAGGACCGGCGCGTCGAGGTCGGTGCGCTTGAACGGGCTGTACCCCTCGAGCACGACGCCGCGCTGCGCGAGCTCGTGCACGACCCGGTGGTCGTAGTCGGCCGGGCTCCACGGGATCTGGTCGACGGCGGGCGTCTCGCCGACCTGCTCGGACAGCACGTCGACCTGCTCGACGGAGTAGTTGCTCACCCCGATCGAACGCACCTTGCCCTCGTCGCGCAGCTCGACGAACCGCTCCCACACCCACGGCGACGCCTCGCCCGCCGGCGGCCAGTGGATGAGCCACAGGTCGACGTGGTCCGTGCCGAGGTCGCGCAGCGACGCCTCGAGCGTCTCGCGCTCGCGGCCCGCGGCGTCCGGCGGGAGCTTGGTCGTGACGAACACGTCGCCACGGTCGACGGACGAGTCGGCGAGCGCGCGCCCGACCTGCGCCTCGTTGCCGTAGCCCGTCGCGGTGTCGACGTGCCGGTAGCCCACGTCGAGCGCGTGGCGCACGGCGCGGTAGGCGTCGTCGCCCTCGGACTGCCAGGTGCCGAGACCGAGCAGGGGCATCGTGCCGCCGGGCAGCTCGACCGTGGGGACGGGGGCGGGGTCTGCGGAGGTCATGCCGTCAGTCTCCGTGCCCGACGGCGTCGCTCGCCACCGCGGGCGCCCTCGCCGTCGCGCGGGCGGAGGTCAGCGGCGCGTGCGGCGGCGGTACTGGGCCGGGGTCTCGCCCGCGAGGCGCGCGAACGTGCGCGTGAACGACGGCTGGTCGTAGAACCCGCTCGCCGCCGCGACGTCGCCGATCGTCATGGCGCTCCCCGCGAGGAGGCGCGTCGCGTGGTCGACCCGGGTGCGCAGCACGAGCTGGCGCGGCGTCACGCCGTACACGCGCCGCACGCGCCGGTCGAGCACCGCGGGCGTGCAGCCCGCCGCCTCGGCGAGCCGAGCCGTCGTCCAGCGGGCGCCGAGGTCCGTCTCGACCGCGGCGACGAGCGCGGCGAGGGAGTCCATGGTCGCGTCGTCGGCGGCGCCCGCACGCAGGTCGTGCGAGACGGACACGAGGCCGACGAGGTGACCGGCGTCGTCGTGCACGGGGAGCTTGGACGTGAGGAACCAGCCCGACGTGCCGCCGAGCCGCCGGATGCGCTCGAGCTCGCCGCGCAGCGCGCGCCCGCGCAGCACCTCGGCGTCCTGCTGCTCGTAGCGCTCGGCGAGCTGCGGGACGAACAGGTCGCGCGCGCGTCGGCCCAGCACCGCGCGGCGCGAGCGCTCGGTCGTCCGCGCGACGAACACCGGGTTGACCGCGACGTACCGGCCCGTGACGTCCTTCGCGCAGAACATCGTGTCCGGCAGCTCGTCCATGAGCGCGACCATGGCGGGGCTGAGCGCTCGGAGGAGCCGGTCCGCCGCGGGCGGCGAGGTCTCGGCGTTGTCGCGGTCGGGTGTCATGTCGCCCCGGATCGTACAAGACGAGTCGCCGCGACCCGAGGCACCCTGGAGGGATGAGCAACGACGCGCCCGCCCGGCCGCTCCCCACCCCCGGAGCCGTCGGCGACACGAGCCTCACCTCCCCGGACGACCTCGTCGAGGAGGCCGTCGCGCTGGCCCGGCGCTGGCTCGCCGCCAGCGAGGGAGCGGGCGACGCGCGCGCCCGCAGGACCGCCGAGCGGCTCGGTGCGCTCGTCTCCGACCCCGCGGGCCTCGAGCTCGCGGTCCGGTTCGTCGACGACGTCGCGCGCCCCCAGGACGTGCACGTCGCCGCGCGGGCGCTCGGCCGCCTCGGCGAGCTCGCGGGCAGCGCGGGGGCGTTCCTCGGGCCGGTCGACCGGTCGCTCCTGCGCGTCGGGGCGGGCGTCGCGCCGGTGCTGCCGCGCGTCGTCGTGCCGGCCGCGCGCGTGCGCCTGCGCCAGCTCGTGGGCCACCTCGTGGCCGACGCCGGCCGCGGCCTCGGCCCGCACCTCGCCCGGACCCGCGCGGAGGGCTACGCGCTCAACGTCAACCTCCTCGGCGAGGCCGTGCTCGGCGAGGCCGAGGCGGACGCCCGCCTCGAGCGCACCCTCGCGCTCGTGCGGCGGCCCGACGTCGACTACGTGTCGGTCAAGGTGTCGTCCGTCGCGTCGCAGCTCGTCACGTGGGACCTCGACGGGTCGTGCGCGCGGGTCGTGGAGCGGCTCCTGCCGCTGTACCGGGCCGCGCGCGAGCACGGCGTCTTCCTCAACCTCGACATGGAGGAGTACAAGGACCTCGCGCTCACGACCGCGGTCTTCCGCGAGATCCTCGCGCACGACGACCTGCACGACCTCGAGGCCGGGATCGTGCTCCAGGCGTACCTGCCCGACGCGCTCGGTGCGCTCGACGGGCTCACGCGCTTCGCGGCCGAGCGCGTCGCCGCCGGGGGAGCGCCGGTCAAGGTGCGCCTCGTCAAGGGCGCGAACCTCGCGATGGAGGCCGTCGAGGCCGAGCTGCACGGCTGGCCGCAGGCGCCCTACCCGACCAAGCCCGACGTCGACGCCAACTACGTCCGCCTCCTCGACCACGCCCTGCGCGCGCCGCGGACCGACGCCGTGCGCATCGGCGTCGCGAGCCACAACCTCTTCCACGTCGCGCTCGCCGTGCTCCTCGGCCGGGCCCGCGGCGTGAGCCACGCGCTCGACGTCGAGATGCTCCAGGGCATGGCCCCCGGCGAGGCGCGCGCCGTGCGCGACGAGGTCGCGACCGACCGCGTCGAGAGCGGCCCGCACGCCGGGCGCGGCGGGCGCGTCGTGCTGTACACGCCCGTCGTGCGCGACGAGGACTTCGACGTCGCGATCTCCTACCTCGTGCGCCGCCTCGAGGAGAACGCCGCCGAGCAGAACTTCCTGCACGCCATGTTCGCGCCCGACGGGTCGCCCGCGGGCAGCCCCATGGAGCGCCAGGAGGCCGCGTTCCGCGCGTCGGTGCGCCACGGGGTGCACTACGCCGAGACCGACGTCGCGCCGCGCCGCGCGCCCCGGCCCGCCGTCGGCGCCGGGTCGGCGAGCCCGGAGCCCGACGGCACCGTGCCTGAGGGGACCGGCACCGGGTTCGCGAACGCCCCCGACACCGACCCGGCGGTCGCCGCCTCGCGCGACTGGGCCCGCCACGTCACCGGGACCGGCTCCGGGTACGTCCCCGTCCGCACGCCCCAGCTCACCACGACCGCGCAGGTGGACGACGCCGTCGCGACCGCCGTGCGCGCGACCGCCGCGTGGTCGCAGGTCGCCCCGGCGGCCCGCGCCGCCGCCCTGCGTGCGGTCGCCCGGCGCCTGGAGGAGGCACGCACCGACCTCGTCGCCGCGATGGTGCACGAGCCCGGCAAGACCGTCGCCGAGGCCGACCCCGAGGTGAGCGAGGCCGTCGACTTCGCGCGCTACTACGCGCGCTCCGCCGAGGAGCTGGACCACGTGCCCGGCGCCCGGTTCGCGCCCGACGGCGTCACGCTCGTCACGCCGCCGTGGAACTTCCCCGTCGCGATCCCCGTGGGCGGGGTCCTCGCGGCGCTCGCGGCCGGGTCGGCCGTGCTCGCCAAGCCCGCGCCGCCGACGCCGCGCTGCCTCGAGGTCGCCGTCGAGGCGGTCCACGCGGGCCTGCGCGACGCGGTGGCCGCGGCGCCGGGAGACTTCCCGGCGCTGGACGCGAGCTCGGTGACGGAGGTCGTGCAGTACGTCCGCGTGCCCGACGACGAGCTCGGCACCCGCCTCGTGACGCACGACGACGTCGCTCGCGTCGTGCTCACGGGCTCGATCGAGACCGCGCAGCTCTTCGCGCGGTGGAAGCCGTCGCGCCCGGTGCTCGCCGAGACGTCGGGCAAGAACGCGCTCGTCGTCACGCCGTCGGCGGACCTCGACCTCGCGGTCGCGGACCTCGTGCGGTCGGCGTTCGGGCACGCGGGGCAGAAGTGCTCGGCCGCGTCGCTCGCGATCCTCGTCGGCTCGGCGGGCGACCCGCGGACCGAGACGGGGCGGCGCGTGCGGCGCCAGCTCGTGGACGCGGTGCGCTCGCTCGCCGTCGGCCCGGCGACCGACGTCTCGACGACCATGGGCCCGCTCACCGAGCCCGCGTCGGGCAAGCTGCTGCACGCGCTGACGACCCTGGAGCCGGGGGAGTCCTGGCTCGTGCGGCCGCGGCTGCTCGACGGCGGGCCCGATCTGGAGGGCCGCCTCTGGACGCCCGGCCTCAAGGAGGGCGTCGCGCCCGGGTCGCCGTTCCACCTCACCGAGTACTTCGGCCCGGTCCTCGGGATCATGACCGCCGCGACGCTCGACGAGGCGATCGCGCTCCAGAACGCGGTCCCGTTCGGCCTGACGGGCGGCATCCACAGCCTCGACGACGCCGAGGTCGAGCGCTGGCTCGACGCCGTCCAGGCGGGCAACGCCTACGTCAACCGGCACATCACGGGCGCGATCGTGCAGCGGCAGTCGTTCGGCGGCTGGAAGCAGTCGGCCGTCGGCCCGGGCGCCAAGGCGGGCGGGCCGAACTACGTCGCGCAGCTCGGGCGCTGGAGCGACGCGCCGGGCGAGGACGCCGGCGAGGGCGCGGGGACGTCGTCGGGCAGCACCGGCCCGGGGCGTGCCGCGCCGGCCGACGCCACGCCGCCCGCGCGCGAGACCGCGCCCGAGGCGTGGCTCGCGTGGGCGCAGGCCGACGACGCGCGCTGGTGGGCGCGGGAGTTCTCCGTGGGCCACGACCCGTCGGGCCTGCACGTCGAGGCGAACGTGTTCCGCTACCGCCCGGTCGACGTGCTCACCGTGCGCGTCGGCGCGGACGCGCTCCCCGTCGAGGTCGAGCGCGTGCTGCACGCCGCGCGCACCGCGGGCGTGCCGGCGGTCGTCGTGCCGAGCGTGGGCGACGCCGCCGTGAGCGACGAGGAGTTCGCGCGCCGCGTCGCGTCCGGCGCGGTCCGGGGCCGGGTCCGCGTCGTCGGCTCGGCGCCGGGGCTGCACGAGGCCGCGGCCGAGCGCGTCGGCGAGGTGACGGTGCTCGACCACCCCGTCGTCGCGAGCGGTCGTCGCGAGCTGCTCGCCGTGCTCCACGAGCAGGCGGTCAGCCGCACGACCCACCGGTACGGCCACGTGAAGCACTGACCCGCCGCGCCGTCGCGGGAGGGGCCCGGGCTCGACCAGGCCTCTCCCTCGACGGGCCGGGCTCTACGACGCGTCCTGCGCCGGTACCACCGTCACGGACGTCGCGTCGCGGAACGCGCGCAGGCGCTCCGCCTGCTCGGCGACGGCGTCGGTGAGCCCGGCGTCCCACGGGACCCACGGGTCGGTGCGGACCGTGAGGCGCCGGCCCGACGCGCGGGGCCGCCACGTGCCCACGACCTCACCGCCCGCGAGCACGGCCCCGGGCCGGCCGAGGACCCGCCACAGGTCCTGGGCGCGCGCGACGCCCGGGACGAGCGTCGCGCGGTCGCGCAGCTGGAGGAACAGGTCGTAGGGGCCCACGAGGCGCACGGCCGGGACACCGGCTGCGGGCCGCGCGCCGCGCTCGCGCCCGGCGGCGCCCGTGACGTGCCCGAGGTCGTCGGCGAGCACCCATCTCTCGGTCGGCCGCGCACCCGGCTCGACGTCGGTCACCTCGACGCGGACCGCGTCGTCGGGCCACCGGCTCCGGACGTCCTTGACCGGGGCGTCGAGGAACGCGGCGACGTCCTGGACGCTCGCGCCGGGGAAGAACCGCAGGTAGCCGCGCACGACGTCCAGGCGCGGCGGGGCGTCGTCGCCGAGGCGCCCGTAGAGCGGCGGCTCGAGCCCGGGGACGCGCCGCAGCACGGGCGGGGACGAGCCCGGCTCGAGCTCGAGCCCGGCCTGCAGGGCCGCGAGGCGGAACGTCTGCTCGTAGCTGTGGGTGGCGCCGCACGGCCCGCACCAGCGCAGGTGCGGCTCCGGGAGCCGCGCGGTGAGCCGCGTCGAGAGGTCGCCCTTGACGGTCGGGGTCTCGACGAGGTCGCGCTCCAGCCGCGCCTCGGTGCGCAGCGCCTCGAGCACGGCGACACCGGCCGCACGGAGCGGTCGGCTCGCGTCGTAGACCCGCTTGGCGGCGTCGGCCTCGGAGAACGGGGCCGTGGCGGTCGCGACCTCGGCGAGGTCCGCCCGGCGGTAGACGTGCGGGGCGCCCCGCAGGGTCCACGCGAGCGCGAGGTCGGGCGGCAGGGTGCCGGGCGTGATCGGCGGGGCGCCGCGGACGGCGAGCGCCCACGCGGCGCCGTCGGCCCCCGTGTCCTGGACGCCCAGGTCGAGGACGGCGACGTCCGTCGCCGCGGCGGCCGCGCCCGGCGCCCGGTCGAGCTGGTGGGCGTGCCAGCGCGCGGCGAGGACGTCGGCCCGCGAGAGCGTGGCCACCGGTTCCGTGGACGGGTGCACGTCGCCAGGCTACGAGCGACCGCCCACGGCGTCGCGCCCCGGCGGCCCGGGGGGCTGTCGGGACGCAGTCGGGGACCGACGACGGGTCAGACGGAGTCGCGCTCGACGAGCTCGGGCGCGAGGACCTGCGACGCGATCTCGTCGCCGCGGCCGCCCACGAGGTCGAGCAGGAGGTCGGTCGCGCCGCGCACCATCTCGACCATCGGGTTCTGCACCGTGGTGAGCGGGGGCGACGTCGTGGCGGCGGTGGCGAGGTTGTCGAAGCCGACGACGGACACGTCGCGCGGCACGTCGCGGCCGTGGGCTGCGAGCACGCGCAGCGCGCCCTCGGCCATGAGGTCGGACGCGACGAACAGGCCGTCGACGTCGGGGTGCGCGGCGAGGAGGCGCTCCATGGCCGCCGCGCCGCCCGCGACGGCGAAGTCGCCGATCTCGACCGCGTCGTCCGGCAGGCCGGCGTCGCGCAGCACCTCGCGGAAGCCCGTGAGCCGGTCCACGCCCGCCGTCATGTCCTGCGGGCCGGCGATCGTCGCGATGCGGCGCCGGCCCGCCTCGACGAGGCGCCGCGCCGCGAGGCGCCCGCCCTCGACGTTGTCCACGTCGACGTAGAGGAGGTCCGGCGTCGGGCGGAACGGCCGCCCCACGAACACGGCGGGCAGGCGCGCCGCGAGGAGCGCCTCCTCGAGCTCGTCGTCGCGGTGGTGCGACGCGACGATCGCGCCGTCGACGTGGCCGCTGCTGAGGTACCGCACGATGCGGCCAGGCTGCTCGTCGGGGCGCGCGAACAGCAGCACGAGCTGCAGGTCGGTGCCGCCGAGCGCGGCGCTCACGCCGCGCATCGTGCCCGCGAGGAACGGGTCGGTGAGGATGCGCTCGTCCGGCTCGGGGACCACGAGGGCGATCGAGTCCGTGCGGCGCGTCACGAGCGAGCGGGCGGCGCGGTTGGGCGTGTAGCCGAGCTGCGCGACGGCGGCGTCGACCGCCGCCTGCGCCTCGGGGGACACCCGCAGACCGCCGTTGATGGCGCGCGACGCCGTCGAGCGCGAGACACCCGCCGTCTGGGCCACCTCGTCCAGGGTCGGCGCGGAGCGCAGGCTGTTCATCCGGACAGTATCGCGCGCGCGCTCCCCGGTCCGCACCGCCCCGCTCACCGTGTCCTCACCGTCGTCCTCACTCGGCCGGGGCGGGGTCCGCGGCCGGCGTCTCGCGCGCCGGGATCGCGTTGTCGCGCGCGACCTGGCCGTACCAGGCGCCGCTCGCCTTGACGGTGCGCTCCTGCGTCTCGTAGTCGACCCGGACGATGCCGAACCGCTTCGTGTAGCCGAGCGCCCACTCGAAGTTGTCGAGGAGCGACCACGCGAAGTAGCCGCGCACGTCCGCCCCGGCGTCGATCGCGTCGCGCGTCGCGCGCAGGTGCGCGTCGAGGAACTCGAGCCGGTCCTGGTCGTCGACCGAGCCGTCCGGGCCCACCTGGTCCGGGTAGGCGGCACCGTTCTCGGTGATGTACATCGCGACGCCGCGCGGGCCGGTGAAGTCGCGCTGCAGGCGGGTGAGCAGGCGCGTCAGCCCCTCGGGCTGGACCTCCCAGCCCATGTCCGTGCGCGGCAGGCCGCGCGAGTGGGCGTGCACGCCGTCCGCGGCGGGGTAGGGGGACGACGTCGCGCGCACGGGCGCGTCGCCGGCCGCCTCGTCGCGGACGCCCTCGGGGCGGGTGCCCCCGGCGCCGTCGCCCTCGGCGCCGGGCGCCGCCGCCTGCGGGCGGGCCGAGACGGCCCCGCCGTTGTAGTAGTTGACGCCGAGCGTGTCGATCGGGGTGGAGATGATCTCGAGGTCGCCGTCCTTGACGTGCTCGAGCAGCCCGTAGGGCGCGACGTCCTCGAGGACGTCGGCCGGGTACTCGCCGTGGAAGACGGGGTCGAGGAAGATCCGGTTGAACTGGCCGTCGATCCGCCGCGCGGCGTCGACGTCGGCCGGGTCCTGCGGGTCGACCGGGTCGGACACCGTGAAGTTGAGCGTGAGCCCGAGGTTCGCCTCCGGCGCGCGCTCGCGCAGCGCCTGGACCGCGAGGCCGTGCCCGAGCAGCAGGTGGTGCGCGGCGGCGAGGCCGTCCTCGCGCGACTGCCGACCGGGCGCGTGCACGCCCGCGGTGTAGCCGAGGAACGCGGAGCACCACGGCTCGTTGAGGGTCGTCCACACGCCGACGCGGTCACCGAGCGCCTCGTGCATCGTCACCGCGTACTCGGCGAAGAGGTACGCCGTGTCGCGCGACGTCCAGCCGCCCTTCTCCTCGAGCGCCTGGGGGAGGTCCCAGTGGTAGAGCGTGAGCCACGGCAGGACGTCCGCCGCGAGCAGCTCGTCGACGAGGCGGTCGTAGAACGCGAGCCCGGCGGGGTTCACCGCGCCGCCGTCGGGACGCACGCGAGCCCACGACGTCGAGAACCGGTAGGCCCCGAGGTCGAGGCCGCGCAGGAGCGCGACGTCCTCGCGGTACCGGTGGTAGTGGTCGCACGCGACCATGCCGTCGTCACCGTTCACGACGGCGCCCGGCACGCGGGCGAACGCGTCCCACACGGAGTCCGTGCGCCCGTCGGTGTGCCCCGCGCCCTCGATCTGGAACGCGGCCGTCGCGGCGCCCCAGAGGAAGCCCGGGGGCATCTCGACGCGTCCGGTCGCGGTCGCCGGGTTCGGGAGGAGGGGCGCGGACGGGACGAAGCTGGTCATGGTCGATTGTCCTTCGAGAAGTCGCGGGATGGCACGCGGGCGGGCCGGTCGGGCCCGCCCGCGCGACGGTCGGCACGCAGCACGGACCGCGCCCACCGGGTGGTGGGCGGGTCGTGCGGCGCGGGGCGCCGGGCGTCAGCCCTTGACGGCGCCCTGCATGATGCCCGCCACGAGCTGGCGGCCGGTGAAGATGAAGATGACGATGAGCGGCAGCGTGACGAGGAAGATCCCGGCCATGACGAGCGAGTAGTCGACGAAGAAGTTCGACTGCAGGGACCGCACCACGAGCGGCAGCGTCGGGTTGTTCTGGTTGAGCACGATGGACGGCCAGAAGAAGTTCGTCCACTGCTGCACGAACGTGAACAGGCCCAGCATCGCGGCGGCCGGGCGGGCCGCCGGCAGCGCGATGGACCAGAACGTGCGGATCATGGACGCGCCGTCGACCCGGGCCGCCTCGATGAGCTCGTACGGCAGCGCCTCGCCCAGGTACTGCGTCATCCAGAAGACGCCGAACGCCGTGACGAGCGCGGGCACGATGACGGCCTGGAGCTTGCCGATCCACCCGAGGTCCGACATGAGGATGTACATCGGGATGACGCCGAGCTGCGTGGGGACCGCCATCGTCGCGATGACGAAGACGAGCAGCGGGCCGCGGCCGCGGAACCGGAGCTTCGCGAACGAGAAGCCGGCGAGCGTCGAGAACAGCACGACCGAGAGGGACGTGAGCACCGCGACGACCACCGAGTTCCAGGCGGCCTTCCAGAAGTTGATCGCGTCCGAGCTCATGACGTCGGCGAACCGGTCGAACAGGCTCGCGTCCGGCAGGAGCTGGGGCAGCGCGCTGCGCGAGATCTCCTCGGGCGTCGAGGATCCCAGGATCAGCGTGAAGTACAGCGGGAACACCGAGATCAGCAGGACGATCCCGAGGATGGTGTAGGTGACCCAGCGTGGGCGGCGCTGCGTGCCGCCCACGTTCTTCCCGGCGCTCCGGCGGCGGGACGCGGCGCGGGCCGCGCCCGGGCCGGCGGTCTGGGCGATGACGGGGACGGAGCTCATCGCTTCCTCCGGTCGGTCGGGCTGGCGGCGGTCGGGACGGACGCCTCGGTCCCCGCGGCGGAGCGCTGCGCGGACATGGCGTCCTCGGCGCGCAGGCGCTTGCGCGCCTCCTGCCGGCGACGCACCCAGCGTGGCGGTCGCGGCTGCGCGTTCGACGTGGCGATCCGCCGGGTGACGAGGAAGTTGACGATGCCCACGAGGATGATGAGCAGGAACAGCAGCCACGCGACGGCGGCCGCACGACCGAAGTTCTTCTGGTTGCCCCACGCGACGTCGTAGAGGTAGAGCACGGTCGTCATCCACTGGCGGTCGGCGCCGCCGAGGCCCTGCGCGTCGAACATGCGCGGCTCGTCGAAGATCTGCAGGCCACCGATCGTCGAGGTGATGACGACGAAGATGATCGTGGCGCGGATCTGCGGGACGGTCACGGAGAAGAACTGGCGCACGCGCCCGGCGCCGTCGATGATCGCGGCCTCGTACAGCTCGCGCGGCACGGCCTGCATCGCGGCGAGGAAGATCAGCGCGTTGTACCCCGTCCAGCGGAAGTTCACCATCGACGCGATGGCGACGTGGCTCGCGAGGGCGTCGGCGTGCCAGCGGATCGGGTCGACGCCGACGAGGCCGAGCAGCTCGTTGATGAGCCCGTACTGGTCGGCGAACAGGCGGCCGAAGATCATCGAGACCGCGACGGGTGCGACGACGTACGGCAGCAGGACGCCCATGCGCCAGAAGGTCGCGGCGCGCAGGTTCTGGTCGAGCAGCGCGGCGATCGCGATCGCGGCGAGGACCTGCGGCACGGACGAGAGCACGAAGATCGAGACGGTGTTGCGCAGGGACTTCCAGAACGTGGGCTGCGCGAGGACGTCCGTGTAGTTCTGGAGACCGACGAAGTCGCCCTGGCCGCCGAGCAGGTTCCAGTCGTAGACGGACACGACGGCGGTGTACACGAGCGGGAAGAGCCCCGTGATCGCGAACAGTATGAAGAAGGGCGAGATGTAGAGGTAGGGCGAGACCTTGACGTCCCAGCGGCTGAGGCGCTGGGAGAAGCCGACGCGGCGCGGCGTGCGCGGCGGCGGACCGCTGAGCCCGGGCGAGGGCTGGGTGGGCGTGAGGACGGCCATGTGGGATTCCTGGGCTGCTCGGTGGCGCTGGGTGGCTGCGGGTGCGGGGCGTCGTCCGCGGGCGGACGCGCGCGGGGCCGGGGGCGGCAGGTCGTGCCGCCCCCGGCCCCGTCAGGTCACAGGCCCAGGTCCTGGAAGGACTGGAGCGTCTTCTGCCACGAGGAGGCGGCGTCGTCCGTCTTCTCGACGTCCACGCGCTTGATGCCGTCCTGGACGGCCGTGTGGATCGAGAAGTAGTTCGCGCCCTTGAACGGCGCGCTGTCGATCGCGAGCGCACGGTTCACGAAGATCGTGCCGACCGGGGCGTCGTTGAAGAAGTCGTTCGTGAAGGACTGCACGGCGTCGGACTCCTGCGCCTCGAGCTGCGACGGGAACGTGCCCGCGTTCTCGAAGGCCGTCGTCTGCTGCGCCGGGTCGGTCAGCCACGCGGCGAGCTCCTTGGCCGCCTCGGCGTTCGGGCCGGAGGCCGGCACCGTGAGGAACGAGCCGCCCCAGTTGAGGCCGCCGCCGGGGAAGACGTCCGCGACGTTCCAGCCGGTGACGCCGCCCGAGCGCTCCTCGACCGGGCCGGTCATCCACGCGGGGCAGATCATCGTCGCGAAGCCGTCGTTCTGGAACGCGGCGTCCCAGTCGCCCGACCACTGCTCGAGGCCGGCGGAGAGCTCGTTCGTCGTCGACTGCTCGAGCACCGTGTCGTAGATGTCGATGATCGGCTGGTTGGACGCGAGGTCCTTGGGCGTGCCGTCGGACTCCTCGTAGGCGTTGTCGATCTGGTTGACCATGGCCTGCGAGATGGACATCGCGGAGTCGTACCAGGCCGAGTCGCTCGCGGCGACGAACGTGGCGCCCGCGGCGAAGTAGTCGTCCCACGTGGCGTCCTCGCCACCGAGGAGCTCGGCCACGCCGGCCGGGTCGCTCGGGAGGCCCGCGGCCTCGAACAGATCCTGGCGGTAGCAGATCGCGCTCGGGCCGATGTCGGTGCCGTAGCCGATGAGCTTGCCGTCCGTCGTCGTCGCCTGCTGGACCTTCCAGTCCACCCAGCGGCCGTCGAGCGACGAGTCGGTGAGGTCGGTGAAGAGGTCGGGGTACTGCATGAGCTCCGGGAGCCAGTCGACCTCGATGGCCTCGATGTCCGCGAGGCCCTCGCCGCCGGCGGCGAGCTTCGTGGTGAGGTTGGTCCGCGCGTCCTCGGACTTGGCGGCCTTCGTCTGCTTGACGGTGACGTTCGGGTGCTCCGCGGTGTACGCGGCGAGGAGCTCGTCCGTGTAGCCGAAGTCGTTGAACGTCGCGACGGTGAGCGTGATCTTGTCTCCGTCGCCGGAGCCCGTCGCGTCGTCGTTCGAGCCGGAGCCGCTCGAGCACGCGGTCAGGGTGAGGGTGATGGCCGCGAGGCCTGCGACGGCGGCGATCGCCTTGCGGGGCCGGCGGGTCGTACGGGTGCTGCTCAGCACGGTGACTCCCTTGTCGGTGGGGCGGGGTCGTGGCAGCGCTCCCACCTCCAATGTGGTAGCGCTTCCACACAACGGCCTGATCGTGCGTTCCCGCCCGAACCCGTGTCAAGCCACGCTCGTGCTCGGAGGGGTGTGGTTGCGCTCCCACCCGGGTGTCTGCGCAGGTCAGAGCGTTGCGGTGACTTACCGGTTGGTCGGATTCTGTGGAAATCGTTACCGGTTCGAGACCGGTCTCCGCGCGGTGCCGACGAGTGCCCGCGTCGGTCGGGCCACGCCGGACTCCGCCCGGTCGGCGGTCAGCGCGACAGCCAGGCGAGGCCGGCGGACTCCTCGGCGGCGAGCGCCGTCCGCACGGCCTCGGCCGCAGCCTGCTCGATCGCGCCGCCGAAGAGCGGCACGTTGGCCTTGACCTCGCCGTCGTAGCGCTCGACCGTGCCGTCACCCTCGGGGGAGAGCGTCACGGTGCCCGTGAGGCGCACCGGCGCGCCGGTGATCTCGAGCGACACCGTGCCCGACCGCTCGCCGTCGCGCTCCGGCTCCCAGACCTCCGCCTGCCGGATCTCGAGACGACCCCCGACGAACGACCGGACGTGCGCGGGGATCTGGTCCGTGGGCAGCGTCCGCCGCACCGCGACGGTGAACCCCTCGTCCGGCCCGCCGGTGACGTCGACCTGCTCGACGTGGGCGCCGTCGCCGCCGGAGCGGGCAGCGCGCCAGCGGACGAACTCCTCGTCCGCGAGCATCGCCCCGACGGCGGGGACGGGGGCGGGGTAGCGGAGCTCGACGCTCAGGTGCACGGGACCTCCTCGGACCCTGCGCCGGCCCGTGACGGGCCGGTCGACGGGACGGCTGACGGTTCTGGCGACCGCGCACGCGGGCGCTGAGGGGACTCTACCGGTCGCGCCCCTCTACGCTGGGGTCCGTGTCTGCCATGAGTGACCTCATCTCCCGCCACGCCGACCTCAGCCCGGCGGACAACGAGTGGTTGCACCTGCTCGTGGGCGACTGGCAGGTGATCTCCGACCTCGCGTTCGCCGACCTCGTGCTGTGGCTGCCCACGAGCGACGGCAACTTCGTCGCCGTCTCCCAGTGCCGGCCGTCGACGGGCGCGACCGTCCACTACGACGACATCGTCGGGTCGTTCGCCCCCGAGGGGCAGCGCCCGCAGCTCGAGCGCGCGCTCACCGAGGTGCGGTCGCAGCGCTCGCGCGAGCCGCGCTGGTTCGGCGCGTACGCCGTGCGCGAGGAGGCCATCCCGGTGCTGCACTCCGGGAAGGCGATCGCCGTCGTCGCGCGGCAGACCAACCTCGGGAGCGGGCGCACGCCCAGCCGCCTCGAGCTCAACTACGTCGAGGCCGCGGACGACCTCATCGCGATGATCTCGCGCGGGGAGTTCCCCTTCCCGAACGCCGCGACCGGGCCGCGGCGCGGCGCGCCGCGCGTCGGCGACGGCCTCATCCGGCTGAACTCCGAGGGCGAGGTGCTCTACGCGAGCCCCAACGCGCTGAGCTGCTTCCACCGCCTCGGCGTGATCGGTCCGCTCGTCGGGCGCTCGCTCGCCGAGGTGACGGCCGACCTCATCGAGCACCAGAACCCCGTGGACGAGTCGCTGCCGCTCGTCGTCATGGGCCGTGCGCCCTGGCGCACCGAGATCGAGGCGCAGCGCGTCGCGCTGTCGCTGCGCGCCCTCCCGCTCACCGAGTCCGGGCAGCGCATCGGCGCCGTCCTGCTGTGCCGCGACGTCTCCGAGCTGCGCCGTCGCGAGCGCGAGCTCATCACCAAGGACGCGACGATCCGCGAGATCCACCACCGCGTGAAGAACAACCTCCAGACCGTCGCGGCGCTCCTGCGGCTGCAGGCCCGGCGCATGGACGTCCCGGAGGCGCGTGCCGCGCTGGAGGAGGCGATGCGGCGCGTCGCGACGATCGCGCTCGTGCACGAGAGCCTGTCGCAGACGCTCGACGAGGAGGTGGAGTTCGACGACATGGTCGGTCGCGCGCTGCGCCTCGCGGCCGACGTCGCCTCCGCCGACACGAGCGTGCGGACCGTGCGGACGGGGAGCTTCGGGCTCGTGCCCGCGGAGGACGCGACCCCGCTCGCGCTCATCCTCACCGAGCTCGTCACCAACGCGGTCGAGCACGGCCTCGCGAAGCAGGACACCGGCACGGTCGAGGTCGCGGTCGAGCGCGACGGGTCGGCCCTGCGGATCGTCGTGGCGGACGACGGCGTCGGCATGCCCGACGGCGACGTCGCCCGCGCAGGCAAGGCCGCCAAGAGCGGCCTGGGCTCGCAGATCGTGCAGACCCTCGTGACGAACGAGCTCGGCGGCACCATCGAGTGGTCGCCGCGCCCCGGCGGGGGCACCCAGGTCGTGCTCGCGCTCGTGCTGCGCGACGGCAACCGCCAGGGCTGACCGCCGGTACGACGACGGGCCGCCACCCCGGAGGGTGACGGCCCGTCGTGCTGCTCGACGCCCGGAGGGCGGAGCGGCGTGTCGTGTCAGCCGGCGCGGCGTGCGCGCGCGGTGCGGCGCTTGAGGGCGCGGCGCTCGTCCTCGGAGAGGCCGCCCCAGACGCCGGCGTCCTGGCCGGACTCGATGGCCCACTTGAGGCACGTGTCGACGACGTCGCAGCGGCGGCAGACGGCTTTCGCCTCCTCGATCTGCAGGAGCGCAGGGCCGGTGTTCCCGATGGGGAAGAACAGCTCGGGGTCTTCGTCGAGGCAGGCTGCGCGGTGGCGCCAGTCCATGTTCGTCGTCTCCTTCGGGCAGAGGGGAGCCTGGTCGCGAGGTGATGACTCGTCGCTGGGCGACCCGGCAGGGGGCTGCCCGGGCCAAGGGCTCGAGGCGGGGGGTGATTGATGCTTGAACCAGGTTCACACCTCGTGAAGCACAGCACAAGGGGTTACGAGAAAGTTTCCGTCGCATGAATCGTGAGGCCTTCGTCACACGGGTGTGAAGCCGCAGGTCGCCGCGTACGCTGGGTGATCGTGCCCTCCCGCGAGCCCTCCGGAACCCCGCCCGAGCCCCGCCCGACGCCCCCGGGACCGTCGTCCGACGGGGGGTCGCGGCCGCCCGCGCTGACGGCGCTCGTCGCCGGGGTGGGCGTCGAGATCGCCGCGCTCGTGGTGGGCGCGGTGCTGATCCTCGTCGAGCTCGTCCGTGGTGGGTCGCAGTCGTTCGGGGTGAGCGTCTTCCTCGTCGTCTTCGCGCTCGGCGTGGGAGCCGTGCTCGCCGCGAGCCTCCGCGGGCTGCTGCGCGGGCAGCGCTGGGCACGGTCGCCCGTCGCGACGTGGCAGATCCTCCAGGGGGTCGTCGCGGTCAGCTCGCTCCAGGTGGGCGTGACCCCGTGGGTCGTCGTCGCGCTGGTGCTCGCCGTCATCGTGCTCGTCCTCCTCATGCTGCGTCCCGTCGTCGAGGCGACCACGCGCGACGTCCGCCCGGCCGCCTGACTCTCGGCCCGCGGGCCGGGCGGCTCGCCCCTCACGGGCGGGCACCGGGCTGCGGCTCGGCCGTCACGGGCGGGCGACCTGGAGCGGCGCCAGCCGCGTGCCCTGGACCAGCACCCCTCGACCCGGTCGGGGCCGACCAGGTTCGGTGAGCCACTCCAGCCCGTGCCCGAACACCTCGGCGCTCCCGCGCTCCCGCGGCGCGAGGACGACGCCGCAGCGCGCCCCGCGCAGGTCCGCGAGCGGGCCGCGCAAGGCCGAGGCCGCGGCGCCCGTCGTCGCCGACGCGAGCAGCACGAGCCCGTCGCGGCACAGCGCCGCGAGCCGCTCGGCCTCGAGCACGCAGAGCTGGGTCAGCACGTCCAGGTCGTCGACCACCACGACCTCCGGTGCCGTCGCTCTGCCCAGGGACACCGCGCCGGCTCGGTCCGCCTCCAGCGTGTCGAGGAGCCGAGCGACGTCCGCGGGCGCGTACCGCCGCACGACGATCGTCCCGTTCCCGTTCCCGTTCCTCTTGCCGTCGTCGTCCACCTGCCCGCCCCCGGTCCGGCCGGTGGTGCGCGCGATGCGTCCGGGGCCGGGCACCGCCGTGCCGGCCAGCGCGTCGTCCCGGGTGACGATCGCGCGGAGCGAACCGGTGCGAGCCACGTGGCGGGCGAGGAGCGCGAGCGTGCTCGTGCGGCCGGAGCCGGGCGGACCGACCACGAGCGCGCCGCGCCCGACGTCCATCCACAGCGTCCGGCCGTCGTCGCCGCCCCGGCCGACCGGGACGCCGGTGGGTCCCCGGGTGGGCGCAGCGTCCGCGTCGTCGCCGTCGGCCCAGGCGACCGTGCGGTCCGCGTCCGCGGCGGCCCCGGCGGGGAACCGGTCGACGCCGGCGGTCGCGCGTCCGGCGACGTCGAGGCCGGCGGCCGCGACGTCGTCGGGCAGCGGGTGCAGCCGGAACGCGCCCCGGCGGGTCGTCGCAGGGAGCTCGGTCCACCCACGCGAACCCTCCGGTGGCACCGCGACCTGGCACACCAGCGGGTCGCCCGGGCCTAGCCACACCGCCCGGCCCGGCGGGCCGCCCTGTCCGGCGAGCGCCGCGGGCACGCCGCGCGACACGTCGTCGTGCCGGTCGCGTGACGCGAGGACCGCCCGGACGCCGACGAGCGACACCAGCCCGCCGACCGTCGGCCCGCTCGCGCTCACCGCGACCGCGGCGGGGGAGTCGGCGAGCACGTCCGCGAGGGCGTCGGCGCCCGCCCCGCCCGCGACCCCGGCGAGCACGCCGCGGACGACCTCGACGTCGTCGACGAGGAGCAGGGTGCGGCCGGTCGTGCGGTCGAGCCCCGCGGGCCGGGGCTGACCGTCGTCGTGCCCGGCCAGGAGCCGGAGGAGGCGGACGACGCGGCGCGGGTCGCTCCGGTCCACGACCGTCCCGGTGCCGGGGTGCGCCGCGAGGCCGGCGAGCCCCGACCCGATCGCGTGGACCGACCAGCCGCGCTCGAGCGCGGCCCGCCCGACGGTGCGCAGCGCCGTGGTCCGGCCCGACCGGGCCCCGCCCTGGACCGCGAGGTGACCGTCGCGCGGGTCCCAGCGGACCACCGTGCGGCGCTGGAGGGCAGGCAGGTCGCCGAGTGCGAGGGGCAGCGCGCGGTCGTCGCGGCGCACCTCCCCGCCCCCGCCCTCGGTCCCCTCGATGGCTCCGCGCCCCCCGTCCACCCCGCGCCCGTCCACCCCGCGCCCGTCCGCCGCCGGGGCGCCCCCCACGTGCGCGCCCGTCTTGCGGTCGCGCGCCGCGAGCACGCCCGCCTCGTCGCCCGCCTCGTCGTCGGGCTCGTCGACCCCGTCGAGGTCGTCCGGCCCGACGCGGGCGGGCAGGGCGGGGAGCCATGGCGCGGGGTGGGGACTCAGGCCTGACCGGGCGGCGACCTCGCGTGCCGCCGCGACGAGGAGCGGCAGGTGGTCGGCCGGCCGGCCCGGCGCGGGCCCGCCCGGCCCGCGCTCCGTGCCCCACGGGTCCGCGATCCGCACGCGAGCCTCCGGCAACGCGAGCGGCCCGCCGGCACGCGCGCACTGCACGGCGACCGGCGGCTCGGCGCCGCGGCGCAGGACCAGGCGCCCCGGGATCGACGCCGGGACGTGGGCCGCGTGCGGCGCGTCGACGACGTCGCGCGAGTCGGCCACGTCAACGACCCGGAGCGCGAGCCGCAGCGTGACGTTCGCCCGCACGTCGGCGCTGACGGCGCCGGCGGGCCGCTGCGTCGCGAGGACCAGGTGCACGCCGAGCGACCGGCCCTGCGCGGCCACGCGCAGCAGCCCGGGCACGACGTCCGGCAGGTCGTCGGCGAGCGCGCGGAACTCGTCCACCACGACCACGAGGCGCGCGAGCCGTCCGCGCGGGAGGTCGTCGATGGTCGCGACGCCCGCCGTGGCCAGGAGGCGCTCGCGCCGGTGCAGCTCGGCCCGGAGCCCGGCGAGCGCGCGCCCCGCGAGCCCGGGGTCGAGGTCGGTCACCTGGCCCACGACGTGGGGCAGCCGACCGCACGCCCCGAAGCTCGCTCCGCCCTTGAAGTCGACGAGCGCGAACGACAGCTCGTCGGGCGAGCGCCCGAGCGCGAGCCCGGTGACGAGCGTCTGCAGGAGCTCCGACTTCCCGGAGCCCGTCGTGCCGGCGACGAGCACGTGCGGCCCGTCGCGGACGAGGTCGACGACGACGGGCGCACCCCCTGAACCGACGCCGAGCACGGTCCGCAGCCCGTGCCCGTCCCGGTGCGACGCGTCCTGCCAGCGCTCGGCCACCCATGTCAGGAGCCGGTCCGGCGCTCGCGGCGCCCCCAGCAAGGGACCCAGCGCGACCGCCGACGGCAGCGACCGCGCGGTGGGGTCGCCCGGGTCGGGCTCGCCCGCGCCGTCCCCGGCGCCGCCGCCGAGCCGACCGAGGTGCTCGGCCGCGGCGAGCCGCCGCGCGAGGCCGAGTGCCCACCGGGCGGTCACGCCGACGTGCTCGCGCGGCGTCGGGGCGCCGTCCGGACCCGCCACGACGGCGACGACTCCCGACACGTCGACGAGCGTCCGGCACCACGCCGGGACGTGCGCCCGGTCCGCGAGGACCAGCAGCACGTCCGTGCCCCCCGCGGCGCACCGCTCCCACGCCCGCGAGAGCTCGCCCGCCGGCACGGGGCCGTCGACGACGACGAGGTCCGGCGGGGCCCCGGCGGCCAGGGCGTCGAGCGTCCGGACGGCACGGGCCTGCGGCAGCCAGCGGCACCACGACCACGCGTGCGGGTCCTGGGAGGCGTGCCGCACCGTCAGCACCGCCCCCGCCGCGAGGACCTCCGCGAGGACGGCGCGGGACCCGGCGAGCGCGGCATCGCGAGGCCCGACGACGGCCACGCAGCCGTCCGGCAGCCGGACCCGCGACGGGTTCGTCGCGCCCCGCGCCGCGATCAGCGCCCCGCCACCGGCCGAGCCCACGGGGCGGCCCGGCACCGTGCCGGCGGCGGTCCTTGCCGGCGCCGCTCCCGACGACCCGGCGTGCGCCGACGGAGCGCCCGGCGATCCCGCCGCCGGGTCGGCGCCCGCCGGGGCGAGCCGGGCGACCGTCGCCCACAGCAGGACGTCCGCGGGCCGGGGGTGCAGCGGATCCACCGGCGCGGTCCCGCGGACGGCCTCGGCGTCCGTCGACGCTCCGGGCCCGGGCGGGGCGGCGCGCTTCGCGGCGCGCCGACGGCGGGCCTCGGCGAGCGCGGGCCCGAGGACCGCGAGCGGCCCGACGAGCGCGAGCAGGGCGAGGAGGGGCTGACGCAGCGCCACCGCGAGCCCGATCGACGCGACGGCCGGCACGAGCGCGGTCGCGAGCTGCGTCGTCCCGAGGCGCCCCGGGTCGGCGGGACGGCCCGGAGCCACGGCGGGTCCGGTCCCGGGGCCGTGCACGAGCGCGGGCCGCGCACGCAGCGCGTACGTGCCGTCGGGCGTCACCAGGGCGCGACCGTCGCGCCAGCGCACCGCGCGCCACGAGCCCACCCGCCGCCCGGCCCGGGCCGGGCGCGCGTGGAGGAGGGCCGCGTCGTCGGGCACGCGGCGCGTGCCGTGCGGCACGCGCACCCGGACCCGGACCCGGGGCCCGCGCCGCGTGGTGCGCCAGCGGACGTCGAGCCGGTCGACGCGCGCCCGGCCACGGGCGCTGCGCCCGACGGCGACGAGCCGCCCGGCCTCCGGGCCGCCCAGGACCGCGACGTGCCGGGGCGCCGCGAGCACGTGCTCCGGGGCCGGCCCGTCGTCGCGGGCCCGGGGGTCGGGGCCCCTCCGCGCGACCGCGACCGTCGTTCCGGGGAGGAGCGGCCGCGTGCCGCAGCGCTGGTCGTCGTCGACCGGGACGCCGTCCACGGCCAGCGGCGCCGTGCGCAGCTCGGGACGGCAGCCGAGGTCGGCGAGCGCAGGCCGTGCGTCGCCGAGGCGCGTGCCCGCGGCCAGCAGGACGTCCGTGCCCGGGTGGACCGTCACGCGCACCCACGCCGCGCCGTCGGGCCGGGGCGCGGGCGTGCCGCCCGGCGGTGCACCGGGAGCGAGGGGCGGGGCGGGGGAGCGCACCCGCTGATCGTGCCCGACGGCGGTCCGCGCCCGCCGCGCACGACCGCGCCCCTGTGGACGGGGGTCCGTCCACAGGGGCGCGTGTCGGCCGACGGCCGGTGGGGCGTGTCGGCTCAGTCCACGGCGAGCGCCGCGACGGGCGACGTCCGGGCCGCGGTGCGGCCGGGGACGACGGAGGCGACGAGACCCGCGACGAGGGCGACCACGAGCACGAGCGCGATGTCGCGCCACGGCACGGCGAGCGACACGTCGCCCATGACGCTCAGCGCCGTCGCTGCTCCGGCCCACCCGTAGAGCACGCCCAGCACGATCCCGAGGACCGCCCCGACGCCCGCGATGAGCATGCCCTCGATCGCGAGCATCCACCGCAGCTGCGTGCGGCTGAGGCCGATCGCCCGGAGCGTCGCGGACTCGCGTCGCCGCTCGATGACCGAGAGCGAGAGCGTGTTCGCCACGCCGATGAGCGCGATGACGACCGCGACGGCGAGCAGCCCGACGATGACCCCGAGGATCGTGTCGATGACGCTCTGCATCGCCGCGCGCTCGACGGCGATCCCGGCGACCTCCACGGGCGTGTCCGACTCCACGACGGCGTCCTGGATCGCGGGCACCACCTGTGCGGCGGCGCCGGTGTCGTCGAGGCCGACCCACAGCCGGGACATGAGGCCCGTCGGGTCGACGGCGCGCGCGTCGTCGACGGTGAGCAGCCCGCCGGAGCCGATGCCCCCGGTGCGGACGACCACGTCGAGCGTCTCGCCCGTCGGGCCCGTGAGCTCGGCGGTCTCGCCGTCCGCGAGGCCGTAGTTCTCCGCCTCGCCCTCCGAGAGGAGGACCGTCCCCGGACCGAAGGCCGCGAGGTCGTCCGGCGTCCGCACCACGGAGCGCGCGGCGTCGGGGTCGACCCCGTGGAACGACGTCTCGGTGCCGTCCGGCATGGTCACCGCCGTGGCGTACAGCTCGACGACGCGGGACACGCCCTCGGTGCCGGACACGGCCCGCACGACGTCGGACGGCACCGGCTCGCCGGTCGACCCGTACGCGTCCGTCGCGACCATGACGTCGACGGGGTACTGGTCGTCGAGCGCCGCGTCGAGCGACGTGCGGGCGCTCGCGGCGCCGGTCGACATCATGGCGACGAGCGTGACGCCGATGAGGAGCGCGGTGCTCGTCGCCGTGGTGCGGCGCGGGTTGCGCAGCGTGTTCGCGGTGGCGAGGCGCGCCGTCGACCCGGTGCCCGCGAGCAGCCGGCCGACGAACGCCACGACGGCGGGCAGCCAGTAGACCGCTCCGACGAGGACGCCCACGAACGACAGCGCGCCGCCGGCGACCCCGGCGAGGAGCCCGATCTCGGGCTTGTCGGTGAGCCCGAGCCAGATCCCGCCCGCGAGGACGGCGACGCCGCCCAGCGTGAGCAGGGACGCGAGGACGAGCCGCACGCGACCGCCGCCGCGCAGGATGCTCGGCGCGTCGGCCGGGCGCAGCGCCTCGAGCGGGGCGACGCGCGTGGCGGCGCGGGCGGGGGCGAGCGACGCGACGACCGTCACGAGCGTGCCGACCACGAGCGGCACGAGCACGACCACGGGCGTCACCGTGATGGTCGCGGGGACCGGGACGCCCAGGTCGGCGCCGCGGGCCACGAGGAGCGCGATCTGCGTGAGCAGGCCGCCCAGGACGATGCCGGCGAGCGAGGACACGACGCCGAGGATCGTCGCCTCGGTGAGCACGGACCGGGCGAGCTGCGCCTTGTTCGCGCCGACCGCCCGCAGGAGCGCGAGGGTGCGCGTGCGCTGCGCGACGAGGACCTGGAACGTGTTCGCGATGACGAGCGCCGCGACGAGCAGCGCGACGGCGGCGAACGAGAGGATGACGTAGGTGAAGACGTCCTGGTCGCCGGTCATCTTGCGCGCCTGGTCCTGGGCGTGCTCGTCCGGCGTGACGGCCTTCGCCCCGTCCGGCGAGGCGGCGACGAGCTCGGCGCGCGCCGTCTCGAGGTCCGTGCCGGGCGCGAGGCCCACCATCGCGGACGAGTACGTGCGGCCCGGGTCGTCGGGCGTGGTCTGCGCGGCCTCCCAGGCCGCGACGTCCTCGGCCGGGACCACGACGGCACCGCCCATCTGGGCGTAGGCGCCGAACGGGTCGTCGGTCGTGCCGACGACGGTCAGCTCGTCCCGGACCTCCGTGTAGTCGCCGCCGTCGGGCGCGGTGTCGTCCCACACGTTGCGCGAGCTGGTGACGGTGTCGCCGATCCCGACGCCGAGGCGCTCGGCCACGGCGGTCGGGAGCGAGATCTGGCCCGAGGCGGTGGGCATCGAGCCCTCGACGACCTCGAGCGCCTCGAAGCGCGGGTCGGACGGCGCCGGGACGCCGAGCTGGAACACGCGCTTCGCGCCGTGGGAGAGGTCGAGGTAGGTGAACGAGACCGCGTCGACGGCCTCGACGCCGGGCACGGAGCGCAGCGCCTCGACGTCCGGTGCCGTGAGGTCGTCCGGGGCCGACACGACCAGGTCGGCGTCGGCGTACTGCGCGGCGATCGAGTCGTTCGTGGTCTGGGTGATGACGTTGCCCGCGATGAGCGTCGCCGTGACGAAGGCCGTCCCGATGACGATCGCGACGCCGGCCGCGACGAGGCGGCCGATGCTGCGGCGCATCTGCGCCAGGGTGAGCCGGAACATCAGGCGCGCACCGCCTGCGACGCCGTCGGGGCGGGGCCGTCGGTGCCGGCGTCGAGCGTGCGCAGCGCGTCGAGCCCTGCGAGCACCGACTCGGGCGTCGGGTCGGTGATGTCGCCCGCGATGCGCCCGTCGGCGATGAGCACGACGCGGTCCGCGTAGGCCGCGGCCGTCGGGTCGTGCGTGACCATGATGATGGTGCGGCCGAGCTCGCGCACCGAGCGGCGCAGGAAGCTCAGCACCTCCGCGCCCGAGCGCGAGTCGAGGTTGCCCGTCGGCTCGTCGGCGAACACGACCTCCGGGCCGGCGATGAGGGCGCGCGCGATGGCGACGCGCTGCTGCTGCCCGCCGGACAGCTCGCTGGGACGGTGGCTCAGGCGTGCCTCGAGGCCGAGCGTGCGCACGAGCGTCTCGAACCACGCACGGTCGACCTTGCCGCCCGCGAGCTCGACGGGGAGCGTGATGTTCTGCTCCGCCGTGAACATCGGCAGCAGGTTGAACGACTGGAACACGAAGCCGACGCGGTCGCGGCGCAGCTGCGTGAGCGCGTTGTCGTTGAGGCCGGTGACCTCGGTGTCCCCGAGGAAGGCGTGCCCGCTGGTCGCGGTGTCGAGGCCCGCGAGCAGGTGCATGAGCGTCGACTTGCCCGAGCCCGACGGGCCCATGATGGCCGTGAAGTGACCGCGCTCGAAGTCCACGTCGACGCCGTCGAGCGCGTGCACCGCCGCCTCGCCCGTGCCGTAGGTCTTGCGCAGCGTGCGGGCCCGCACCGCGGGCGGGCCGGCGGGGGCCGGGTCGGTGGGTCGGTACACGGTCGTGTCCACGTCGTCTCCTGGTTCGTCGTGCCGCACGCGGACCGGTGGTCACGGGCGTGCGTCGGGATCGTGGACGACGCTACGGAGCGGGCCGGGCCCGCCGCGTCCCGCGACGGTCGGGTCCTGGCCGCGGGCCGGGTCATCCTCTGGTCGTAGACGTCCCCCGCCCAGGGCGGACACGACGGCGCCCCACCGGTCGGGGACCGGTGGGGCGCGGGCGGTGCGGGGTCAGGCGCCGGGGCGCACGAGCCCCGTCTCGTAGGCCGTCACGACGGCCTGGACGCGGTCGCGCGCGCCGAGCTTGGCGAGGATGCGCCCGACGTGGGTCTTGACCGTCGCCTCGGCGACGAACAGGTCGCTCGCGATCTCCGTGTTGGAGCGGCCGCGCGCCATGAGCACGAGCACCTCGCGCTCGCGCTCGGTGAGGCCCTCGACGGCCGCGTGCGCGGGCGAGTCCTGGACCTGCTCGGCGGGCAGCGCCGTCACGAGGTGCTCGAGCAGGCGCCGCGTGGACGACGGCGCGATGACCGCGTCGCCGCGGTGCACCGTCCGGATCGCGGCCAGCATCTCCTCCGGCGGCGCGTCCTTGAGCAGGAAGCCGCTCGCGCCCGAGCGGATGGCCTCGAGCACGTACTCGTCGAGGTCGAACGTCGTGAGGACGATGACCTTGGGGGCGTGCGCGCCGTCGGCCGCCGCCGCGGTGAGGCGCGCCGTCGTCTGGAGCCCGTCGAGGTGCGGCATGCGGACGTCCATGAGCACGACGTCGACCGGGTGGTCCGCGAGCAGGCGCAGCGCCTGGAGCCCGTCGCCCGCCTCGACGGCGACCGTGAGGTCCGGCTGGGAGTCGATCACCATGCGGAAGCCTGCGCGCACGAGCTGCTGGTCGTCGACGAGCGCGATGCGCACGGGGGCGTGCGGCTCGGCGGCGTACGCGTCGTCGGGCACGGGGAGGGCGTCGGTCATGGTGTCCTGTCGGTCGGTCCGGTCGGGGTCTCGCGCGCGGGTCGGGCGGGCGGCGGGGGCGGGGCGAAGACGCCCGGCGCCGGTCCCGCGGCCGTCGGGCCCGGTCCCGTCCTGCCCGGTCCCATCCTGCCCGACGGTCCCGTCCTGCCCGACGGCGCCGGGCCGGGCGGCACGGGCGCACGACCGGGGACCGGCGGCACGGGCAGGCGCAGGTGCACCCGGAACCCGCCGCCGGCGCGCGGCCCCACCTGGACGGACCCGCCGAAGAGCGCGGCCCGCTCGCGCATGCCGAGCACGCCGTACCCACCGGACCGGGCGTCCTGCCGGGCCTCGGCGGCGCTCGAGGCGCCCCGGCCGTCGTCCTCGATCTCGAGGTCGAGGGTCGTGGCGCCCCAGCGCACGACGACCGTCACCTCCGGGTCGGGGCCTGCGTGCTTGAGGACGTTGGTGAGCGCCTCCTGGCAGACGCGGTAGACCGTGAGCCCGGCCCCGGGCGGCAGGGGTCGTGCCTCGCCCACGCGCACGAACGACACGCGCATCCCGCTGTCGCGCACCTGGGCGACGAGGCTCTCGAGGTCGGCGGCGTCGGGCTGCGGCGCGCGCTCGAGCGCGGCCGGCGGGGGGTTGCCCGGGAGCTGCTGCGTGGGCGCGCCCGGTCCGGAGGGCCCTGGGCCGGGGACACCGCCGCGGCCCGCGGGCAGCGCGAGGGTGCCGGCCGGCCCGACCCCCGGTCCCGCCGCAGGCGGCCGCGGTGGTTCGGACCGCAGCACGCCGAGCAGACGGCGCATGTCGGCCAGGGCGGTGCGCCCCGTCTCCGAGACGGTCGCGAGCGCGCGGGCCGCGGCGTCGGGGTCGTGCACGGCGGCGTACCGGCCGCCGTCGGCCTGGGCGATGATGACGGACAGCGAGTGGGCCACGATGTCGTGCATCTCGCGGGCGATGCGCGCCCGTTCGGCCGCGGTCGCGATCTGGGCCTGCTGGTCGCGCTCGACCTCGAGGCGCTCCGCGCGGTCGACGAGCGCCGCGATCGTCTCGCGCCGGGACCGCCGCACCAGGCCGAACGCCCAGACCGCGAGGAACGTCATCCCGCCGAACGCGGACGTGAGGAAGACCATGAGCGCGAGGTCGGTGAGCCGGCCCGACAGCAGCCCGAGCGCGACGCCCAGGACCACCGCGCCGACGAGCGACGCGACGATCGCGGTGCGGTGCGCCCAGCGCGGCCCGTAGACCGTGACCGAGTAGAGCGCGACGAGCACGGCGAAGTCGGCCGGGAAGATGAGGAGGTAGCCCGCGAGCAGGTGCACGAGCGCGACCGAGTACACCGTGACCGCCGACGCGAGCGGGTACGAGCGTCGCCAGGGGAGCGGCGCGAGGAGCAGCACGGCCCAGAACGCGGCCCAGCCGCCGCTCGTGCCGACGCCGCTCGCACCGGACGCGGAGAACGCCGCCGACGCGGGGACGAACGCCACCGCGAGGACGAGCGTGACGGTGAGGTCCACACCGAAGCGGTGCTCGTCGGACCACTGCCCGAGGCGCTCGTACCAACCCATGCGTCCAGCCTAGGCAGCGGGCGGTCGCACGGCGTCCGACCAGGGTCGCAGAGTTCACCGAGCACGATGGGACCGAAGTCGTACTGATGCCCTAGCATGAGCGAATGACCCACGTACTGCTAGCGGAGGACGACCCGGCGATTGCCGAACCTTTGGCGCGCGCACTGACACGTGAGGGTTACAACGTCGTCGTCCAAGGAACTGGTCAAGGGGCGATCGACTCGGCCAGCGGTGCGGACATCGTGGTGCTCGATCTGGGCCTTCCGGACATGGACGGCCTCGACGTCGCACGCGAGATCCGTCACAAGGGCCTGACCACGCCCGTGCTCGTGCTCACCGCGCGCGCCGACGAGGTCGACCTCGTCGTGGGCCTCGACGCGGGCGCCGACGACTACGTCACCAAGCCGTTCCGCCTCGCGGAGCTCCTCGCCCGGGTCCGGGCGCTCCTGCGCCGCTCGCACGGCGAGCAGGTCGACGAGGAGGAGCTCGCCGCGCAGGACGTCCGCATCGACGTCTCCGCGCACCGGGCGTTCCAGGGCGAGCGCGAGCTCCACCTGACCACCAAGGAGTTCGAGCTGCTGCGCGTGCTCGTCGCGAGCGCGGGCTCGGTCGTCGTCCGCGACGCGCTGATGCGCGACGTGTGGGGCTCGGAGCCCGTCGGCTCGACGAAGACGCTCGACATGCACGTGTCGTGGCTGCGTCGCAAGCTCGGCGACGACGCCAACGCGCCGCGCTACATCTCGACCGTCCGGGGTCTCGGCTTCCGCTTCGAGACCGGCGAGAGCTGACCGTCCCCTGACGGGACGAGGGACACGGGGAGCGAGGGGCAGCGTGCGGCGTCGGATGCTGCAGGCGACGGTGGCGGCCGTGGCCGTCGCCGTGATCCTCCTCGGGTTCCCCCTCGCCTTCTACGGCGCCCGGTTCGTGCTCCAGGGTGAGGTCGACGACGTCTCCTCGCGCGTGGAGCGCCTGTCCCGGTCCATCGACGCGCGTCTCGCGGCGGGCGACGAGATCCCGGACTACGTCATCGAGGACGCGGTCCAGCCGCGCGCGAGCGACCCGCCGGCGCACGTCTACGTCGCGCTGCCCGACGGCACGGTGCTCACCGCGGGCGACGAGATCACGGGCCGCGAGATCGAGCAGCCCCTGCACTCCGACTCCGGCGCGCTCGTGACCCTCACCGTCTCCTACTGGGACGCCTACCTCCGGGCCGCGCAGGTCGTGCTGCTCGTCGTGGCCGCGGCGATCGTCGCGTTCGCGGCGGGCATCGGGATGGCGGTGTGGCAGGCGAACCGCATCGCCGCGCCGCTCGTGTACCTCGCGGCGTCCGCGGAGCAGCTCGGCTCGGGGCAGGTCCGGCCACGCCTCGAACCCTCGGGCGTCGAGGAGATCGACCTCGTCGCGGCCGAGCTCGCGCGCAGCTCCGACCGGCTCGCGGGCCGGCTCGCCGCGGAGCGCCAGTTCGCCGCCGACGCGTCGCACCAGCTCCGCACGCCCCTCACGGCCCTGAGCATGCGGCTCGAGGAGATCTCGCTCGCCTCCGACGACCCGGCGGTCCAGGAGGAGGCGCGCATCTCCCTCGAGCAGGTCGAGCGCCTCGTCGGCGTCGTCGACGACCTCCTCGCGTCGTCCCGGCGCGCGCAGGGCGGGACGACGGAGGCGGTCAGCCTGCTCGACGTCGTGCACCAGCAGGAGGAGGAGTGGGTGCCGACGTTCGCGAAGGCGGGGCGCCGGCTCGTCGTCGACGTGCCGCCCGAGTACCAGGTGCTCGCGACGCCCGGTGCGCTCGCGCAGGTGCTGGCCACGCTCATCGAGAACTCCCTCAAGCACGGCGGCGGCACGACGACGGTCCGCGCCCGCCCGTCCGGCACGAGCGGCGCCATCGTCACCGAGGTGTCCGACGAGGGCGCGGGTGTCCCCGACGACCTCGCGCCGCGCATCTTCGAGCGCGAGGTCACGTCGGGCGCGGGGACGGGCCTCGGTCTCGCGCTCGCCCGGGACCTCGCCGCGTCCGACGGCGGTCGCCTGGAGCTCGCGCAGCGCCGGCCCGCGGTCTTCGCGCTGTTCCTCGCGGGGGTGCCGCGGCGCCTCGACCCGCGGGTCGTGCTGCCGACCGGGACGGCGGTCGCTGCCGGTCGGCGTCGGCGCCGGCGCGGCTGACGCGTCGCGGGACGCGGAGGGCTCAGTCGGCCCGCACGTCCGCGGGAGGGCGGGCCGCGCCGTCGGCGGCGGTGCCCGCCGGGGTGGCAGGAGCGTCGCGGTCTCCCGTGAAGACCAGGTGGCGGTACGCGACGTAGCGGAACGCCGTGCCCAGGGCGAGCCCCACGACGTTCGCCGAGATGTTCTTGGCGAGCGGCGACGTCAGCCCGAGCGCGTACGTCGAGATCGCGAGGCACCCCACCGCGATGAGCATGCCGCCCACGTTGACGACGACGAACGCGGCGAGCTCCCGCCCGCGCGACTGCGTGCGCCGGTCCGAGAACGTCCAGTACCGGTTGCCGACCCACGCCACGAGCGTCGCGACGGCGACGGAGACGATCTTCGCGGTGAGCGGCTTGTGCCCGAGCAGCTCGCCCGGGCCGAAGCTGAGCAGGTTGAACAGGCCGAGGTCGACGACGTACGCGAGCGCGCCGACCGAGCCGAACTTCGCGAGCTCGCGGACCCGCGCGAGCACCCGCTCGCGGCGCGACCCGGACGTCGCGGACGTCTCCGCTCGTCGGTCCAGGTCGCTCACCACCCCTCGAGGCTACCGGGCGGTCCGGGGCCCCGCCCGGGTGCGGTCCGTCGTCCGCCCTCCGCCGGGTTCCCGTCCGCCCCTCCACCCGGCGTCCGGCTGCCGTCCGTCCGACGGGCGGTCCGGGGCGGGCCGCTCCCGGGCCAGGCACTAGGGTGGGTGCACGTGGCAGCCCCAGTGATCGCCGTGGTCGGCGGAGGACAGCTCGCACGCATGATGGCCCCCGCGGCCGGGGAGCTCGGCGTGCACCTGCGCGTGCTCGTGGAGGCCGCGGACTCGTCCGCGGCCCAGGTCGTCGTGGACGCGCCCGTCGGCGTCGCGTCCGACGAGGCCGCGGTCCGCTCCCTCATCGCCCCGGCGGGCGCCGCCCCGGCGGACGTCCTGACGTTCGAGCACGAGCACGTCCCGAACGCGCTGCTCACCGACCTCCTCGAGCACGGCACGCCCGTGCGCCCCGGGCCGAACGCGCTCGTCCACGCCCAGGACAAGATCGTCATGCGCCGCCGGCTCACCGAGCTCGGCGTGCCGTGCCCGCGCTGGGCCGCGCTCCCCACGGACCCGGCGGCCGCCCGGGCCGCGCTCACCGACTTCCTCGACGAGGTCGGGGGCGAGGCCGTCGTGAAGACGGCGCGCGGCGGGTACGACGGCAAGGGCGTCCGCGTGGTCTCGGCCGCGGAGGGCGGCCCCGAGCAGGTCGCGGAGTGGATCGAGGCGGCCGCGGCGGACGGCCCCGAGCTCCTCGTCGAGGAGAAGGTCCCGTTCACGCGCGAGCTCGCTGTCCTCGTCGCCCGGCGCCCGAGCGGCGGCGCCGACGGGCAGGGCGAGGTGCGCACGTGGCCCGTCGTGGAGTCGATCCAGCGCGACGGCGTGTGCGCCGAGGTGATCGCGCCCGCACCCGGTCTCACCGACGCCGAGGCGGAGCGTGCGCGCGACGCCGCCGTGCGGATCGCCGAGGGGCTCGGCGTCACCGGCGTGCTCGCGGTGGAGATGTTCGAGGTCGCGGGGGAGGACGGACCGCGCGTGCTGGTCAACGAGCTCGCGATGCGGCCCCACAACTCCGGCCACTGGACGATCGACGGCGCGGTGACGAGCCAGTTCGAGCAGCACCTGCGTGCCGTGCTCGACCTCCCGCTCGGCGACACCGCCGCGACCGCGCGCTGGACCGTGATGGCGAACGTCCTCGGATCGACGCTCGACGCGCTCACCGACGCGCTGCCCGACGTCCTCGCCGCGTTCCCCGACGCGCGGGTCAACCTCTACGGCAAGGGCGTGCGTCCCGGGCGCAAGCTCGGCCACGTCAACGTGAGCGGCGACGACCTGGACGAGGTCCGGCGTCGGGCCCTGGCCGCCGCCGCGACCTTGCGGGGCGAGCACCCCGCGACCGACCCGAACGAGGAGCGCGCATGAGCAAGAACCCTGTCGTCGGCATCGTCATGGGGTCGGACTCCGACTGGCCCGTCATGGAGGCCGCCGCCGACGCTCTCGCCGAGTTCGACGTGCCCGTCGAGGTCGACGTCGTCTCCGCCCACCGCATGCCCGTCGAGATGATCGACTACGGTCGCACCGCCGCGGAGCGCGGCCTGCGCGTCGTCGTCGCGGGCGCCGGGGGAGCGGCCCACCTGCCGGGCATGCTCGCCGCCGTCACGCCCCTGCCCGTCATCGGGGTCCCGGTGCCGCTGCGCCACCTCGACGGCATGGACTCGCTCCTGTCGATCGTGCAGATGCCCGCGGGCGTCCCCGTCGCCACCGTCTCCGTCGGCGGCGCGCGGAACGCCGGGCTGCTCGCCGCGCGCATCCTCGCCGCGGGCACCGACGACGACGCCGCGCGGCTGCGCGAGCGCATGGTCGCCTTCCAGGCGGACCTCGGGGACCAGGCGCGCGCGAAGGGTGCCCGGCTGCGCGCGTCGCGCGCGGGGGAGCAGCGGACCGGCTTCGGCGCCTGAGCCGAGGCGTCAGCCCGTCGGCTGCGGCAGGCCGCCCACCTGACCGGGCGCGAGGTTGCCGTCCCGGATGTCGACCCAGAACTGGCCCACCGTCGCGGGGTCGAGCTGCACGGTCGAGCCCAGGTTGCCGCCGGGACGGAAGTCCGGGTTCGAGATCGGCGGCGTGCCGGTGATGCCGTCGGGCCCGTTGGCCTTGCGGAAGGCGAGCGCGAGCTTGCCGAGGTCCACGATGCCCGTCTTCTCGTCGACGGTGAGCGCCCCCAGCCCGGAGTCGAGGAGCGAGACCTGGTCGCCCGGACGGAAGAGGATGCTGGGGTTCGCGGCCTGCGAGCTGATCGCGCCGATGACCTGGCGCTGGCGCTCGGCCCGCCCGATGTCGCCCTGCGGGTCCGAGTACCGCATGCGCGAGAACGCGAGCGCGGTGTGTCCGTCGGCCGTATGGCAGCCCGCCGTCCAGACCAGCTCGCTCTTCGGGTCGTCCACGTCGTAGTCGAGGCACAGCTCGACGCCGCCGACGGCGTCCACGATGCCCTCGACGCCGCCGAACCCGACCTCGACGTAGTGGTCGACCGTGAGGCCGGTGAGCTGCTCGACGGTCTGCACGAGCAGCGCCGGGCCGCCCCAGGAGTACGCCGAGTTGAGCTTGCCCGACCCGTTGCCCGGGATCTCCGCGTAGGTGTCGCGCGGCAGGCTGATGAGCGCGACGGGCCCGCTCGGCGGGGCGTGGAGGACCATGATCGTGTCCGTGCGGGCACCCTCGGTGCCGTCCTCGCTGATGCCGTCGCCTCGCGCGTCGGACCCGGCGAGCAGGTAGGTGTTGCCCGCGGTCCCGGGAGCGCCGGAGAGCGCCTCCACGTGCTGGATCTTGCCGTTGGCCCAGAGGAGCAGGCCGACGGGCCACGCCAGGAGCGCGACGATGACGACGCCGGCGACGAGCCCGACGACGCGGCCCCTGCGGACGCGGAAGCCGCCGCCCGGACGGGACGACCCGGGGGTCGACGGCGGGCGCCCGGCGCCCGGACCACCGGGACCGGCCGTGCGCGGGCGGGGGGTCGCGGTGGGCCGCCGTCCCGGGCTCGCGGTCGCGGCGCGCGCGCCCGCGTGCGGTGCCGACGAGACGCGGGCGGGGGCCGAGCGCTCGGGCGACCGCGCCGGCGCGACGGACGGGGGCAGCGCCGACGGCGCGGGCTCGCCCCGGGGGCGCGTGCGTCCCGCGGGCGGCGCCGGGGGCGGGGTGCCCTTGCGGGCCGGGGTCACGGGGATCTCCCGCGAGGACTGGCGCCGGATGCGTGGCTCGGCCCGGACGGCGTCGTCGGGCACGGACCGGGCCGGCGGTCGGGGGCGACCGCTGTTCCCGACGGCGATCGCGTCGTCGGCCGACGTCGGGCGGGGCGAGCGACCGCCCTGGGGCGTGAAGCTCGGGGGCAGCGACCGAGGGTCGCGCGAGTCGGTCATGGTGTCATCCGCACTGGGAGGTCTCGTCGGCGGCGGAGAACGCCTCCTTGCCGGCTTCCTTCGTCTGCGCCGGCGCGGGGTCGGTCGCCGCGGGCTCCGGTGCGGGGGCGTCCTCGCCGTCGGGGGACGGTGGGGTGTCGGTCGCGGCGTCGCCCGTCGGCTGGTCGGCCGCAGGGACGGGCGCGACGATCGGCTCGTCCGCGCGCACCTTCGCCCACAGCTCGTCGGCCTCCGGGGTCCAGACGACCTTCGCGTCGGGGTCCCGCGGGTCCGGCGCGTTGGGAACGGTCATGAAGGTGATGTTGCCACTCGTCGCGCCCTGGAGGCTGAAGGCGAGCCCGGCGAGGCTCGGGATCGACGAGAGGTTGTCGCTCATCGTGAGCGACTTCGTGCCCGCGTCGACGAAACCGTAGATCTGGCCGAGGTCCGAGAGCAGGTTCTTCGACAGCACCTGGTTGACCGTCGCGGCGAGGAGCTGCTGCTGGCGGCCGATCCGGCTGAGGTCCGACCCGTCGCCCACGCCGTACCGGGCCCGCGCGAACCCGAGCGCCTGGGCACCGTCGAGCGTCTGCCACCCCGCGTCGAGCTTGAGGTCCGCCTTGGGCGAGTCGATCGCCTCGGGGATGCAGATCGGGACGCCGCCGATGGCCGTGACCATGTTCTGGAAGCCGGCGAAGTCGACGACGACGAAACCGTCGACGAAGACGTCGGTCAGGCTCTCGACGGTCGTGATGGTGCACGCGGCCGCCGAGTCGACGTCACCGCCGACGGTCGCGCCGTTGGCGAAGGCGGCGTTGAAGCGGGTGTTCGCCGGCGCGGTCGTCTTGCCGCTCGTGGTGTTGCACGCCGGGACGTCGACGCGCGAGTCGCGCGGGATCGAGATCATCTCCATGCGCGAGCGGTCCGACGACACGTGCACGAGGATCGTCGTGTCCGAGCGCATGCCCTCGACGCCCTCGACCTCGTGACCGTTGTCGCCGCCCCGCTCGTCGGAGCCCATCACGAGGATGTTGAGCGGCTTGCCGGCGTTGGGGTCCGTCGGGTCGGGTCGCTCGGGGCGGTCCGTGAGGAGCCCGTCGATGTTCGACGACGAGATGTTGCCCTGGATGTTCGACAGCGCCGACGCCCCGCCGACTGCTCCGAACGCGAGGACCGCCGTGGCGACGAGACCGACCGAGCGCGCGACCCGGTGGTTGCGCAGCCGGCGTGCGTGCGCCGGACCGCGCGACGGCCGAGCGGCCGCGGCGCTGCGGTTCTGGGCGCGAGAGCGGTTGGTCACGGGGATCGAGCATAGGCGGACGCCGCGAGGCGCTGGCGCGCGCACGGGGCCCGCGGCGTGGAGGAGTTGTGGAACCTACCGCTCGGACCGGGGAGGCGTGGGCACCACCGTGTCGTCGGTCGTGGCGGTCCGCGCGGACTCGTCGTGCTCGAGCTGGCCCACCGAGTCGTCGACGCGTTCGAGCGTGGCCTCGGCCAGGCCGAGCTCGCGCGTGAGCACCGTGATCTTCCGCTCGAGCTGGTTCGTCCGTCGGTGGCTCGTCGCGATGAAGCTGACGAAGGCGATCACCAGCGCGTACAGCAGGAGGTCGGTGCCTCGCCCGACGTCGAGCAGGTTGGCGACGTACGTGAGCCATTCCGGGAAGAGGATCGCCAGCACCGCGGAGAGCACGAACCCGACGAGGAGCAGGCGACGGATCGCCTGGTGGCGGGCGTTCGCCGTCGAGCGGGTCAGGAGAACGGACGCCACGACGACCGCGACGACGAGGATGATCTGGATGAGCATGGCCGATCCCTGCTACTTGAAGACGAGGTCGACGAGGATGTTGACGGAGTTCCAGAGCGACTGGCCCTTGCCCTTGGAGTAGTCCGTGTACAGCACGTGGACCGGGTGCTCTCGCCACGGCAGCCGCGTCCGGCCGAGCTGGAAGACGATCTCGCTCGCGTGCGCCATACGATCCTGGCGCAGGTCGACCTGCCGGGCCGCGTCCACGCGGATGACCCGGAGGCCGTTGTGCGCGTCGGTCAGGCGCAGCCCGGTGCTCCGGTTCGTGAACCACACGGCCGTCCGGAGGACCAGCCGCTTGAGGAGGCCCGGCCTCGTGCGGTCGTCGAGGAATCGCGAGCCGAACACGACCGCCACGTCCTCGGCGCGCGCCAGCTCCACCATCGCGAGCGCGTCGTCGACCTGGTGCTGCCCGTCCGCGTCGAACGTCACGAGGTAGCGGGCGCCCTCCTGGGCGCGTGCGTACTCGATGCCCGTCTGGAGCGCGGCGCCCTGGCCGAGATTCACCGCGTGGCGCACCACGACGGCACCTGCCTCGCGAGCGCGTGCCGCCGACTGGTCGGTGCTGCCGTCGTCCACGCAGACGACGTTCGGGAACGTCTTCCGCGCGTGGGCGACGACGTCGCCCACCACCGCGTCCTCGTTGTAGAGCGGGATGACGAGCCACACGTCGTCGGTGACGGTGCGAGTGGGCGCGCGACCGTCCGTCGCCGCGTCCGAAAAGTCCATGCCCTCATTCTTGCAGCATCCGGAGCGAGGTCGGGACGAAGGTCAGTCGTCCCGTGCCGACCGCGTCGGTAGGCTGGCCGGTGCGGCGCCGCGGTTAGAGTGAGCCCGCCCACTGCTGTCGAGAGCGAGGAGCTCTTCCCATCATGAGTGTGCGCATCGCACCCAGCGCCGATGTCGCCGAGAATGCCGCGATCGGCGACGGCAGCCAGATCTGGCACCTCGCCCAGGTGCGTGAGGGGGTGTCGATGGGGGAGTCGTGCGTCGTAGGACGGGGCGCCTACATCGGCACCGGCGTGCAGATGGGCCGGAACTGCAAGGTGCAGAACTACGCCCTCGTGTACGAGCCGGCGACGCTCGCGGACGGCGTCTTCATCGGGCCCGCCGTGGTGCTGACCAACGACACGTACCCGCGCGCGGTCAACCCCGACGGGTCGCTGAAGAGCGCGGACGACTGGCACGCCGTCGGCGTGACGATCGGCGAGGGGGCCGCGATCGGAGCTCGCGCCGTGTGCGTCGCCCCCGTGACGATCGGCGCCTGGGCGACCGTGGCCGCCGGCGCCGTCGTCACCAAGGACGTCCCGGACCACGCCATCGTCGTCGGGGTTCCCGCGCGGCGCGTCGGCTGGGTCGGGCGAGCGGGCCGACCGCTGGAGCAGGACGGCGAGCACTGGGTCTGCCCGGTGACAGGGGTTCGCTACGAAGAGCACGACGAGACCATCAGAGAGGTTGCGGCCGAATGAGCCAGACACTGATCCCCGCGGCGAAGCCGATCGTCGGGGACGACGAGCGAGCGGCCGTGGACCGCGTGCTGCGCAGCGGGATGATCGCCCAGGGCCCGGAGGTCGCCGCCTTCGAGCAGGAGTTCGCCGACGTGCTCGTCGGCGGGCGCACGTGCGTCGCCGTCAACTCCGGGACCTCCGGGCTCCACCTGGGCCTCCTCGCCGCGGGCATCGGCCCCGGCGACGAGGTCATCGTCCCGTCGTTCACGTTCGCGGCGACCGCGAACTCGGTCGCGCTGACCGGTGCGACGCCGGTGTTCGCGGACATCGAGCCGGACCACTTCTGCCTGTCGCCCGACGCGGTGCGCGCCGCGATCACCGAGCGCACCAAGGCGATCATGCCGGTGCACCTCTACGGCCACCCCGCGGACATGGCGGCGCTGGGAGCGATCGCCGAGGAGCACGGCCTGCTGCTCTTCGAGGACGCCGCCCAGGCGCACGGTGCGACGCTCGACGGCCGCCCGGTCGGCTCGTTCGGCACGTTCGCGATGTTCAGCCTGTACCCGACGAAGAACATGACGTCGGGCGAGGGCGGCATGGTGTCGTGCGCGACCGACGAGGTCGCCCGCAACGTCCGTCTGCTGCGCAACCAGGGGATGGAGCGTCAGTACGCGAACGAGGTCGTCGGGTTCAACGCCCGCATGACCGACGTCCACGCGGCGATCGGCCGGGTCCAGCTCACGAAGGTCCAGGGCTGGACCGCGGACCGCCAGCGCAACGCGGCGTTCCTCACCGAGAACCTCGAGGGCGTCGTCACGCCGCCCGTCGCCGACGGCGCGGTGCACGTCTACCACCAGTACACGATCCGGGTCGCCGACGACCGGGACGGCGTGGTGACCGCGCTCCGCGAGGAGCACGGCGTGGGCTCGGGCGTCTACTACCCGATCCCGAACCACCGTCTCGAGAGCCTGCGGCACTTCGCGCCGGGCCTCGACCTGCCCGAGACCGAGATCGCGGCGCAGCAGGTGATCTCCCTGCCCGTGCACCCGTCGCTCACCCAGGCCGACCTCGACCGCATCGTCACCGCGGTCAACACCGTCGTGAAGGCAGGTGCGTGATGGCAGACCTTCGCGCAGGTCTCATCGGGCTCGGCGCCATGGGTCGGCACCACGCCCGGGTGCTCCGCGAGATCGACGGCGTCGACCTCGTGGCCGTCGCGGACCCGGGCGGCGACCCCTACGGGGTGTCGGGGGACCTCGACGTCCTTCCCGACGTCGAGGCGCTGATCGCCGCCGGTATCCAGATGGCGGTCGTGGCGGTCCCCACCGTCTTCCACGAGGACGTCGCGCTCGCCCTCGCCGCGGCCGGCGTCCACACGCTCGTCGAGAAGCCCATCGCCGCGACGAGCGAGGCCGGCCGGAAGGTCGCCCAGGCGTTCGCGGAGGCCGGCCTGGTCGGCGCCGTCGGGCACATCGAGCGCTTCAACCCCGCGCTCCAGGAGCTCCGCCGCCGCACGGAGGCGGGCGAGCTCGGCGAGGTGTACCAGATCGCGACCCGTCGCCAGGGGCCCTTCCCCGCGCGCATCGCCGACGTCGGGGTCGTCAAGGACCTCGGTACCCACGACATCGACCTCACGGCCTGGGTCGCCCAGAGCCCGTTCCGGTCGGTCGCGGCCCAGACGACCCACCGCAGCGGTCGCCCGCACGAGGACATGGTGACGGTGACCGGACGGCTCGAGAACGGCGTCGTGACGAACCACGTCGTCAACTGGCTCTCGCCGATGAAGGAGCGGGTCACCATCGTCACCGGCGAGCGCGGCGCGTTCGTCGCGGACACCGGGACCGCCGACCTCACCTTCTACGCCAACGGGGTCATCCCGACGGAGTGGGAGGCCGTCTCGGCCTTCCGGGGCGTCTCCGAGGGAGACGTCACGCGGTACGCCTTCGCCAAGCGCGAGCCGCTCCGCGTCGAGCACGAGGCGTTCCGCGACGCGGTGCTGGGACTGCGCCACGACGTCGTGACCATGGAGGAGGGGCTGCGCACCCTCGAGGTCGCGGAGGCCGTGCTCGATTCGTCCCGTACCGGCACGATGATCACCCTCTGAACCTGCTCGCCCGCACTGCGGACTTTCTCCCGGGAACGTACGGTGACGAGAGAGTGCCCAAGGCACACATCTCGACCACAGGGGAGGAACGATGCAGTCGCATCGGTTCGGCACGTCACTTCGATCCCTCGTGGCGGGCGCCGCGGTACTCGCGCTGCCGTTCACGGCAGCGACCGCGGCGCCCGCCACGTCGGCACCAGCCACGTCGGCACCAGCCACGTCGGCACCAGCCACGGCGGCGCCCCCTCGCGCCTCGCTCGAGGTCGTGGAGGGCGACGAGGGGATCGAGTCCGACGTCGCGGAGCTCGCCGTGGACGAGAGCCCCCAGGCGCTGGACGCGCCCGCGGACGCCGACGCCCCGTTCACGGAGGCAGGTGCTCCCGAGCAGGACGGCACGGTCGTCGCGACCTCCGGCGAGACGACCGGCCTCGCGGTGGTCGGCGTCACCTGGGAGCAGGGCACCGCACCTGACGGCTCGACCGTGGTGCTGCGGACGCGCACGGCGGACTCCTGGTCCGAGTGGGCGGTCCTCGACCAGGAGGAGGTCGTCTCGGACGACCCCACGGAGGACGAGGTCGGGTCCGACGCGACCGTGCTCCGCGACGGAACGGAGCCGGCCTTCGTCGGGGACGTCGACGAGGTCGAGGTCGCTGTGCGCGGCGCGGCCGACAGCCTTCCGCAGGACATCCGCCTCGTCGTGATCGAACCGGGAGAGGCCGACGCGGAGCCGACCGTGGCGACGACGAGCCTCGTCGAGGAGCCGGATGCCGCGCCGCCCGCGATCGTCGACGAGTCCGCGCCCGGCGGCACCTCCTCCGAACCCGACGGCTTCGCGGCGGCCGCCGTGTCCCGTCCGACGATCAACACGCGCGCGCAGTGGGGCGCCGACGAGTCGATCATGACCTGGACGCCGCAGGTCGGCCGCGTCAACGGCGCCGTGGTGCACCACACCGCCGGCTCCAACAACTACACCGCGGCGCAGGTGCCGTCGATCATCCGGGGCATCTACACCTACCACGCGCAGTCCCGCGGCTGGGGCGACATCGGCTACAACTTCCTCGTCGACAAGTTCGGTCGCATCTGGGAAGGACGCGCGGGCGGGGTGGAGCGAGCGATCGTGGGCGCACACGCGTCAGGCGTGAACTCCCACACGTTCGGCCTCTCGCTCATGGGGAACTACGACCAGGTCGCCGTGCCGGCCGCGGCCATGGACTCGATGTCGCGCCTGATCGCGTGGAAGCTCTCCCTCCACGGCGTCCGCGCGAACGGGACCGCGGCCATCGACGGTCGCACCCAGCCTGCGGTCGTCGGGCACCGCGACGTCGGGCAGACGTCCTGCCCGGGGGCGAACCTCTACCCCCGGCTCGGAGAGCTGCGCTCGCGTGCGTCGAGCCTGCAGGGCGGCGGACCCTTCCGGTCGATCACCCGTAGTCTCGTCGGCGACGCGCAGCCGGATCTCGCCGTGCAGAAGAACGGCGTCGTGTCGCTGCTCACCCAGGCCGGCTGGGCGTGGTCGTCACCCACCGCCGTCGGGAACGGCTGGAGCTCGGGGACCGTGATCGGAGCGGGCGACTGGAACCGCGACGGGCGGGGTGACCTCATCCTTCGGGACGCGGCCGGTGGACTGTTCCTCTACGGACGCACGGCCGACGGCTGGCAGCCCCGGAAGCAGATCGGCAGGGGCTGGGGCACGATGACCCTGATCACCGGTGGTTCCGACTGGGACGGCGACGGTGTTCCCGACCTCCTGGCGCGGACTCGCGACGGCGCGCTGTGGCTCTACCCGAACAACGGATCCGGCGGTTTCGGTACACCGCGCAAGATCGGTACGGGATGGGGCTCCATGTCGGCCGTCGTCATGCTGGGCAACGTCCAGGGCGGACGACCGGCGCTCGTCGCGAGGTCGTCCGACGGTCGCCTGACGACCTACTTCGGGGACGGCAAGGGCGGCTTCTCCGGCAGCGTGGCCTCCGGCTCCGGCTGGAACGCCATGACGACGATCCTCGGCGTCGGCGACGCGTCCGGTGACGGGCACGCGGACCTCATCGCCCGGGACGCGCAGGGGCAGATGTGGCGGTACCCGGGGAACGGTCAGGGCGGGTTCGGCGCGCGAACGCAGATCGGGACCGGCTGGCAGTCGTTCACCAGCGTCGTCGCGGCCCGGACCGGGAGCACGGTCGAGGTCTACGCGGTCGCCAAGGACGGGCGCCTCCACCGGTACGCGTACGCGAAGAGCGATGTGCTCGCGCGGAGCGTCCCCACCACGGTCCGCGTCGCGCAGGGCGCCGACGTGATCGTCGCCGGGGACTGGGACGGCGACTCTCGCCCCGACCTGATGGTGCGCAACCCGGGCGGCGAGCTCCTGCTCCACCGGGGGACCGGGAACGGGACGTTCGCGACCAGCGGTGTCCGCGTGGGCAGCGGGTGGAACGCGATGCGGGACGTCGTCGCCGCACCCGGCTTCGTCGGCGACGGGAAGCCCGCGCTGCTCGCGCTCGACCGGACGGGCGGGCGGATCTGGCTGTACCCGGGCGACGGGAAGGGCGGCTTCGGCGCGCGCATCCTCCTCGCGACCGACGCGGGCGCCGCCGACACCATCGTGAGCGCCGGCGCGTGGACCGGGCTCGTCCCGGACGTGATCACCCGGGAGAACGGCCGACTCTTCCTACGCCAGGGCAACGGGGCGGGGACGCTCGGCCCGTCCCGCCAGATCGGGTCCGGCTGGGGTTCGGCTGCCGCCGTCATCGGGACGGGCGACGCGACGCGGGACGGCAACCCCGACCTCGCGTTCGTCGGGAACGACGGCCGGATCACCCTCTACCCGGGCAACGGCCGAGGCGGGTTCGTGCCTGCCTGGAGCTTCGGCGCCGTGCCCTCCGGAGGCGTGGCGTCCTGACACGGCTGCGGCCGGGGCAGCACATGCCACCCCGGCCGCAGCGCGTCGACGCGTGTCACGCCAGACGGGCGACGACCCCCCAGCCGTTGCCGATGGTCGTCCGGCTGGCGAAGCCGGAGCCCGTCCAGCGGTAGAGGTACAGGAGCCCGTCGGCGCCGGTGGCGACGAGGTCAGGGAGTCCGTCGCCGTCCCAGTCCCGCACGACGGTGAGCAGCCGCATGGAGCCCCACCCTGTGCCGATCTGTGCGCGGTCGAACCCGTTCCCCGCACCGCGGTACAGGTAGAGACGTCCGGCACCGTCGCGGGCGAGGAAGTCCGCCCTCCCGTCCGAGTTCCAGTCCCCGCCGCCGACCACGACGGACATCGACTGCCACCCCGCGCCCATGCGCTCGCGTGCCGAGAACCCGCCGTTGCCCTGGCCCCGGTACCGCCACAGGACGCCCGCCGTGTCGATGGCGAGGAGGTCAGCGTTGCCGTCGCCGTCGAGGTCCCCGGGGGCGACGACCGTCCGTGCGCCTCCCCAGCCCGAACCGACGCGGACGCGCGGCGCGAACGTCCCGTCGGCCGTGGTCGGGTAGCGCCACATGACGCCCGCCGCGTCGACCGCGAGAAGGTCGGTGCGGCCGTCGCCGGTGAGGTCGTTGGCCCGGACGACGAGCCGCATCGTGGACCATCCGTTGCCGACCTGGCGAGACTCGGCGAACCCGCCCGTCCCGTTCCCCTCGTACACCCGGAGGGTCCCGTCGGACATCACGGCGGTGAGGTCCGTCCGTCCGTCCGTCGTCGTGTCGGAGTCGAGCGCCGTGCTGCCCGTGATCTTCCACCAGTCGCTCCGCAGGCCGAGCGCGCTGCGGAACCCGGAACCCGTCGTGGACGTCGACCCGCTCGACCCGGAGACCACGACCTCGACGACGCGACCACCCCACTCACCGTCGCCGGTCCGGCGCCGGATCTCGACGGAGCGGGGGGTCCCGACCTGGGGGAACGCCGAGCGCAGCGTGCTCGCCGAGACCTTCACCGACCACGCGTGCGACGGGTTGCCGATCGGGTCCCAGGGATCGCGTCGCGCCACCTGGTAGGGCAGGTTCCCCGCGGCCGTCCAGCCACCGTTGGACGCGCTGAACTGGGTGAAGGCGAGCGCCCCGCCGTAGTGGCGCACCTGGTTCGCCGTCGCCGAGATCGCGGCGTCGGTGGACGCTGCCTCGTGGACGGCGGTCACGGTGCCCGACGCGTTGAGCGTCCTGATCCCGGCGTAGACCTGGCACTGCGTGGTGTCGCAGGTCTGCCACCCCGCGTTCCCCGCGGAGGCCCGCTGGTGGGACGCGTACGTCCGGGCCGCGACGGCCTGTGCCCGCAGCGCGTCGGCGGGCCAGCTCGACGGCGACTCGGCCGGCACCACGGAGCGCAGGTACGACTCGAGCGGCACGGCGTTCACCGTCCGCAGCCGGGGAGAGTCGCCGTCGCTCACACCACGGAGCGACCCTCGGTACTCCTTCTGCCGTCCGTCCGGGAGGATCAGCCGCAGGGTGCCGTCGGGTGAGGCAAGGTCGAGGTACGTCGCGGACGCGCCCTGCGACCACCTCCGCCACGAGCCGTTCACGAGCCCTTCGAGGTACAGTCCGGGCGCCTGGCGGACGATCCGCCACTGTGTGACCTGCTGACCGCTGAATCCGATGGGGCGGGGCCCGTTGACGGTGTCAGAGGCGGTCATTCCGGCCTCCGCGACGACCCGGACCTCGTTGTCGGTGTCGGCACTGATGAGCACGCGGATCGCCTGGTTCGACTGGGTGACCGCCACGGTACCGGGATAGTAGAAGTCGAGGATGGCCGGGTAGCCGACGCCCTGAGCGGCCGCCGCTCGGGCCCCCCACTGCGACAGTCCACGACCGTGGCCGTAGCCGCGTCCCGCGATCGTCACCGTCCCCGACGGTGGGAGGACGACGCGCTCCGAGGTCACCACCGCGGCGGACGCCGCGACGGGACCGACGAGGCCGGAGACGAGCAGCCCCAGGGCGGTGAGGAGTGCGAGGGCGCGAGGACGACGTGGCATGGGGGCAGCATCCCACGCGCTCAGGGACCTGGCAGCGCGGCACGGCGCACCGCCGTCGGTGCGTGGGCTCGCCTAGCGGCGTGCGGCCAGGACGATCTCGGCGACCCGCTCGCCGACGGCGTCGAGCGAAGCGTTGGCCTGCACCCATGCCGCGCGCTCCGCGCGTCTCCCCGCGTCGCCGTCGGAGCCGCGGGCGACCGTCCGGAGTGCGTCGGCCACGGCGTCGGCGTCCCACGGGACCGCGTGCCCGAGCCCGCCCTCGGTCACGACGTCGACGGTCGGTCCCTCGCCCGCGAAGACCACGGGCGTCCCGGTCGCCGCCGCGGCGACCGCCTTCGTCGCGAGGGCGATCGTGTAGCCGCCGCCGGGTCGGACGGAGGCGAGGGCCGCCGTGGCTCCGCGCACGATCGCGGCGACGTCCGTCCCCGGCATCGCGTCCAGACCCACGAACGAGCCAGGCTCGAGGGTGGCGCCTGCGGCGGCGACGCGCTCGACCTCGCTGCCGCGGCCCACCATGACGAGCGTCGCCCCGGGGAGGTCCGGGAGCGCCCGCCGGAAGCCCTCGACGAAGACCTCGGCACCGTGCAGGTCGTTCATGGTCCCGGGATAGACGAAGAGCGGTCCCGACCGCCCGGGTGCGACGTCCCGGACCGGGCCGTCGAGGGTGAAGACCCCGGTGTCGACTCCGTTGCCGACGACGTGGACGCGCGAGGGCGTCGCTCCCAGGCGCTCCACGTGCCGGCGGAGGTCGTCGTTCACCGTCACGACGGCGGCGGCGCGACGCACCGCGAAGGCCTCGAGCGCCCGCGTCAGCGCGACGACCGGGGCCGGGAAACCGGCACCCTCGGCGGCCGCCGACACGAGGTCCGCGGCGTAGTAGACGTAGGGCGTCCGGCGGATCGTGAGCGCCAGGCGCGCGACGGTGCCCGTGGTCGGGGGCGGCTCGACGAGGACCGTGTCGTTCCGTCGGCCGAGGAGGAGCCGCCCGAGCAGGGGTGCGTCGAAAGAGGCGTACGGGAGGTAGCCCCGGACCGTGCCGTCCTTCGCGCGCAGGACCGGCCACCGTCGGACCCGTACCCCGCGCTCGCCCGCGAGACCTGCTGCTGACGTGCGGCTCGTGAGGACGGTCACGTCGGCCCCGCGTCGTGCGAGGGCAGAAGCGGCGGCCCGGAGCCGGAAGGCCGCGGCCGCGGGCTCGGGAGCATAGACCCGGGAAGCGATCGCGACGCGGGTCGGGGTGCGTGGGGGCATCGGTTCCTCAGACGGTGGTGGGCTTGGGCTGCGGCATCGTCGCACCAGGGCTCGGGACGAGCCCGGTCGGTGGCTGCCTGCGTGCACGGCGTGCGTCCCACCATCGCCGCATGCGCCGCTCCACGGGTGCCTCCACGCCGTGGTGCAGCGCGAGCGCGAGCGCCAGCGAGAGCGCGAAGGTCACCGCGTACCACCCGAGGTTCGCCCATGCTTCGCCCCGGTGACCCAGGAGGGCGAGGAGCGCGTAGAGCACCGTAGCGTGCACCAGGTAGAAGGCGTACGAGGCGTTGCCCAGGGCGACCAGGGGCCGGGTGCGGAGCAACGAGGGGCGGCCGGCGAGGTCGCGCACCGCGACGAGAACGATCATGAGGGCGCAGACGACCATGGCCAGCTCGTTCGCCGAACCGTTGACCCAACGTGCGACCGAGGCGGGCGCGGCAGGAGTCCGGCACACGATCAGCAGGCCGACGAGACCGAGCGCGGCGGCGTACCCGAACCATGGGCGCAGCCGAGGACGCCAGCCGCTCCGTACGGCCCAGGCCAGGCACATGCCGAGGAAGAACTCGCTGAGCCGGACCACGGGCCACGGGAGACCGGAGGACCACCATGAGCCCGGTGCCCCCATCGCGGCGGTGCGATACGTGAGCGCGACGACGATGGTGCCTGCGGCAAAGAGGAGCGCGCCACGCGTGCGCACGGCCAGGAGAGGTCGCTGCAGCGCCGGGTGCAGGGCGTAGAAGAAGGCCTCGCAGGTGAGCGTCCACGCGGCCGGATTGCCGGAGAAGAGGACGGACGGGTCCCGCGACCAGCCCTGCAGCAGAGGGATCGAGAGCAGGAGCACGGCGCCGAAGGGTTTGACCCACCACTGCTCGGGGTCGGGCGACACCGAGTAGAAGACGGGTATCGCGAGGGCGAGGGCGACGAGGTGCGCGGGGTAGATGCGTGCCACGCGTCGCCACCAGAACGTCGTCGCGGGCGTGGCGGACGACCATGCCCAGGTCAGCACGAACCCGGAGAGGACGAAGAAGAACGTCACCCCGAAGTTGCCGTAGTCGAACACCGCCTGGACCGGCAGGGGGGCGAAGTTCGCCATGTGGTAGCAGAAGACGCCGAACGCCGCCCACCACCGCAGACCGGTGAGAGAGTCGGCTCGCGGCATGCGCGCGACGGGGCCTGACCACGACGACATGGTCGAGAGGCTATCAATCGGGCACGCCCGGCCCGCGCAGGGCGGAGCGGCCGTTTGTCCTCGGCGCGGTGCGAACACCATGATGGGCTCCGTCCTGGGCGGAGGTCCGACGGACGACGAGACTCCAGGAGGTTCGATGGGCGCGGCGGGACGGCTCCGCGGGATCGTTCCCCCGCGGCTCGACGGGTTCCTGTACGAGGTGCAGCGGCGGCTCCCGCTCGTGGTCGGGGAGCGGCTCGACGAGCGCTACTTCGGGTACAGCGCCGCGGACCGCCCCGCGCCGGTCGCGGTGCCCGCGACCGGTCGACGGGTCTACGTCGCCCCCGCCAACTTCGCCGGCCAGGGGTATGCGTGGTCGCGCGCGCTCGAGCGGCACGTCGACGACCTCACCGCGGTGAGCATGGCGCCCGTGCGCGACGGGGGCTTCGGGTTCCGTGTCGACGACCCGGTGCCCTACCCGGTCTACGCCGCCTCGCGACGGTGGCAGCGCGCGCAGCGGAAGCAGGTGCTGCGCTTCACGCACGTCGTCCTCGAGGCGGGGCGACCGCTCTTCCCTCGTCTCGGGGCGGGGACCGCCGCGGCCGAGGTCGCCGAGCTGCGCGCGCACGGGCTGCGGGTGGCGATGCTGTTCCACGGGAGCGACATCCGGTCCCCGGACCGCCACGCGGCGTCGAGCAGGTGGTCCCCGTTCCACGAGAACGGTTGGGAGGAGGTCCCGCGGCTCCGCGAGATCGCCGCGGTGAACAAGGCCACCGCCACCGACCTGGGCGTGCCCGTGCTCGTCTCGACACCGGACCTCCTGCTCGACGTGCCGTGGGCGCGGTGGTGCCCCGTCGTCGTCGAGCCGGAGCGGTGGGCGAGCGGGACCCCGCTGCTCGAGCGGGAGCGACCGCTCGTCGTGCACGCCCCGAGCCGGGGCGTCGTCAAGGGCACGGCCCTCGTCGAGCCCGCACTGCGTGAGCTGGACGCCGCGGGGGTGATCGAGTACCAGCCTGTCTCGGGCGTGCCGAACGACGCCATGCCCGCGCTCTACGGGGAGGCCGACGTCGTCGTCGACCAGTTCCGGATCGGGAACTACGGCGTCGCGGCGTGCGAGGCGATGGCCGCGGGGCGCGTCGTCGTGTCGCACGTCGACGACCAGGTGCGGTCCGCCGCGCGGGACGCGAGCGGCCTCGACGTTCCCATCGTCGAGGCGACACCGGATACGCTGTCCGACGTGCTGCGGCGGATCGCCGGTGACCGGGAGGCATTCCGTGAGGTCGCCTCGCGCGGGCCGCGGTTCGTCGACACGTTGCACGGGGGGAGGTTCTCGGCGCGCGTGCTCGCCGAGACGCTCGACGTCCTCTGACGAACGGCGCGGTGCCCGCACACGTGCGGGCTCAACCACCCGTCCAGGTGAAAGGTCCGGTCCGCTTGAAGGTCATCTTCGGAACGCTCAGCAGCATCCTGCCCTACCTCCCCGGCGGCGCGCGCCGGTTCCTCAAGTGGTACGTCGCGCTCAGCTGCGCGCTGGGTCTGCTGGACATCGCGGCCCTCGGCGTGATCGCCGTGGCGCTGTCCAGCATGGCGACGGGGTCGTCCACGATCGACCTGCCGCTCGTGGGCTCGGTCGAGCAGTCGAGCTTCGTGTGGGTCATCCTCTTCGCCTGCCTGCTGATCATCACCAAGTCGGGGCTCTCCGTCCTGCTCCAGTGGTTCGCGACCCGCCGCTTCGCCGCGTTCGAGCTCGAGATCGGCGACAGGCTCTTCGAGGCGTACATCCGGGCGCCGTGGACCGAGCGTCTCGGGCGGAACACCGCGCAGCTGGTACGTCTCGCGGACGTCGGCATCGCGAACGTCACCTCGGGCTTCCTGCTCCCCGTCGCGGGTCTGCCGATGCAGGTGGTCACGCTCGGAGCGGTGCTCCTGGTGCTCGCCGTGTCCCAGCCCGCGACCGCCGGCATCACGTTCGTCTACCTCGGTCTGGTGGCGGCCTTCCTCTACCTGTGGGTCGGGCGCCGTTCGTACCAGGCGGGCCGGGTGAACCGCGACTACTCGTTCCGGGTCGCGACGCTCATGACGGAGATGGTCTCCGCCCTGAAGGAGATCACGCTCCGCGACAAGGCGGGCGAGGTCGCCCAGGTCGTGCACGCGAACCGCATCCACACCACCCGGGCGCGTGCGAACATCTCGTTCCTCGGTGCCGTGCCGAAGTTCGTCATCGACTCCGCGCTGATCGGCGGGTTCGTCCTCGTCGGCGGGTTCGCCTGGCTCACCCAGGGGCAGGCGGAGGCCTTCGCCAGCGTCGCGCTCTTCGGCGTCGCAGGCTTCCGCATGGTGCCCGCGCTCGTCACCTTCCAGTCCACGATGTCGAGCGCGACGGCGAACATCCCGCACGTCCAGGCCGTGATCGGAGACATCCGCGCCGCCCAGGAGTACATCGCGCACGCCGAGCAGATCGGCAAGGCGCCCATCGTCGGCGAGCCGCGCACGCTCGAGCTGCGTGACGTCGCGTTCACCTACCCGAGGACGACGGTCGAGGCCGTGCACGGGATCACCCTGTCCGTCCCGCTGGGCAGCACGGTCGGTGTCGTCGGGCAGTCCGGCGCGGGAAAGTCGACCCTGATCGACATCTTCCTGGGCCTGCTCGTGCCCTCCCGTGGGTCGATCACCGTCGGGGACCAGCGTCTCGAGGACGTCCTGGGCGCCTGGCGCAGCCGCGTGGGGTACGTCCCGCAGGACGTGGCGCTCTTCGACGGGACCGTGGCCCAGAACGTCGCCCTCTCCTGGAGCGGCGACATCGACCGCGACCGTGTCGTGGCCGTGCTCCAGCAGGCGCAGCTGTGGGACGTCGTCGCGTCGCGCGACGGAGGGATCGACGCCCGCATCGGTGAGCGAGGCATGGCATTCTCGGGCGGCCAGCGTCAGCGTCTCGGGATCGCCCGTGCGCTCTACTCCGACCCGCTCGTGCTGGTGCTCGACGAGGCGACGAGCGCGCTGGACACCAAGACGGAGGCCAGCGTGGCGGAGGCCATCAGCGGGCTGCGCGGTCGGGTGACCGTCATCAGCGTGGCGCACCGGCTCTCGACCGTCCGCAACAACGACCTGATCTGCTTCATGCGGGACGGCACGATCGTCGACCAGGGCCGGTTCGACGAGCTGGTGGAGCGGGTGCCCGAGTTCGCCGTGCAGGCGACGCTCGCAGGCCTGGTGTAGCTCATGTCGATCTCCACGCGTCTCAACCGGCTCGTCAGCGCGCTCGTCGCGCGTCGCTCGCGTCTGCCCCGCCCCGTCAACGCAGCGCTCGACCGGATCGTGGCGGGCGGCGGAGGCCCGCTGGGCCGCGTCGCCCAGGACGTCCTCGGCCGCCTGTCGGGCGGGGGAGCGCGCGCCGGATCGCGTCCACCGGTGCCGGGCACGCCGGTGCGTCTCTTCGTGGGCCCGACGAACTACGCGGGGCAGGGCTACCTGTGGGCCCGTGCGGTCGAGCGCGAGATCCCCGGCGTGGGGGCCGTGAACATGGTGGCCGAGGTCGAGCACGGGTTCCGGTTCCCCGCCGACGACGCGGTACCGGTCGCGACCTACCTCCTGTCCCGGCCCTGGCAGGAGGAGCAGCGGCGGTACGTCGAGCAGTTCACGCACGTCCTCGTCGAGGCGGAGCGCCCGCTCCTGGGCCGGCTGCACGGGGGAGACGCCTTCGTGGAGGCACGGTCCTTGCAGGAGTCGGGGCTGCGCGTCGCGATGATGTGCCACGGCACCGACGTGCGCCTGCCGAGCCGGCACCGGGACACTCACCCCTGGTCGCCCTTCCACGACGACCCTGCCGCTGCCGCCACGCTCGAGGACGTCGCCCGCAAGAACATCGACGGGCTCGCCTCTCTCGGCGCGCCGGTCTTCGTCTCCACGCCCGACCTCCTGGACGACGTCCCCGACGCCACGTGGTGCCCGGTCGTCGTGGACGCGGCCCGGTGGTCTCCGTCGGCGCGCGTGCTCGAGCGACCGCGACCGCTCGTGGTGCACGTCCCGAGCAGCTCGTCCGTGAAGGGCACGCAGCTGATCGCCCCGGTGCTCGAGAGGCTCGCCGAGCGCGGGACGATCGACTTCCGGTACGTCGAGGGCGTCGCGGCGGCCGACATGCCCGCGCTCTACGGTGAGGCCGACATCGTGCTCGACCAGTTCCGGATCGGCAGCTACGGGGTCGCGGCGTGCGAGGCCATGGCGGCCGGCCGTGTGGTCGTCGGGCACGTGTCGCCCGCGGTGCGGTCCCACGTCCTCCGGGCGACCGGCCTGGAGCTGCCGATCGTCGAAGCGACGCCCGACTCGCTCGAGGAGGTGCTGACGTCCGTGCTCGACGACCGCGAGCGCCACCGACACCGAGCGGCCCGAGGTCCCGAGTTCGTCGCGGCCGTCCACGACGGCCGGACGTCGAGCCATGCACTCCGCCCGTTCCTCCTGGAGGCCCGCACGTGACGGACCGGTCGCGCCCACGACTGCTCATCCTCTCCTTCTCGCCCATCGTCTCCGACGCCCGGCTGCTCAAGCAGGTCCGGAGGTTCCGCGACGACTACGCGGTGACGACCTGCGGGTACGGAGACGCGCCCGAGGGTGTCGACGAGCACGTGCGGATCCCCGACGATGCCCCCTACAACGACGTGAACGCCAAGCTCCTCGCGGTGCGGCAGTTCTCCGTCGCCTACTGGCGCACGAGCGCCGTGCGGGCCGCCCACCGTGCGCTCGCCGGGCGCGAGTTCGACGCGGTGCTCACGAACGACCTGGAGACCGTCCCGCTCGCGCGGCGGCACTGGCCCTCGCGGATCATCCACGCGGACCTCCACGAGTACAGCCCACGGCGGCACGAGCACGTCGCGGACTGGGTGCGGTGGCGGCAGCCGTACTACGAGTGGTTGTGCCGCGCCCACGTCTCCCGGGTGGCCTCGACCTCGACGGTCTCCGGAGGGCTGGCGCGCCAGTACGCGGAGCAGTTCGGCTTCCACCCGGAGGTGGTGACCAACGCCGCGCCCTACGCCGACCTCGCGGCCCGGCCGACGGGCGAGCCGCTGCGGCTGGTCCACAGCGGCGCGGGGATGGCGGACCGCGACCTCATGCTCATGATCGACGCCGTCGACCTCGCGCGCACCGACGTCACGCTCGACCTGTTCCTCACGCCGAACAACCCCCGGTACGTCGACGACCTCCGCGCCCGCGCGAGCCAGGTCGAGGGCGTCACGGTGCACGATCCCGTCCCGTACGAGCGGTTGGTGGCGACGCTCAACGAGTACGACGTCGGCGTTTTCATCCTGCCGCCCATCAACTTCAGCTATCGGTGGGCTCTGCCCAACAAGTTCTTCGACTACGTCCAGGCCAGGCTGGGTGTCGTCGTCGGGCCTTCGGAGGAGATGGCAGGTCCCGTCCGGGCCCACGGGATCGGGGCGGTGGCGAAGGCCTTCGACGCGCCAGCGCTGGCCGAGGTGATCGACGGCCTCAGCCCGGAGCAGGTGACCGCCTGGAAGCGGGCCTCAGACGCCGCGGCGCACGAGCTGTCGGCGGAGAACGTCGCGCACGTGTGGGCACGCGCCGTCGACGCGATCGTCGCGGGACGCCCCGGCGGCGGTCGATGACGCCGACCCAGGAACGACCAGGAGGATCTCATGAGCATCTCTGACCCGACACCCGCGGTCGACCTCGTCGTCGCCGTCCACAGCGCGGGGCGGCCGGTGGAGCGCGCTGTCGCGTCGGTGCTCGACGGCACCCGGGCGGCGATCCGCGTCACGGTGGTGTGCCATAACATCGATCGCGCCGAGATCGCCGAGAAGCTGGGTCCCCTCGCCGCCGATCCCCGGGTGCGGCTCGTCGAGCACGTCGACGGCGTGCGGTCGCCCTCCGGCCCGTTCAACCGGGGCATGGACGAGGCGACGGCGCCGTTCACGTCGATCATGGGCTCCGACGACGTGCTGGAACCGGGCGCGGTCGACTCCTGGCTGAGGAAGCAGCGTGCCGACGACGCCGACGTCGTGGTCACCCGGCTCCGGCATGCGGCCGGTCCGGTCGTGCCGACGCCACCCGTCCGCCCGGGCAGGACGCGCCGCCTGGACGGGACCCGCGACAGGCTCTCGTACCGCAGCGCTCCGCTGGGGCTCGTCCGTCGGGAGGCGTTCCCGACGCTCCGCCTGACGGAGGGAGCGCCGGTGGGAGGGGACATCGCGTTCGTCCTCGCGCTGTGGTTCTCCGGGCGCCGCATCAGCTACGACAGGACCGGTCCGGCCTACGTGATCGGTGCCGATGCGGTAGATCGCGTGACGTTCCGCCCCAAGCCCGTCGCCGAGGAGTTCACGTACCTGCCGAGCCTCGTCGAGGCGGAGTGGTTCATGAACCTGCCTGCCCGGGCCAGGGCGTCCTACGCGGTCAAGTTCCTCCGGGTCCAGGTCTTCGGTGCTGTGCACAACCGACCCGATCCCGCGTTCTGGACGCCCGAGGAGCGCGACGACCTGCGCGACGTGACGCGGCGTGTGCTCGGGTTCGCCCCCGGTGCGGAGCGTGTGCTCTCCGTGGCCGACCGCCGTCTTCTGGACGCCGTCCTGGACGTGGGCACCCCCGTCGACCGCCTCTTCGCGCTCAGCGAGGCGCGGCGCCGCTACCGCTCGGCCGCCGCTGTGCTGACTCGGGACCCGTCACGTCTCCTGGCTCGCGAGGCGCCGCTGCGTTTCATGACCGCGTCGGTCCTGACACGACGCTGACCGCCATATCATCCTGTACGGCGCACTGCTGTCGCGTGCGCAACGTCCCCTTCCAGATGAGGAACCCATGCGCATCGCCGTCATCGCTCTCGGCAAGATCGGTCTTCCCCTTGCCGTCCAGTTCGCCGACCAGGGGCACGACGTCGTGGGCGTCGACGTGAATCCCGCCGTCGTCGAGAAGGTCAACGCCGGGGTGGAGCCGTTCCCCGGGGAGGCCCACCTCCAGGAGAAGCTCACGGAGCTCGTCCCTGCCGGCCGGCTGCGCGCGACGACCGACTACGGGGACGCGGTGCCGGGTGCGGACGCCGTCGTGCTGGTGGTGCCGCTCTTCGTCGACGAGGAGACGGCGCAGCCGGACTTCGGCTGGATGGACGCCGCGACCCGGTCGCTGGCGGAGCACCTGACCCCCGGGACCCTCGTGTCGTACGAGACGACGCTGCCCGTCGGCACGACGCGCAACCGCTGGAAGCCGCTCCTGGAGGAGGTCTCCGGCCTGCGTGAGGGAGAGGACTTCCACCTGGTCTTCTCGCCGGAGCGGGTGCTGACCGGACGGGTGTTCGCGGACCTGCGTCGCTACCCGAAGCTCGTCGGTGGGCTGTCCGAGGCCGGCGCGCAGCGGGCCCGGGAGTTCTACGAGGCGGTCCTCACGTTCGACGAGCGGGACGACCTCGCCCGTCCGAACGGGGTGTGGGACCTGGGGTCCGCCGAGGCGGCGGAGCTCGCGAAGCTCGCCGAGACCACCTACCGGGACGTCAACATCGGCCTCGCGAACCAGTTCGCCCTGTTCGCCGACGAGCACGCCATCGACGTGTACTCCGTGATCGAGGCGTGCAACTCCCAGCCGTACAGCCACATCCACCGTCCGGGCATCGCGGTCGGCGGCCACTGCATCCCGGTGTACCCGCGCCTCTACCTGTCGGTGGACCCGAAGGCGTCGATCGTCCGCGAGGCCCGCGCCGTGAACGCCGCCATGCCGGACCGCGTGGTGGAGCGCGCGGCCGAGGTCCTCGGTGACCTCACGGGGCTGCGCGCCGTGGTCCTCGGGGCCGCGTACCGCGGCGGGGTCAAGGAGACGGCGTTCTCCGGCGTGTTCGCCACCGTCCGAGCGCTCGAGGATCGTGGCGCGACCGTGGTGGTCCACGACCCGCTGTACTCCGACGACGAGCTGCGGTCGCTGGGCCTCGAGCCGTACGCCTACGGGGACACCGCCGACCTCGCGGTCGTCCAGACCGACCACGCGGAGTACGCGGAGCTGGGGCCGGACCGGCTGCCGGGTGTCCGCCTCGTCGTCGACGGGCGTCGGGTCACCGACGCGGCGCGCTGGTCCGGCACGCCGCGCATCGTGCTCGGGGGCGGGACGGCGTGATCACCTCGGGCGGCGCACCGGCGCGGGTCGTCGCGGTCGTCGTCGCGTACGCGCGCCGGGACCTGCTCGTGGAGGCGCTCGACGCGCTCGCTGCCCAGACGCGGCCGGTCGACGCGGTGCTCGTCGTGGACAACGCGTCGCCCGACGACTCGGCGGTCGTCGCTGCGGCCCACCGCGTCGCGCCGACCGTGCTCGAGCTGGCGCGCAACACCGGCGGTGCCGGGGGCTTCGCCGTCGGCCTCGCGCACGCGGTCGAGGCGATGGACGCCGACCTGGTCTGGCTCATGGACGACGACACGATCCCGACGCCGGAGGCGCTGCAGGAGCTCCTGGCCGCCCGCGACGGCTACGGCGGGCCCGTGGCACTCCTGGGGAGCCGCGTGGTGTGGACCGACGGCCGCGACCACCCGATGAACACGCCGCGACGGCGCCCCGGTGCGGCCGGGGCGGAGGTGCGGTCCGCGGCCTCGGTCGCCGCAGTCCCGGTGCGGTCCTCCTCGTTCGTCTCGATGCTCGTCGACGCACGAGCGGTCCGGCACCACGGGCTGCCCGTGGCGGACTACTTCATCTGGAACGACGACTTCGAGTACTCCGCCCGGTTGCTGCGGTCGGGGACCGGACTGCACGTGCCGCGGAGCGTCGTCGAGCACCGGACGAAGACCTTCGGGGCGACCGATGCCGACCCGGGGCCCCGGTTCTACTACGAGGTGCGCAACAAGATCTGGATGCTGACCCGCTCGTCGTCGCTCTCGGCGTCGGAGCGGGTGCTGTACGCCGGGGCCAGCGCGCGGCGGTGGCTGCGCACCGCGGCCCGCTCGCAGGACCGGCGCACCCTGCTGACCGCCGGGGCGAAGGGGCTGCGGGACGGGGTGTTCCGCCGCCCTCGGCCGAACACCCGGGTCCTCGCGGGGCTCGGTCCGGTCAGCGCCTCGGTCGAGCGGCTCGAACGGTCCGCAGCGTGACGACGACGTCGTTCTCCGTCCTGCTCCCGTACTACCGCAGCGACGACCCGGAGCACCTGCGGAGGTCGTTCCTCTCGGTGACGGCCGACCAGACGCTCCCGCCGGACGAGGTGGTGCTGGTTCAGGACGGACCGACGGGCCCGGAGCTCGACGAGGCCGTCCGCGCACTCGTGGACGCCTCCGTCGTCCCCGTCGACCACGTCCGGCTCGAGGCGAACGTCGGCCTGGCCCGCGCGCTGGAGGCCGGCCTCGTGCGTTGCCGTCACGAGGTCGTCGCCCGGCAGGACGCCGACGACGTCTCCCGCCCCGAGCGCTTCGCCGCCCAGCTGCCGCTCCTCGAGCGGGGGTTCGACCTGGTCGGCAGCGCCATCGAGGAGCTCGACGACAGCCGGCCTGACGACGGGCTGGTCCGCGTCCCCCCGACGACGCAGGCGGAGATCGTGCGACGGGCCCGGTTCGCGTCTCCGTTCAACCACCCGACGGTGGTGTTCCGTCGGAGCGCGGTCCGCGAGGCCGGTGGGTACCAGCACCTCGACCTGCTCGAGGACTACTGGCTCTTCGCGCGCATGATCGCAGGCGGTGCCCGGGTGGCGAACGTCCCCGAACCGCTCGTCCTCTACCGGGTCGACGCCGGGGCCTACCGGCGGCGCGGTGGACGCCGGCTCCTGCGGTCGGAGATCGAGCTGCAGCGACGCATGCGGGCCATCGGGTTCACGACGCTCGCGCAGTTCGTGCGCAACGTCGTCGTCCGTGGCGGATATCGTGTCCTGGGCGAACCGGTTCGGCGTGCCCTGTATCGGGTGTGGGTGCTGGTGGCGGTCCGACGGGAGCCGCTGGTGCCCGCCCGGCACGCGAACCGGCGGACGAAGACCCGTCGTGAGTGAAGAATCGAGGCCTCGGTGAGCTGGTGGTCCGTCCTGGACGAGCTCGGGTGGGCGCTGCTGTTCCTGTTCGGGCCGGGCCTCGCCGTCGGCGCGGCGCTGGGCCTGCGGCGCGTGTGGCTGTTCGCTGCCGCCCCTGCGGTGAGCATCGCCGTGCTCGGCGCCGGCGCGGTGCTCCTGGAGCTCGTCGGGATGCCGTGGGGCCGGCTCGGTGCGCTCGTCGTCACGGTGGTCGTCCTGGTGTGCGTGCTGGGACTGCGCCGCCTGCTCGGCAGGCGTTGGCCGACCGACGCCCCCTCCCCGCCCTCGGCGCTGTGGACCCTCGTGGGTCTCGTCGTGTCCGCACCTCTCGCGGCGCTCCCCGTCAAGCGCGGCATGGTCGACCCGGGGATGCCCGCGCAGACCTGGGACACGCCCTTCCACGTGAACGCGGTGCGATGGATCCTGGAGACGGGTGACGGGTCGACGCTCCACCTCGGCGCGGTGTCGAGCAACCCGCAGATCGCGCGCTTCTACCCGGCCGGGTGGCACGATCTCGTCGCCCTCGTCGTCGGTGACTCGATCCCCGCCGCGGTGAACGTCACGGCCATCGTGGTGGCCGCGGTCGTCTGGCCGCTGGGTCTGGCCTGCCTCGTCGGCGCCGTCGTGCCGACGAGCCGCCTCGCGCCCGTCGTGGCGATGTGCCTCGGCGGCGCGTTCATCGCGTTCCCCGCGCGGATCCAGTCGGTCGGGACGCTCTGGCCCAACGCGCTCGCGTTCGCGCTCGTGCCGGTCGCGCTCGCCCTGACCGTCCGTCTGACGGGGATGCGACGTGCGGCGCTGCCGGGAGCCGACCCCGGCAGCAGGCCCGCGGTGCTGGTCGGGCTCGTGGCCGTGCTCGGCGGGGTGACCGTCTGCCACCCCAACGGGCTGCTGGCCTACGTGGTGCTCGGTGCTCCGCTGTGGGCGGCGACGTGGTGGCGTGCCGCGCGCGGATACCGCGAGTCCTCCCGGGTGGTGCGCTCGGTCGTCGTCGGGATCCCCGTGGCGGTCGTCGCGCTCGCCGTCGTCCTCGCGTTCTCCCCTCTCGTCCGGTCCGTGTCGTCGTACCGGCGTGAGCAGCTCGAGGGGCGTCTCGACGCCGTCCTCAGCGTCGTCACGGACTCCCAGCAGGGCGCCATGCTCTACGGCAACACCGACCGTGCCTGGTGGCTGCTCGGGCTCGTGATCCTCGGAGTCCTCACGACGTTCCTGCTGCGCCGAGGACGGTGGCTCACCGTGAGCCTCGTGATCGTCCTGGGGATGTACACGCTGACCGTGGCGCCGCTGCCCGCGCTGCAGTGGGTCGTCGGCCCGTGGTACTCGGACCCGCTGCGCATCGGGGCGCTCTGCGTGGTGGCGATGGCGCCGTTGACCGCCATCGGGCTGGTAGGAGTGGGTGAGGCGGTCCGTCGGGTTCTCCGAGGGCGCGGGGCAGGCCGGGCCGCGGTCGCGGCCGAGGTGGTGACCGCCGTGGCGCTCGTCGCCGTGATCCTCGGCAGCGGCTGGCTGCGTGCAGACGGGCGGCAGTGGATGTACGACCTCTACTACGCCGACCCCGAGGGTCGTTGGGGCCTGGTCACGCAGGACGAGCTCGCCATGATCGACCGCCTCGACGACGAGCTGCCCGACGACGCGGTCGTGCTCGGGTCGCCCTTCACCGGGGCGCCGTTCGTCTACGGGATCACCGGTCACGACGTCGTCTTCCCGCACATCAGCGGAAGCTGGGGGGCAGACGAGCTGCTGCTCGCGACGGAGCTCGACGCGAGGAGCGAGGTCGACGACGTCTGTGCAGCCCTGGACCGGATCGGCGTGACGCATCTCTACACGGACTCCCGGCCCTACTGGCCGGAGAACGAGAACCAGGTCCGCTACGAGGCTCTGCTCGAGGACCCCGAGGACCTGCCGCTCGGCCTCGAGCTCGTCGACGAGGGCGGTTCGGCGCGGGTGTACGCGATCACGTCCTGCGGGTAGTCCTCGCGCGTGAACGTTCCGTGTTGACCGTTCCCCGCGGCTCGCTGCGGGCATTCCCGGCCGTGCCGGTCACGTAGGCTGTCCCGGCCAGCGTGCTACCTAAGGAGATTGAGTGGACGCCGACCTTGTCGTTGTCGGTTCGGGTTTCTTCGGCCTGACCGTCGCGGAGCGGATCGCCGCAGAATTCGACCGGAAGGTCCTCGTGATCGACCGCCGGTCCCACATCGGTGGCAACGCCTACAGCGAGGCCGAGGAGTCGACCGGGATCGAGGTGCACCGCTACGGCGCGCACCTGTTCCACACGTCGAACGAACGGGTGTGGGAGTACGTCAACCGCTTCACGGCGTTCACGAGCTACGTCCACCGGGTGTACACCACGCACCGTGGCGAGGTCTTCCCGATGCCGATCAACCTCGGCACGATCAACCAGTTCTTCCGTTCGGCCCACGGGCCCGACGCCGCGCGCGCGCTCGTCAAGGAGCTGTCCGCGGAGCTCGGCGGCAAGAAGCCCGAGAACCTCGACGAGCAGGGGGTCTCCCTCATCGGGCGCCCGCTGTACGAGGCGTTCATCCGCGAGTACACGGCGAAGCAGTGGCAGACGGACCCGCGCGAGCTGCCCGCGTCGATCATCTCGCGCCTGCCGGTCCGGTACACGTACGACAACCGGTACTTCAACGACACGCACGAGGGACTGCCGGTCGACGGCTACACGGCGTGGCTCGAGCGCATGGCCGACCACAAGAACATCGAGGTGCGTCTGGGCGTCGACTTCTTCGACGAGTCGCAGCCGGTGAGCAAGGGCAACGTGGTGGGGAACGTCCCCGTCGTCTACACGGGTCCGGTCGACCGGTACTTCGACTACGCCGAGGGCGACCTGTCGTGGCGCACGCTCGACTTCGAGGAGGAGGTCCTCCCGGTCGGCGACTTCCAGGGCACCCCGGTGATGAACTACGCCGACGCGGACGTGCCGTACACGCGCATCCACGAGTTCCGGCACTTCCACCCCGAGAGGGACTACCCCACGGACAAGACCGTGATCATGCGGGAGTTCTCCCGCTTCGCCGACCGCGCCGACGAGCCGTACTACCCGGTCAACACGCCGGCGGACCGTGAGCGGCTCCTCAAGTACCGCGACCTCGCGGCGGGGGAGACGGACGTGATCTTCGGTGGCCGGCTGGGGACCTACAAGTACCTCGACATGCACATGGCCATCGGAGCCGCGCTCTCCGTGGTCGACAACAAGCTCGCGCCGCACTTCGGTGGGGGCACGCGAATCGAGAGCGGAGGGGTCGACGCGTGACGGCGACCGACGAGAAGCAGACGACGACGCAGAGCGAGACGATGCGGACGGTCCAGCGGGTCATCTTCCCCGTGGAGTCCGACTCCGACAGCCTGGCGCTCTACGTCGAGGCGGGGGAGGCGCGGCCGGCGCCGTCCAAGACGGACTTCGACTCCCTCCGCGCGGGAGCAGGTGCGGGTTCGGCGCCCCGGGCCTCCGAGTCCGTCCGCGCCCAGGACATCCGCAGCCGACTGTCGATGAGCGTCCGGGCGGGGCGTCGTGTCTCCTTCGGCAGCTACTTCAACGCGTTCCCCGCCGGGTACTGGCGCCGGTGGACCGTGGTGCGCTCCGTCCGGCTGACCGCCGAGCTCGTGGGCAACGGGAACCTCACCGTCTACCGCTCGAACGCCAAGGGCGCCCAGCACCGGGTGGAGTCGTTCCACGTGGAGGGGCGCCAGACGATCTCCGTGGACCTCCCGCTCGACCGCTTCGGCGACGGCGGGTGGTACTGGTTCGACCTCATCGGCGGCACGGAGCCCCTGTTGCTCGAGAGCGCGGTGTGGGAGGTCGAGGACGACGCGGCGCGGCACGGCCGGACGTCGCTCGGCATCACGACGTTCAACCGCCCGGACTTCTGCCTCGAGACCATCCGCAGCGTGGCCGAGAACGACTCCGTGCGCGCGCTCCTCGACGAGCTGATCATCGTCGACCAGGGGTCGCAGCGCGTCGAGGACGAGGACGGGTTCGCCGACGTGGCGGCCGCCATGGGCGACCAGCTGCGCATCATCAAGCAGGCCAACATCGGCGGGTCGGGCGGCTTCTCGCGCGCGATGTACGAGACCGTCACGGCCGGCCGCAGCGACTACGTGATCCTTCTCGACGACGACATCGTCCTCGAGCCGGAGAGCATCCTGCGGCTCGTGACGTTCGCGGACTTCACGCGGGTGCCGACGCTCGTCGGTGGGCACATGTTCGACATGTACAACCGTTCCGTCCTGCACACCTTCGGCGAGATCGTCGAGCCCTGGCGGATCCAGCCCGGCGTCCCGCACCCGGACATGGAGAACGGCCACGACTTCCGCGAGAGCGGGCTCCGGGCCACCTCGTGGCTGCACCGCCGCGCGGACGTGGACTACAACGGCTGGTGGATGTGCCTCATCCCCACCGAGGTGATCCGGACGATCGGCCTGTCGCTCCCGGTCTTCATCAAGTGGGACGACGCCGAGTACGGCCTGCGTGCGCGGGCGCACGGCTTCCCGACGGTCTCGCTCCCCGGGGCGGCCGTCTGGCACGTCTCGTGGGGGGACAAGGACGACCTCGTCGGGTGGCAGTCGTACTTCCACGAGCGCAACCGGCTCATCACGGCGCTGCTCTACTCCCTGTACGAACGAGGCGGGCGTGTGCTGCGCGAGTCCACGTACATGGACGTCAAGCACCTGATCTCGATGCAGTACTACACCGAGCAGGGGCGCATCCTCGCGATGCGGGACGTCCTCGCCGGGCCGGACGGCCTGCACGGCATGATCGGGACGAAGCTCCCGGAGATCCGTCGGCTCACGCAGGACTTCACGGACGCCCAGCTCAAGCCTGATCTCGACGAGTTCCCGGCGCCCGCGGCGGCGAAGCCCCGGAACAAGGGGCGCGGCGTCCAGATGCCGAGCCGCCTGATGCTGGGGCCGTGGGCGGCGAAGACCGTCGTCCGGCAGATCGCCAAGCCGGTCCCGGAGAACAAGCGGGAGCGTCCCGAGGCCGTCGTCCCGCACCAGGACGCGCGCTGGTGGCGCCTGTCGCAGTACGACTCCGCGATCGTCTCGAACGCCGAGGGCACCGGGGTCTCCTGGCACCGGAGGGACCCGCGGGTCGTGCGCACGATGCTCACCGAGGCCGTGAAGCTCCACGCGGAGCTCTTCGCGCGCTGGGGCGACCTGCGGACCGCCTACCGTGACGCGCTCCCGCGCATCACCTCCGTCGAGGCGTGGGAGAGGACCTTCTCCGACAACCCGCCGTCCTCGTGAACGCACCGGCTCCGCTCGTCGCCCCCGGGCAGGGGCGAGGTCTCCTCGACGTCCTCGACCGACGGTTCCTGCTCCGCCTGATCGTCCGGAAGGAGCTCCGGGTCCGCTACCGCGGGTCGGTGCTGGGGATGGCGTGGTCGTACGTGAAGCCGGCGACCCAGTTCGCCGTGTTCTTCGTGGCGATGGGCCTGTTCCTCCGGCTGGGCGACCAGATCGAGGACTACGCGGTCTACCTCTTCTCGGGCATCGTCGTCATCAACTTCTTCGGCGAGGGTTTCGGCAACGCGACGCGTTCCATCGTCTGGAACGCGCCGCTCGTGCGGAAGATCTACCTGCCGCGCGAGCTGTTCCCCGTCGCGTCGATCTACGTCTCGGCGGTGCACTTCTTCCCGCAGCTCGTCGTCCTGCTGGTCGGTACGGTGATCGCAGGGTGGAGGCCGAACCCGGCGGAGGTCGCGGCGGGGCTGCTGGGCCTGGTGATCATCGCGACGCTCGCGCTGGGTCTGGGGCTCCTGGCCGGTGCGATCAACGTCTTCTACCGGGACGCCGAGAACTTCGTCGACCTCATCGTGATGGTCGCCACGTGGGCGTCGCCGATCCTGTACAGCTGGGAGATGGTCCGGGACACGCTGCCCGGCTGGCTCTTCACCGTCTACCAGCTCAATCCCATCACCGCCGCCGTGGAGCTCTTCCACTACGCCTTCTGGTTCCCTGCCACGTCGCGCACCGCCGCGATGCCTCCGAACCTGTGGATGTGGGGATTCGTCGGCCTCGCCATCTCGGTCGTGGTCGTGTTCCTCGGGCAGTCCGTCTTCCGGCGCCTCGAGGGGCGCTTCGCGCAGGAGCTGTGATGACGTCGTCCATCGAGATCTCTCACGTCCAGAAGCGGTTCACGCTGCGGCACAACCGTTCCCTCAAGGAGCTGGCCGTCGCGATGGTCCGGGGCAAGGACCTGTCCGACACCTTCCTCGCGCTCGACGACGTCTCGCTCACCGTCGAGGAGGGCGAGACGGTCGCGCTGCTGGGGTTCAACGGCTCCGGCAAGTCGACGCTGCTCAAGCTCATCTCGGGCGTGCTGCAGCCCGACGCCGGCACGATCCGTACGCGGGGGCGGGTCGCCGGTCTCATCGAGGTCGGAGCGGGCTTCCACCCCGACCTCACCGGTCGCGAGAACGTCCTGCTGAACGGTGCGATCCTCGGCATGTCCGAGAAGCAGGTGGAGCAGCGGTTCGACGAGATCGTCGCGTTCAGCGAGATCGAGAAGTTCATCGACACCGAGGTGAAGTTCTACTCCTCCGGCATGTTCCTGCGGCTCGCGTTCGCCGTCGCGGTGCACTCCGACCCGGAGGTCTTCCTCATCGACGAGATCCTCGCGGTGGGGGACGAGCCGTTCCAGCGCAAGTGCCTCGACCGTGTCCGTCAGCTGCGCGACGAGGGCCGCACCCTCGTGATCGTCAGCCACGACCTCGACATGGTGGCCGACCTGTGCGACCGCGGCGTCCTCCTCGAGAAGGGTGTGGTCGTCGCGGACGGCGAGTCGCACGCCGTCGTGGAGAAGATGCGCGGCGACTGACGTCTCCGCCCGGTCCGTCGACCCGACCGAGCGCGTCAGCGGGTGACGCGCTCGGTCGACACGAGACGCTGGAGCCGCTGCTCGTCGGCCGACAGCATCCCGGCCGTGGCAGGGGAGACCACGACCGCGGACCCGTCGGCCGCCAGGAGGGCGAGGACCTCGCGCAGCCCGGAGGCGAGCGAGCCGCCCTCCAGCCCGACGAGTGCGCGCGGGCCCGGCCCGCCGTTCCCGGAGACGCCCGCAGGGGGCGGCACGAGGCTCTCGTGGCGGACGACGAGGGGGCCGTCCACGAGCGCGTCGAGCTCCCGGTCCGGCTCCGGCGCCCAGCCGAGCTGGTCCCCGTAGCTCATCACCGCCGAGGCGGCGTCGATCGCCCCCGTGGGCAGGGCGCCGTCGAACCGGCGCGCCAGGGCCGGCAGCGCCACGGCGACGAGCTCCGCGCCGGAACCCGTCCGGGCGTCGGGGCGGTGGGTGACGACGACCTCGGCGTGCGTGGAGCCCGGGTCGGTGGCATTCTCGTCGACCAGGACCACGGTGGCTCCCACGCGCCATGCAGCCAACGCCCAGATCAGCGTGCGCCAATGCACAGGAAGATCGAGAACGACACGCGTTCCGGGACCGGCGTCGAATTCCTCGACGAGCAGGTTCGTCGTCTTGTTGACCCAGTTCTCGAGCACCGCGCCGGAGAGCTCGACCCGTTCGCTGTCGTCCCCGTACCACGTGAGCCGGGGCCGGCCGGGGTCGCGCGTGACGAGTCGGAGCAGGTCAGCGACGTGGGCAGGACGGCCGCCGCGAGGGGCGGGGGTGTGGGGAGCGGGCACCATGGACACCACCCTAGGGTGTTGATATCGACACCCGAGATGTGGTGATTTCACCCTCGGCCTCCGCGGGGCTATCACATTTCGGCTTGACGCCCGCGGATGACACGCGTGTAATTTCTTCAATGCAGTTTCCTGCCTGGTTCTCGCTCGAGGCCCGGCGAACGGCATGAAGGGGCGAGCAATGTGGAACATGCTGGACGGGACGGGCGGGGTCTTCCCCACCGACGCTGAGCGAGAGGTGGAGCGCGTGGCACCGGTGCTGCCGCTCTTCGGTGAGCCGGTCGACGACTCGCTCATGGGGTGGCAGGAGCGCGCGCTGTGCGCTCAGACGGACCCGGAGGCCTTCTTCCCGGAGAAGGGCGGGTCCACGCGCGAGGCGAAGAAGGTCTGCACGGGCTGCGAGGTCCGCGCGGAGTGCCTGGAGTACGCGCTCGAGCACGACGAACGCTTCGGCATCTGGGGCGGTCTGTCGGAGCGGGAGCGCCGCAAGCTCAAGCGCCGCGTCGTCTGACGCCCGGGGCACGTCGCGGAGTGCTCCTCGGCGCCGCCGACGGGTGCCGTCGTGACGGGTGCCCGACACCCGCCACACCGGGGCCGCGCAAATGCCGCGCCTGGAGCCGTGTCCGTCGCATGATCGACGGGACATGACTTCCTCCGACCTCACCACGTCCGCGCGCAGCGCCCGTCCCGGCGACGTCACGCCGGGGGCCGCCGCGCGCGCCGCCGCCGTGCCGGGCGTCGTCGCGGCACCCGGGATCGTCGCCGCCGTCACGGGCGCGCTGCCCGTCGTGACCACGGTCACGGCGGTGGTCGTGACCCGCGGCCGCACCCCGTTCCTCGCCCACACCCTCGCGGCGCTGCGCGCCCAGACGGCGAGCCCCCACGAGGTGGTCGTCGTCGACGCCGCGACCGGCGACGCGAGCAGCGAGCACCAGGGCCTGCAGCTCGGGGACGCGCGCTTCGTCGCCGCCCCGCGCGCCCGCTCGTTCGGTGACGCGGTCGACACGGCGCTCGCGAACGTCGAGCCGGGCACGTGGCTCTGGCTCCTGCACGACGACTCGGCACCCGCGCCCGACGCGCTCGCCGAGCTGCTGCGCGCCGTCGAGCACTCGAGCGCGGTCGCGGTGGCCGGCCCCAAGCAGGAGCGCTGGGTGCCCGGCACCGACGCCCAGCCCGCGGCGCCGTTCGAGCCGGGCACGGTCAGCCGCCTCGTCGAGGTGGGCGTGACCACGACCCCGCTGGGGCGCCGGCTGACCGGCATCGACGAGGACGAGGTCGACCAGGGGCAGCACGACGCGCGCGAGGACGTGCTCGCCGTCGGGCTGGCCGGGGCGCTCGTCCGGCGGACCGTGTGGCAGGAGCTCGGCGGGACCGACCCCGAGCTCGGCCCGTTCGGCGACGGCCTCGACCTGTGCCGACGGGCGCGCCTCGCGGGGCACCGGGTCGTCGTCGTCCCGTCGGCCGTGGTGCGGCACGCGCAGGCCTCCCTGCTCGGGCTGCGCGAGCGCCGGCGCGGGACGACGGCGCTCCCCGCGCCGGACCCCGACGCGTCGTCGGCGGCGCGCCGCCACTCCCAGCTCCACGCGCGGCTCGTCGGCGTCGCGTCACCGTGGCTCCCGTTCGTCGCGCTCGCGATGGTCGTCGGCGCACCGTTCCACGCCGCGTTCCGGCTGCTCGTCAAGCAGCCCGGGCAGGCCCGGGACGAGCTGCTCGCGCCGCTGTGGGCGCTCGTGCGGGTCGGTCCGGTCGTCCGGGCGCGTCGCGTGGCACGGCGGACCCGCCGGCTCCCGCGCCGGGCGCTGCGCCCGCTGCGCGGCACGTGGCGCGAGGTGCTCGCCGAGCGGCGCGACCGGCGGCTCGCGCGCGCCGAGCAGCGGCGCACCGCGTGGGCGCCCACCGACATCGAGCGGCGCGAGCTCCGCGCTCTCGCGGTGCGGCGTCGGGCGGGGCTCGCGGGGGCCGTCGTCGTGCTGGCGGGCTTCACCGCCGTCGTCTTCGGGCCGTTGGCGGGGGCTCTCCTCGCGGGCGGGCGGCTCGTCGGCGGCTCGCTGCTCCCGGCCACCGGGACGCTCGGCGACGTGTGGCGCGCGGCGACGACGGGCTGGGTCAGCACGGGGCTCGGCGCGCCCGCGCCGGCGGACCCCTTCGTGTCCGCGCTCGTCCCCGCGTCGCTGCTCGCCGGGGGCGCCACGCAGACCGCCGTGAACCTGCTCGTCCCCGCGTGCTTCCTCGCCGCGGGCCTGGGCGCGTGGTTCGCCGCGGGCGCGGTCACGCGCTCCGTGCCGCTCCGCGCCTGGGCGACCCTCGTCTGGGTGGCTGCTCCCGCGCTCCTCACGGCCGTGGGCGCCGGCCGGGTCGGCGCCGTCCTCGTGCACGCCACGCTCCCGTGGCTCGCGCTCGCGGTCGTCCGCGCGCTCGGGCTCCAGCGGCTCGACGTCGTCGCGCCCCCGACGCAGGACGTCGCCCGCCGCGCCGTACGCCGCGAGCCCGGCTCGCTCGCCGCCGCCGCCACCGCGGGCCTGCTGCTCGCGGTCGCCGTCGCGGGGGCGCCCGTGCTCCTGCCCGTCGGCGTGGTCGTGCTCGTCGTCGTGGCGCTCGGGGCCCGGGCGCACCGGCGCTACCTCGCCCTCGTCCCGGTGCCGTCCCTCGTGCTCTTCGCCCCGTTCCTCGTCCACATGGCCCGCACGGCGGGCGACGGCGGGTGGCGGCTGCTGCTCGCCGACCCGGGGGCGCCGGTCGCGGCGACGCCGGCCGCGCCGTGGCAGCAGCTCCTGGGGCTGCCGACCGCGCCCGAGGCGTGGTTCGGGCTCGACGGGGGCGGAGCCGCCGACCTCCTGGCGCGCTGGGCCCCGTTCGCCGCCGGTGCGGTCGTCGTGGTGCTCGCCGTCCTCGCGGTGCTGCGCGGCCGTCGTCTGGCCGTGGGGGCGTGGTTCGTCGCGGCGCTCGGGCTGGCCGCGGCCGTCCTCGCCGGGTCGACCGTGGTGGCCACCGGGACGACGCCCGACGCCCCGGTCACGGGCTGGCCGGGCGCCGGCCTGTCGCTCGCTCTCCTCGCCCTCCTCGGTGCCGCGCTCGTGGGCGTCCCCCGGTGGCCCGGTGCCGGGGCCCCGGCCTGGCGCTCGGGAACCGTCGTCGCGCTCGCCCTGGTCGTCACGCTGCTCCCGCTGGGGGCGGCGGCGTCGTGGACCGTGGGCGTGCTCGACCGCGACGACGCCCGGGTCGGGGCGGTCGTGGCCACGACGGAGCCGGTGGTGCCGCCGGTCGGCCGCCAGATGCAGTCGTCGCCGCGCCAGGCGCGCGTGCTCACGCTCGAGCTCGGCCCCGGCGACGTCGTGGAGTACGGAGCGCTGCGCTCGGACGGCCCGCAGGCGGTCGACTCGTCGGCCGTCGTGCACGCGTGGCAGGCGGCCGACCCCGCGGTGACCGAGGGCGAGCTGCCCCGGCTCGTCGCGGAGCTCGTCTCCGGGACGTCGGCGGACGTCGCGGGCGGCCTCGGACGACTCGGCATCGGGGCCGTGCTCCTGCCGGCGTCCGCGCCGGAGGACCAGGCGCGGGCCGAGCTCGTCGCCCGGCTCGATATGGTTCCCGGGCTCGAGCGCATGACGGAGGGCCGCTCGGCGCTCCTCTGGCGCGTCGTCCCCGAGGGTGGGGAGCCCTCGTGGGCGCGTGTCGAGTCCGGCGCGGGCGTCGAGCCGCTGGCCGCGGACCGCGAGGCGCTGCGGCCCGTCGTCACGACGGTGCCCGAGGGGCCCGAGGACCGGCAGGTCGTCCTCGCGGAGGACGCGTCGTCCGGGTGGCGCGCGACGCTCGACGGCCGCCCGCTGGAGGCGGCCGACCCGGCGACGACGGGCGGGCTGCAGGCTTTCGCCCTCGGGGCCGACGCCGGGCGGCTCGAGGTGTACCACGCCGCGGACCACCGGTCCGGCTGGATGGCGGCGGCGGGCGTGACCCTGGTCGTGTACGTGCTGCTCGCGGTGCCGGTCCGGCGCCGTCGCGCGGGAACGAGGTAGGAACGGTGTCGACGACGAACGGCACGAGCCCCGACGAGGCTCGGGAGACGGACGCGCGCCCTGGCCGCGCCCGGGCGGTGGTGCGCCGTGTCACGACGACGGGCGCCGGGCTGGTCGGCGTCCTGGCGGTGGGCGCGGTCGTCGTGCTCGGGAGCACGGGCGCGGCGCTCCTGCCCGCGGCCCCGGCCCCGGCGGACGCGGTCGAGGAGGTCACGGTCGAGCCCGCCCAGGAGGTCTCGGTCTGCCCGGGCCCGGCGCGGCTCACCGACCCCGAGACGGTCGGTGACGCGCAGTTCGGTCCCGCCCCGGTCGGCACGTCCAGCAGGCTGCGGGCCGTCGTCGAGGGCGACGGGACCGCTGGGCTCGGCGTGCTCGACGGCGGCGAACCCGAGGAGCAGGAGCTCGCGCCCGGGCCGGGCGCCGAGGTCACCGTGGGCGACGTCGAGGACCCGGAGCACGGCAGCGTCCTGACGGTGCGCCCCGCCCAGGACGCGTCCCCCCGCGTGGCCGCGTCCGTCGGCTCCGTGACGACGGAGGGAGACCTGCGCGGTCTCGCCGCGGCGAGCTGCTCGCGGCCGGGCATCAGCCAGTGGCTCGTCGGCGGGAGCACCGAGATCGGGAGCAGCTCGCAGCTCGTGCTCCAGAACCCCGGTCTCACGCCCGCCGTCGTCCAGGTCCAGGTCTGGGGACAGGGGGGCGAGGTCGTGCTCTCCGGCGGCGGCCAGCAGCTCGTCGGGCCGGGGCAGGAGGTCGTGACCCTGGTCGAGGCCGCGGCCCCCGAGCAGCGTCGCCTGGTCGTCCACGTGGCGGCGTCGGGCGGCCTCGTGTCGGCGTACCTGCAGCACTCGACGCTCGACGGGCTCGTGCCGCTCGGCGTCGACCACGTGGTCCCGGGCGCGGAGCCGACGACGGACCTCGCGCTGGTGGGCGTCGAGAGCGTCGGCGAGGCGGTCGACGACCCGCACGCGCCGCAGCTGCGCCTGCTCGCCCCGGGCGACGAGGCGGGGACCGCGCGCGTCACCGTCTACGGCGAGGACGGCGCTGTGCCGCTGCGCGGGGCCGAGGAGGTCGAGATCACGCCCGGCGTCGTGACGGACCTCTCGCTCGGCGGTCTGCCCGCGGGCGCGTACGCGGTCTCCGTGCACGCCGACGTCCCCGTCGTCGGCGGCGCGTCCGTCGACCGGCGCGGGGAGCCGGACCCCGACCTGCTCCACGAGGAGCGGCAGTACGACCGCGCCTGGCTCGCGGCACGACCGCTGCCGCCCGTGGAGGACACGGACCCCGTCGACGAGAGCACCGGATCCACGGACGCCGCGTCCCGGGCCGGCCAGGTGGCCCTCGTGCCGGGCACGTCCTCCGCGCTCACGCTCGCGGCCGTCCCCGCGGCCCACGCCGACGAGGACGCCGACGAGCCGGCGGGCTCGCTCGAGCTCCTCGTCCGTGTCTACGACGAGAGCGGGACGGAGGCGGGCACCACGACCTTGACCCTCCGTGCGGGCACGACGCAGACGCTCGACCCGGCGACGGTCCGGGCGGAGGGGTCCGAGGCCGTCCCCGCGGCGGTGACGGTCGACGTCGTCGGCGACGGGGACGGCCTGCTCCCCGTCTGGTCGCTGACGGCGAGCGCAGGCTCGCCGAGCGGCGACGACGGCGACGGTGCGCCGAGCCTCTTCTCGGTGCTCCTGCCCGTCACGGACGCCCCGGCTGCGCACGAGGTCGCGGTCCGCGCGTCGGACACGGCCGGGCTCGGACGCTAGGCGACGGTCAGCGGTCGCCCGTGTAGCGCGGGTCGATCTCCTCGGGGGTGCGCGCCAGCAGGTGCGCGACCTGCTCGACGAGCACGTCGCGGACGAGGTCCTCGAGGTCCTCGGCGTCGAACGCGCGCGCCTCGACGGGCCGGCGGTAGACCACGATGCGTGCAGGCTGGCCCGACTCGGCGGGGAAGCACCGGCCGAGCGGCACGCCGCCGTCCTCCCACGGCGCCGGGTCCGACGGCGGCACGTCCTCCACCGCGAACTCCGTCCCGCGCAGCTGCTTCGCCCACGAGCGCTGCACGCGCTCCACGACGTCGAGCACGACGTCGTCGAACTTCTCCGCGCGCGTCCGGTTCGCGGGTGCGGTCGGCGGGAGGAGGGGGCCGCGGATGCCGCGGCCCCGGCGGTCGCGGCGTCGCGGCACCGGGCCGTGGCCGCCCGGCCCCGGGGCGCGCGGCGGGATGACGAGCTCGTCGAACGAGACCGGGGGAGGGGTGACGGCGCTGCGTCGCGACCAGCGGTCACGGGCTCGGCGCCCTGCGCCGGCCGGGTCGGGGCGCGAGCCGGGGGACGGAGAGTTGCCACGCACACCACGACTGTAGTCGGCCGTCGCCCGGCGCACCGGGGCTCGCCGGGCCCTCCCACGAACCCGGCCGGGACCAGCCACGGCCCGGCGCGGGGCGCGGACGGCGTGTGGCGTCTCCAGGACCGCTCGGGAAGGCGTAAGGTCAGGCCGTGAGATCCGTCAGGCAGTGCTCGCGCACGGCGTGCGTCCGTGCCGCCGTCGCGACCCTCACCTACGTCTACGCCGACTCCACGGCGGTCCTGGGCCCGCTCGCGCACCTCGCCGAGCCGCACAGCTACGACCTGTGTGCCGAGCACGCGGAGCGGCTCACCGCGCCGCGCGGCTGGGAGGTCGTGCGCCTGTCGCCGCAGTTCGTCGAGACCGGTCCCAGCGACGACGACCTCTCCGCGCTCGCCGACGCCGTCCGCGAGGCGGGCAAGGTCCGCACCGAGCCGGAGCCGCCGGACGTCACCGAGGTCGGACGCCGAGGGCACCTGCGGGTCCTGCGCGCCGAGGCCGACTGACCTACCCCTGCAGCGTCCGGACGAACGCGGCGACCTCGTCCGCGCGGGGGAGGGATCCCGCCGCGAGCGCCTCCCGCAGGGACGGCGCCGCCGCGTCCTTCGCGGAGAACGACGGCACGAGGGCGCGCCCGTCCGGACCGGTGGTCGGCCACTCGATGGCGAGCTCGGGGTCGGTCGGGTCGACGCCGTGCTCCCGCTCGGGGGCGTACCCGCTCGAGCACAGGTAGACGACGGTCGCGCCGTCCTCGAGCGCCATGAACGCGTGCCCCACGCCCTCGGGGAGGAACACGGCGCGGCGCTCGCGGGCGTCCAGCAGGACCGCGTCCCAGCGCCCGAAGGTGGGCGACCCGACGCGGAGGTCGACCACGACGTCGAGCACGGAACCCGTGACGCAGGTCACGTACTTCGCCTGCCCGGGCGGGACGTCGGCGTAGTGGATCCCGCGCACGACGCCGGCCCTCGACACGGAGGCGTTCGCCTGGGCGAGGTCGAGGTCGCGCCCGGTCGCCTCGCGCAGGGCCGCCGCGGTGAACCACTCGAGGAAGACGCCCCGGTCGTCGGCGTGCTGGCGCGGCAGCAGCTCCCACGCGCCGGGGACGGTGAGCTCGCGGACGTTCATGGTGCTCCTCGGTAGGGTGCCGTGCGGAGGTGGTCGTGGTGCGGTGGGCGGTGACAGGGGCCGGCGGGATGCTCGGGGCCGAGGTGGTGGCGCTGCTGCGCGCCGGCGGGGAGCCCGTGCGCGCGCTCGACCGCGCGGCGCTCGACGTCACGGACGGGGACGCCGTCGCGCGCGCGCTCGCCGGCGCGGACGTCGTGGTGAGCTGCGCGGCGTACACGGCCGTCGACGCCGCCGAGACGGACGAGGCGACGGCCTTCGCCGTCAACGCCGTCGGGGCCCAGCACGTCGCGCGCGCGGCGGCTCGCCACGGGGCCCGGCTCGTGCACGTGTCGACGGACTACGTCTTCGACGGCGGGCCCGCGGTCGTCGGGGTCCCGTACGCCGAGGACGCGCCGCTGGCGCCGCGGTCCGCGTACGGCCGGACGAAGGCCGCCGGGGAGTGGGCGGTGCGGACCGAGCACCCGGACGCTCTCGTGGTCCGCACGGCGTGGCTCTACGGCGCCCACGGCGTGTGCTTCCCGCGGACGATCGCGCGGGTGGCGCGCGAGCGCGGAGCGCTCGAGGTCGTCGACGACCAGGTGGGACAGCCGACGTGGGCGCGGGACCTCGCCGACCTCGTCGTGCGGCTGGTGCGGTCCGCGGCGCCGGGCGGCGTCTACCACGGCACCTCGCAGGGGCAGGCCTCCTGGTGGGACCTGGCCCGCGAGGTCGTCGCCGCGGCCGGGCTCGACCCGGCGATCGTCCGCCCCGTCCCCAGCGTCGCGTCCGCGCGCCCTGCGCCGCGGCCCGCGTGGTCCGTGCTCGGTCACGAGGCGCTGCGCCGGGCCGGCGTCGAGCCCGTCGGCGGCTGGCGCGAGCGCTGGGTCGTCGCGGCGGCCGACGTGCTCGCCGGAGCCTCGGCCCCGGGCGCTCACGCGTCGAGCAGCGACAGCAGGTAGCCGCCGTAGCGCGACCGCCCCAGCGCGGCCGCACGCTCGCGCAGACCGTCGTCGTCGAGGAACCCGCGGCGCCACGCGACCTCTTCGGGGGCCCCGATCTTCAGGCCCTGCCGGTTCTCGATCGTGCGGACGAAGTCGCTCGCGTCGAGGAGCGAGTCGACCGTCCCGGTGTCGAGCCAGGCGGTCCCGCGCGGCAGGACCTCGACCTGGAGCCGGCCCTCGCGCAGGTAGTGCAGGTTGACGTCCGTGATCTCGTACTCGCCGCGCGCCGAGGGCCGGAGCGAGCGGGCGACGTCGACGACGTCCGCCGAGTAGAAGTACAGGCCAGGCACCGCGTAGCTGCTGCGCGGGTGCGCGGGCTTCTCCTCGATGCTGAGGGCGCGTCCCGACCCGTCGAACTCGACCACGCCGTACGCCGTCGGGTCCGAGACGCGGTACGCGAAGACGGCGCCGCCGTCGATCTCGGCGAACCGCTGGAGCCGGTCGCCGAGGCCGGGCCCGTAGAAGATGTTGTCGCCGAGGACGAGCGCGGCGGAGTCCCCGTCGAGGAAGTCTGCGCCGAGCACGAACGCCTGGGCGAGCCCGTTCGGCTCCGCCTGCACCGCGTAGGAGATCGAGATGCCGAACTGCGAGCCGTCGCCGAGCAGGCGCGTGAACGCGTCGGCGTCGTGCGGCGTCGTGATGACGAGCACGTCCCGAACCCCGGCCAGCAGCAGCGTGGAGAGCGGGTAGTACACCATCGGCTTGTCGTAGACGGGCAGGAGCTGCTTGCTCACCCCGAGCGTGATCGGGTGCAGGCGCGTGCCCGCGCCCCCTGCCAGGACGATCCCCTTCATCCCGGCAGGCTCTCACGACAGCACCGTGCCGCGGCGGGTGAAATGCCGCCGCGGACCCCGGGGCCGGGGTTCTCCGTCGATAGACTCGCCGCGCCAGGAGGACGGATCGAGGAGGTCGGCTGTGCGGGTGCTCGTGACCGGCGGCGCCGGCTTCATCGGGGCGAACTTCGTGCATCGCACGGTCGAGACGCGGCCCGACGCCGCGGTGGTCGTGCTCGACGCCCTCACGTACGCGGGGGACGCACGGTCCCTCGACCCGGTGCGCGACCGTGTCGAGCTCGTCGAGGGCGACGTCGCGGACGCCGACCTGGTGGACCGGCTCGTCGGGGAGGCCGACCTCGTGGTCCACTTCGCCGCGGAGTCGCACAACGACAACTCCCTGCGGGACCCGTCCCCGTTCGTCCGGACCAACGTCCTCGGCACGTTCACCCTGCTGGAGGCCGTGCGCCGTCACGACGTGCGGCTGCACCACGTCTCGACGGACGAGGTGTACGGCGACCTCGACCTCGACGACGTCGCGCGCTTCACGGAGGCGACCCCGTACAACCCGTCGTCGCCCTACTCCTCGACGAAGGCGTCGAGCGACCTGCTGGTGCGGGCGTGGGTGCGCTCGTTCGGCGTGCGCGCGACGATCTCGAACTGCTCCAACAACTACGGGCCGTACCAGCACGTCGAGAAGTTCATCCCCCGCCAGATCACCAACCTGCTCGACGGCGGTCGTCCCAAGGTCTACGGCGCGGGGGCGAACGTGCGGGACTGGATCCACGTCGACGACCACAACGACGCGGTGTGGGCGATCGTCGAGCGGGGCGCCGTGGGCGAGACCTACCTCGTCGGGGCGGACGGCGAGCGGTCGAACCTGCAGGTCGTCCAGGACCTGCTCGAGATCTTCGGCCGCGACCGCGACGACTACGAGCTCGTCGCGGACCGTGCGGGGCACGACCTGCGCTACGCGATCGACGCCACGCGGCTGCGCACCGAGCTGGGGTGGGAGCCGGCCTTCACGTCGTTCGGCGACGGGCTCGCCCGGACGGTGGACTGGTACCGCGACCACGAGGCGTGGTGGCGCCCGGCGAAGGCGCGGACCGAGGAGCGGTACGCGGCGGCAGGGCAGTAGCCCGCGCCGTACCCCTCCGAGCAGCCCGCCGCCGCGCGCGGCGCACCCGCCGATAGGGTGGGTGGCGTGAGCACCGACCTCTCCCACCTCATCAAGGCGTACGACGTCCGTGGCACCGTCCCGGACCAGCTCAACCCGGAGGTGGCGCGGGCCGTCGGCGCGGCGTTCGCGCAGGCCGTGGTGCTGCCGGAGGCCCCGGCCGGCACGCGGGCCAGCGCCGTGCTCGGTCACGACATGCGCGACTCGGGCCCGGAGCTCGTCGACGCGTTCGCCGCGGGGCTCACGGCCGCGGGGGTGGACGTGACGCGCATCGGGCTGTGCTCGACCGACGGCCTCTACCACGCGTCCGGGGTCCTCGGCGTCCCCGGGGCGATGTTCACCGCGAGCCACAACCCCGCCGTCTACAACGGCATCAAGCTGTGCCGCGCGGGCGCGCGCCCGGTCGGCCAGGACACGGGCCTGATCGACGTGCGGACCCTGGCGGAGGGGTACCTGGACGGCGGCCTGCCGACCGCGGCCGAGGAGCCCGGCACCGTCACGGACCGCGACATGCTGGCCGAGTACGCGGCGTTCCTGCGCGGCCTCGTCGACCTGTCGGGCATCCGCCCGCTCAAGGTCGTCGTCGACGCCGGCAACGGGATGGGCGGGCACACCGTCCCGGCCGTGCTGGGCACGGGCGCGGGCCTGCCCGCCCTGCCGCTCGACGTCGTCCCGCTCTACTTCGAGCTCGACGGGACGTTCCCGAACCACGAGGCGAACCCGCTGGACCCCAAGAACCTCGTGGACCTGCAGGCGGCCGTGGTCGAGCACGGGGCCGACCTCGGGCTCGCGTTCGACGGCGACGCCGACCGCTGCTTCGTCGTGGACGAGCGCGGCGAGCCGGTCTCCCCGTCCGCCGTCACGGCGCTGGTCGGCCTGCGCGAGGTCGCGAAGGAGCTCGAGGCCGGGCGCACCCCCACGGTGATCCACAACCTCATCACCTCGCGCGCCGTCCCCGACTTCCTCGGCGCCGCCGGAGCGCGCACGGTCCGCACGCGTGTGGGCCACTCGTTCATCAAGGCGCAGATGGCGGAGCACGACGCAGTGTTCGGGGGCGAGCACAGCGCCCACTACTACTTCCGCGACTTCTTCTTCGCGGACACCGGGATGCTGGCGGCGATGCACGTCCTCGCCGCGCTCGGGTCGCAGCCGCACGCGCTGTCCGACCTCGCGGAGATGTACGAGCCCTACGTCGCGTCGGGGGAGATCAACTCGACCGTGGCGGACGTCCCGGCGGCCCGGGCGCGCGTCGTCGAGGCGTACGTGACGCAGCAGGGGGCCGGCCCCGTCGAGGTCGACGAGCTCGACGGCCTGACGGTCTCGCACTGGGGCTCCCACCCGCAGTGGTGGTTCAACCTGCGGGCGTCCAACACCGAGCCGCTCCTGCGGCTCAACGTCGAGGCCGCGGACGAGGACATCATGGAGAAGGTGCGCGACGACGTCCTGTCGCTCGTGCGCGAAACGCTTTAGGGGAACGTCTGCCCGACCGCTACTCTCAGCGCACCCTGTACAACCGCTGAGAGGACTTCTGATGGCAACAGCCCTGCGAGGAGCGGACTTCGGCCGCCGACCCCGTGCCCGTACGCGCCGCCTCACACGTGCGCTCCTCGCGTCGACGCTGGCGCTCGCGGTCGTCGCGGGCGCGAGCGCCACCGCCGGCGCGGAGACGGCGCCGCCGTCGGAGACGGCCCCGCTCGACGGCCTGGCCGGCGCGACGACGACGTTCCACGCGACGCTCTCGGCCCGCCTGACGCCCGAGCGTCGTGCCCTCCTCGAGGAGCGCACGGCGATGCTGTCCGCCGCCGGGACCGAGAGGATCGCAGGGAAGGACCGGTACGAGACCGCCGTCGGCGTGTCCTCCGTCTTCGACCCCGGCGTGCCCGTCGTCTACGTCGCGAGCGGAGCCGGCTTCGCCGACGCGCTGAGCGCTGCGCCCGCGGCCGCGGTCCAGGGTGGGCCGCTCCTCCTGGTGCAGCCGACCGGGGTCCCGGCCGTCGTCGCGACCGAGCTCCGGCGGCTGGCGCCGCAGCGCATCGTCGTCGTCGGCGGTCCGGGAGCAGTCTCCGACGGGGTCTACCGGCAGCTCGCCGGGTACACGAACGCGATCCGTCGGGACGCCGGGGCAAACCGCTACGCGACGTCCCGGCTGGTGAGCGAGCGCGCATTCGCCGGCCAGGCCGTCGAGGTCGCCTACGTAGCCACGGGGACCGACTTCCCCGACGCGCTCTCGGCCGGCGCGGTCGCCGGGGCCTATGGCGTCCCGGTCGTCCTGGTCAACGGCAGGGCGACGGCTGTCGACGCCCCGACAAAGCAGCTGTTCCAGGCCCTCGGCGTCGGTGCCGTCGGCATCGCCGGCGGTGAGGGCGCGGTGAGCGCAGCAGTCGAGGCCGACCTCCTCGACGAGCCCTACCTCAACGGGAACGTCGTGCGGTTCGCCGGCAAGAACCGCTACGAGACGTCGGTCGCGCTGAACCGCGACGTCTTCGAGTGGGCGAACGGTGCCCTCCTCGCGACGGGCGCCGGATACGCCGACGCTCTCGCCGGTGCCGCTGCGGCCGGGTACATCCCGGTGCCGCTCTGGGTGGTCCCGAGCACGTGCGTGCCCGCTGCGGTGCTGGGCGACGGTGCGGCACTCGGCGTGAGCACGTACGTCCTGCTCGGCGGACGCGGGGTCCTGGGCGACGGCGTCGCCAGCCTGCGGCAGTGCTGACGGTCGGGCACGCGTGAGCTCCGGCCCCCGTCGCGGACGGGGGCCGGACCGCTCGGGCCCGTAGACTCCTCACCGTGCTGTACCCGGACGACGGAGGAGAGCGAGCATGAGCCTGCAGATCGACCCCTGGGTGCGCGAGGCGCTGCGGTGCCCGGTGACGGGCGCCCGCCTCGTGGACGGGACGGGCCCGTCCGGGGAGCCGGAGCTGCACTCGACCGACCCGGAGCGACCGCTGGCCTATCCCGTGCGCGACGGCATCCCGGTCCTGCTGGAGGACGACGCGCGCGAGCTCTGAGGGCGCCACGCCCCGCTGCACGACCGAAGGCCGGCCCCCGCGAGGGAGCCGGCCTTCGGCGTCGGGCACCGAGGTGCCCGCACAGCTGCGGCGAACCGGGACCGCAGCCCGTCCGGGGCGGGCCCTGCAGATCTCGTCGGCAGGGCCCGTCGGCACGCGGGCGGGACGTCAGACGCCCGCGGCCTCCTTGAGGTCGTCGACGAACGTCGGGTTCTCCTCGAGCCACGCCTCGACCGCGGCCTGCTCGTCGGCGTACTCGTCGGAGTTGAACATCATGTTCTCGAGCGAGAACAGCTGCTCGTCGTCGAGGGAGAACGCGCCGAGCATCTTCGTCAGCGTCGGGTAGCGCTCCTCGAAGTCGGACGAGCCCCACATGTGGATCTTCTCCGCCTCGCCGAGCGCGCCCTCGGGGTCCTCGAGGTCGCGGACGGGGAACTCGTCGTAGGCCCAGTGCGGGCGCCACAGCGTGACCGCGATGTTCTCGCCGCTGTCGGTCGCGCCCTTGAGCTCGGCGAGCATCGCGGGGGTGGAGGAGATGGAGTAGTCCATGTCCTCGAGGCCGTAGGTGGGGATGACCTGGTCCTGGGTGATCTCGGTCAGGCCGGCGCCCGCCTCGATGCCCACGAGCTTGTTGCCGTACTCGTCGGACATGTCCGCGAGGTCCTCGAGGGACTGCGCGGGGGAGTCCTCGTTCACCGCGATGGTGAGCTTGGCGTCGTCGTACCAGTAGCCGAGGTCGGTGATCTCGCCGCCGTACTTCTTCTCGTACGACGCGTGCGTGTAGGGCAGCCAGACGTCGAGCGTGAGGTCGAAGTCCCCGCCGACGAGGCCGGTGTAGACGACGCCGACGTCGGCGGTCTGCGTCGACACGTCGTAGCCCTCGTCCTCGAGGATGGTGGTCCACAGGTGGGAGACGGCGATGCCCTCGTCCCAGCCGGACGGGATGCCGATGGAGACCGACGTCTCGTCCTCGCCGGTCGAGGAGGCGCCGTCGCCGGAGCCGCCCGAGCCGGAGTCGGACGCGCAGCCGGTGAGCGCGAGGCCGAGGACGGCGGTCGCGGCGACGGCGGCGGTGCGGGTGGTGCGCTTGCGTGCGGGGGTCATGCGTTCCTTCCGTGGGCCGGGAGGCCCGGTCGGGGTGCCCGACGGCGGGTGCGTGGGCAGGGTCCCGGCGCGCGGCCGGGGATGGTCGGTGACGTGCTCGGTGGCGAGCTCGGTGGTGCGGCCGGTCAGACGCGCGCTGCGGCGAGCGCGCGCGCCACGGGGGCGCGGTCGCCCAGCGCGGAGGTCACGCGGTCGAGGAACATCGCGAGGATGACGACGGCGAGGCCTGCCTCGAACCCGAGGGCCACGTCGACGCGCTGGAGCGCCGCGACGACGTCCTCGCCCAGGCCGCCGGCGCCGACCATGCCGGCGATGACGACCATGGAGAGCGAGAGCATGATGACCTGGTTGACGCCCGCCATGATCGTCGGCAGGGCGAGGGGGAGCTGGATCTGACGCAGGATGCGGCCGGGGGTCGAGCCGAACGCCTGGCCGGCCTCGACCACCTCCTTGTCGACCTGACGGATGCCGAGCTCGGTGAACCGGACGCCGGGCGCCATGGCGAAGACGATCGTCGCGATGATCCCGGGGACGGGCCCGGTGAGGAAGATGACGACGGTCGGGATGAGGTAGACGAACGCCGGCATCGTCTGCATGAAGTCGAGCACGGGGCGCACGACGGCGGAGACGCGGTCGTTGCGCGCGGCCCAGATGCCGAGCGGGATCGCGATCGCGATCGCGAGGACGGCGGACAGCAGGACGAGCGCGAGGGTGTCCATCGCGTTGTCCCACTGGTTCACGCCCGCGATGAGGACGAAGCCGACGAGCGTGCCGACCGCGAGCCGCCAGCCCTTGACGAAGAACGCCAGCGCGGCGAGTGCGATCGCGACGACCCAGAACGGCGGTCCGGACAGCACGGCGTCGAGCCCGTCGTAGACGCCGACGAGGACGTCCTTGATGAACCGGAAGAGCGGGCGGAACGTGGTGGTGACCCAGCCGACGAAGGCGTCGACCCACTCGCCGAGCGGGATGCGGGGGACGAGGGTGTCGTTCACGCGGCACCGCCTTCCGTCGGGGCGGCGGCGAGCGGGGCGGTGTCCTGCGCCGGCGCGTCCTGGACGACGGGCGTCTGCCCGAGGTCGATCTCGCCGGTCTTCGGCTGGTCGCCGGGGACCATGGCCTCGAGGAGCGTGACGCGGGGGACGACGCCGACGAGCCGGCCCTGCTCGTCCGTGACCGCGACCGGCAGCGGCGACTCCGCGGCGGGCGCGAAGACGTCGGCGAGCGGGGTGTCGGGGGAGACGGGCGCGACGCCCTGGCGCACCAGCCCGTCGAGGCTGTCCTGGCCCTTCTTCAGGGCCGCGACCGCGTCCTCGTCGCGCACGACGCCCTGCAGGCGGCGCTGCCGGTCGACGACGTACGCGGCCGACACCTGCGCCTCGCGCATGGTGCGGCTCGCCTGGCGGGGACCGCCGGAGAGCGGGACGACGACGGCGGGGCGGACCATGACGGACGACGCCGTGAGGACGCGCGTGCGGTCCACGTCGGCGACGAACTGGGCGACGTAGTCGTTCGCGGGGTCGGACAGGATCTGCTCGGCGGTGCCGATCTGCACGATCCGGCCGTCGCGCATGACGGCGATCCGGTCGCCGAGGTGCATCGCCTCGTTGAGGTCGTGCGTGATGAAGACGATCGTCTTGCCGAGCGTCTGCTGGAGCTCGAGGAGCTGCTCCTGCATCTCGCGCCGGATGAGCGGGTCGAGCGCGGAGAACGCCTCGTCCATGAGCAGGACGTCGGTGTCGGCGGCGAGCGCGCGGGCGAGCCCGACGCGCTGGCGCATGCCGCCGGAGAGCTGCGAGGGCAGGGAGTCCTCCCACCCGCCGAGCCCGACGAGGCCGAGCGCGGTGCGGGCCTTCTCGCGGCGCTCCGCCTTGCCGACGCCCTGGATCTCCAGGGGGTACGCGGCGTTGTCGAGCACCGTGCGGTGGGGCAGGAGCGCGAAGTGCTGGAAGACCATCGACACGTGCTTGCGGCGCAGCGCGCGCATCTGCTTGGCGTCGGCCTGGGCGAGGTCCGTGCCGCCGAGCAGCACGTGCCCGGACGTCGGCTTCCACAGCCCGTTGAGCATGCGGATGAGCGTCGACTTGCCGGAGCCCGAGAGGCCCATGACGACGAAGATCTCGCCCTGCTTCACGTCGAACGACGCGTCGATCACCGCGGCGGTGCCGAGCGGCTTGACGTCGTCGCGGCTCGCGCCCTGCTCGAGGCGGCGGATCGCCTCGACGGGGCGGCGCCCGAAGACCTTGTAGACGTCGCGGACCGAGAGCGCGGTCGCGCGGTCGTCGGTGCCGACGGGCGCGGCGCCGGAGTGCGCGGCCGGGTCGGTCGGCACGGGTGTGCTGAGAGCTGTCATGCGGTGGGTGTCGCCACCTTCCGGTCGTGGACCAGCGTCACGCCCCTCCGGAGCACCCGGGTGCGGGCGCTCGACGAGAGGGCACGGCAGGAGGCCCCGGGTGCGAGGACGTCCTCCCTGGGGTGGCGCGTCCGGCCGGTTGCCCCCGCAGGGGCCGGCGCACACAGGGCCTCACGCTGATCCGATGTCAATCGGTTCGCGCCCACCCTGCCTGATTCGAGGTTCAACTTCTACCCAGGACCCCCACGATGGGGGCGATTCCAGGACGATTCTTGACCGAACATCGTTGGAATGCTGCGGCCGAGGGCAGAACCGGGATCGTTATCCCTTCGTGATCTTGAGCTGGTCAAGCGTTCGTGTTACGCGCGCGCCCGGGCGCGCGCGCCGGACGAACGGTGGCGGCGAACGCCCGGACGGCCCGCGCCCCGGCCGGACGGCGTCGGCCTCGGTAGGCTGGTGCCGGGCGGGCCGCGGTCCCGTCCCGCGCGGACGGGAGCCCCCAGCGCAGCAACCGACCAGCCATCGACGCCACCCGCGGAGCCGGCACCACCGGCCCGCAGGCGCCGAGAACGCACAGGAGAACCATGTCCACCACAGCGCAGGCCCCGACCTCCGGCGCCACGCCCGGCTTCGACGAGATCCCCGGGCGGTACAAGGTCCGCGACCTGTCCCTGGCCGAGGCGGGCCGCCACCAGCTCCGCCTCGCCGAGCACGAGATGCCCGGCCTCATGGCGCTGCGCGCCGAGTACGGGGAGTCGCAGCCGCTCGCGGGCGCACGCATCGCCGGCTCCTTGCACATGACCGTGCAGACGGCCGTCCTCATCGAGACGCTCGTCGCGCTCGGCGCCCAGGTGCGCTGGGCGAGCTGCAACATCTTCTCGACGCAGGACGAGGCGGCGGCCGCCGTCGTCGTCGGGCCGCACGGGACGCCCGAGGATCCCCAGGGCGTCCCGGTGTTCGCGTGGAAGGGCGAGAGCCTCGAGGAGTACTGGGACTGCACGGAGCAGATCCTCGTGTGGCCGGGGGACGAGTCGCCCAACCTCATCCTCGACGACGGCGGCGACGCCACGATGCTCGTCCACCTCGGCCTGCAGTACGAGCGCGCCGGCGTCGTCCCCCCGGACACGCTCCCGGGCGAGCCGGACCACACCCACGAGATGAACGTCGTGCGCGGGGTGCTGCGCCGCGCGCTCGAGGCGGACCCGCTGCGCTGGACGACGATCGCGCAGGAGATCCAGGGAGTCACCGAGGAGACGACGACGGGCGTGCACCGCCTGTACCAGCTCGCCGAGTCGGGCGAGCTGCTCTTCCCGGCGATCAACGTCAACGACTCGGTCACCAAGTCGAAGTTCGACAACAAGTACGGCATCCGGCACTCGCTGCCCGACGGCATCAACCGCGCGACCGACGTCCTCATGGGCGGCAAGGTCGCGTTCGTCGCGGGCTACGGCGACGTGGGCAAGGGCGCGGCCGAGGCGTTCCGCGGCCAGGGCGCGCGTGTCATCGTGTCCGAGGTCGACCCGATCTGCGCGCTCCAGGCCGCGATGGACGGCTACCAGGTCGCCCGGATCGAGGACGTGCTCGGCGAGGCCGACTTCTTCATCACGACCACGGGCAACAAGGACGTCATCCGCGCCGAGCACCTCGTCGCGATGAAGGACAAGGCCGTCGTCGGCAACATCGGCCACTTCGACAACGAGATCGACATGGCCGGTCTCGCCGAGGTGCCCGGGGTGTCGCGGACCGAGATCAAGCCCCAGGTCCACGAGTGGACGTTCGCGGAGCCGGGCCCTGACGGGCAGCCCGCGGGCCGCTCGGTCGTCGTGCTGTCCGAGGGCCGCCTGCTCAACCTCGGGAACGCGACGGGCCACCCGTCGTTCGTCATGAGCAACTCGTTCTCGAACCAGGTGATCGGCCAGATCGAGCTCTACCAGGACGCGACGGCCGCCGCGCGCGAAGGGCGCGAGCGCGCCTACGCGCGCCAGGTCTACCGTCTGCCCAAGGTGCTCGACGAGAAGGTCGCGCGCCTGCACCTCGACGCGCTCGGCGTCCGGCTCACCGAGCTCTCGCCGTCCCAGGCGGACTACCTGGGCGTCCCCGTCGAGGGGCCGTACAAGCCGGAGCACTACCGCTACTGAGCCCTTCCCCGAGTCGTCCGGCACGCGCCGAGGAGGTCGCATGGACCCGTCGTCCGACGAGCGCACGCCGGTCGTGCCCTCGCCCCCCGCGGGCGAGGGCACGGCGGGGCCGGTCGACGAGGTGCGCGACGAGCCGCCGCCGGGTCGGGTACGGCCGCTGTGGCACCGGGTGGGCGACCGGTGGGAGCGCGAGCCCCCGCACGACCTGCTGTACGGCGCGATCGTCGCGGGCTTCGTCATGGCGGTCTCGAGCGTGCACGCCCCGACGGGCGACCGCGTCGTGCTCGCGACGTCCCTCGTGGCGGTGGGCTACTGGCTCGCGCACTGCTACGTGGACGCGGTGAGCGGGCGCTTCCACGACACCGGGCACTCGCTGTGGGGCCGCACCGTGGTCGCGCTGCGGTCGAACGTCGGGGTGCTGCTGGGGGCGGTCCCCGGGGTCGTCGTGTACCTCGTGGCGCTCGCGGTCGGGCTCGGCGTCGAGGAGTCCGCCCTGGTGGCGGTGTGGTTCACCGTGCTCCTCCTCGGCGTCGTGGGGTTCCTCGCCGCGTTTCGTGCCGGGGCGCGCGGCGGCCGGCTGGTCGGGGAGACGCTCCTCGCCGCGGCGTTCGGCGGCGTGGTCATCGCGGTCAAGTACCTGCTGCACTGACGGCGCCCACGGGGGTTGTCCCCACCTCGGCGCGGCGGACGCCACCCTGTCGCCGCCACGCGCGCGCGCCCAGACTGGCACCATGACTGCCGTGACCCCTGACCAGCCGAGCGTCGTGCCCGCGGGCGAGCCCTCGCCCGACGCGGTCGTGCCGACGCCGCACCCTGCCGCCGCGCCGTCGTCGCCCGCGGCGGCGGGTACGCCCGGGATCCCGGGCGCGTTCGCGGGCTCGCAGCCCGACCCGCGGTACGTGGACCACCGCGAGCAGGTCGGCTTCGCTCGCGCGCCGTTCGCGGGGCGCACGTGGCGCGAGTACGGCTACCTCTCGCTCGCGCTCCTGCTCGCGCCCTTCGCGTTCTCCTACGGGCTGTTCTCCGTGGTCTTCCTCGTCGCGATGATCGTGCCCGTCCTGGGTCTCGTCGTCGCGGGGTGGGTCGTGGTCGGCGGGCGCGGCTGGGGCTCGATGTACCGGTCGCTCGCGCGGTCCCTCCTCGGGGTCGACGTCGCCGCCCCTGCCCCGTACACGCGCCGCCGCGGCTTCTGGAGCACGCTGTGGAGCGGGATCGGCGACGGTACCGGGTGGCGGGCCGTGCTGTTCCTCGTCGTGACGTTCCCGCTCGCCATCCTGTCCTTCGTCGTGAGCACGGTCTTCCTCGCCGTCGGGCTCGGCGGCATGACGCACTGGATCTGGTCGCGGTGGCTCCCGCTGCAGCAGGCCGCCGACGGGTCGTGGCACCGCGGCGCGCAGTTCGGGGTCGACTGGTACGTCGACACCCCGGCGCGCCAGCTCGGCCTCGTGCTCGTCGGAGCGCTCTTCCTGTGGGTCTGGCCGCACGTCACGCGCGCGTTCGCGCACCTCTTCCGCGTGCTCACCGTCGCGCTGCTCGGTCCCACGCTGTCCAGCCTGCGCGTCGCCGACCTCGAGGAGTCGCGCGGCCGCACGGTCGAGGACGCCGACGCGAAGCTGCGTCGCATCGAGCGCGACCTGCACGACGGCACCCAGGCGCGTCTCGTCGCGGTCGCGATGCAGCTCGGCGAGGCCAAGGAGCAGCTCGCGGCGGGTGGCGACGCGGGCGACGCGCTCGAGCTCGTCGACCTCGCGCACTCGTCGACCAAGGAGGCGCTCGTCGAGCTGCGCGAGCTCGCGCGCGGCATCCACCCGCCCGCGCTCGACAACGGCCTCGCCGTCGCGCTCGAGACCCTCGCGGCGCGCTCGCCCCTGCCGGTGACGGTCGACGTCGACCCGGCCGTCGAGGCGTCCGGCCGGCTCGCTCCCGCGGTCGAGTCCATCGCGTACTTCTGCGTCGCCGAGCTCGTCACCAACGCCGTCAAGCACGCGCGCGCGACCGGGGTGTACGTGCTCGTGGAGCGCCAGGGCAGCGGCCGCGGGGCGCGCCTGCGCCTGCGGGTGCGCGACGACGGCCAGGGCGGCGCGCGCGTCGTGCAGCCGGGCTCGGACGGGCACCGCTCCGGGCTCGCGGGACTCGCCGAGCGCGTGCGCTCCGTGGACGGCTCGTTCGAGCTCACGAGCCCCGTGGGCGGCCCGACGGTCGTCACGGTCCTCCTGCCCGTCCGGGTCTGACGTGCTGCGCACGGACGGGACGGTCCTGCCCGGGCGGCGGGGCGGCGTCGGGCAGGATGTCCTCGGGGCACCACGCCCGCCCGGGCCGCCCGGCCCGTCCGACCGGAAGGACACCATGCGGCTCGTCATCGCCGAGGACTCCGCCATCCTGCGCGACGGTCTCGTCGCGCTCGTCATCCGCCGCGGTCACGAGGTCGCGGCGGCGGTCGCGGACGGCGACGAGCTCGTCGCGCAGGTCGCGCGGCTCGCGGCGCAGGACGCGCTGCCGGACGTCGCCGTCGTCGACATCCGCATGCCCCCGACGTTCACCGACGAGGGGCTGCGCGCGGCGCTCGCGCTGCGCGCGGCGCACCCCGACCTCGGGGTGCTGCTGTTCTCCCAGTACGTCGAGACGCGGTTCGCGAGCGAGCTGCTCACGGGCGGGGCGCGCGGCGTCGGCTACCTCCTCAAGGACCGCGTCGCGGACGTCGGGGAGTTCGTCGACGCGCTCACGCGCATCGCCGCGGGCCAGACCGTCCTCGACCCGGAGGTCGTGAGCCAGCTCATGGGGGCGTCGCGTTCCGACGACGGTCTCGCGCGCCTCACGCCGCGCGAGACCGAGGTGCTCGAGCTCATGGCGCAGGGCCGGTCGAACTCCGCCATCGCGGAGGCCCTGTTCCTCTCCTACGGCGCGGTCGAGAAGAACGTCACCTCGATCTTCGGCAAGCTCGGGCTGCCGCAGGACGCCGGGGACCACCGCCGCGTCCTCGCGGTGCTGCGCTACCTCAAGGTCTGAGCGGCTCACGGTCTGAGCGGCGGGGGACAACCCCCCGGAACCTCGGTGGACGACCGCGACGCGGTCGGGGGACCGTCCCGTACCGGGACGAACAGGATGTTTCGAGACTGGTGAGCACCGGGAGACCTCCCGGGCCCGCCGACCGAGGAGCATCCCGTGGCCGTCCTGTCGCCACCCCCCGCCCGACCCCGCGCGTCGTCGCCCGTCCGCCCGGCTCCGCCCCGGCTCCGGGACACCGCCCCGCCGGCACCGCGCCGGGACCGGCCCGGTACGGCGGCCGCGGCCGGCGACGGACCCCGCCGCCCGTCGCGCGACGTCTTCGTCGACGCGGTGCGCGCCGTCGCGACCCTCAGCGTCCTCACGGTGCACTGGCTCATGGCGGACGCGACGTGGGACGGCGAGCAGCTCCGGATCGGGAACGCGCTCGCGCACGGCGGAGGGTGGGTCGTGACGTGGGTGCTCCAGGTGCTCGCCCTGCTGTTCTTCGCGGCGGGCGCGTCGGCGGCGTACGGGCTGCGGCGGGCCGACGACCGCACCGGGACCGTGGCCCGGGGCCGGGTCGTGACCCGTCCGAGCGCGGTCGCCGACCTGGCCGACGGCGTCCGCCTCGCCGGCGCCCGGCTACCCCGCCTGCTGCGTCCGGTGGCCGTCTTCGTCGGGGCGTGGGTGGTGGCCGTCGGCGTCCTGCTGGCCGTCGGGCTCCCGGCCGACGCCGTCCGCTCGCTCGCGACGCTCGCGCCGCAGCTCCTGTGGTTCCTCGCGGTCTACCTCGGCCTCGTCGTGCTCACGCCGCTCCTGCGCCGCGCGCTGCACGCCGCCGGCTGGTGGGCCGTCGCCGGGCTCGCCGCCGCCCCGCTCGCGGTCGAGGCGCTGCGCTTCGGCGCAGGCTTCGAGCGGCTCGCGCTCGTGAACGTGGTGCTCGTGTGGGCCGTGCCGTACGCCGTCGGTCTCCTCTACGCCGACGCCCGCTCCGGCCTGCGGGTCGCGCGCCGGGGCCGCCTCGTCCCCGTCGCCGTCGTGCCGCGCCCCGGGGTGCTCGTGGCCGTCGGGCTCGCCGCGGCTGCCCTCGCCGCCCTGCTCGTGGCCGTCGGGCCCTACCCGGTCTCGCTCATCGGCATGCCGGGCGACACGATGTCCAACCTCGGGCCGCCGACCGCGCCCGTCGTGCTGCACGCCGTCGCGCTCGTCGCGCTCGCGCTCGCCGCGCGGGGACCGCTCGTGCGCTGGGCCGACGGCCGGGGACGGTCCGTCGTCCGCGGTCTCGCACGGCGCTCGATGACCGTGTACCTGTGGCACCTCACCGCGATGGTGGTCGTGGTCGGGGTCGTCCTCGTGGTGCTCGGCCAGGAGCTCCCGGCCGTGGGCGGCGCGGACTGGTGGGCGAGCCGACCCGTCTGGTTCGGCGCGTTCGCCCTCGTGCTCGTCGGGATCGCACGCGTCGTCGGGCGGTTCGAGGACGCCCCGAGGAGGCGCCCCACGCGTCAGCGCGTCGGGTCGGGCACCGAGTAGGGGAGCCGGTGGAGCAGCTCGGCCTGCTCGCGCGCGGCGGCCTGCGCGCGCTGGGCCGTCGCGCGGTCCCGGTCGCGGCGCTCGGTGAGCACGGCGAGCAGGAACGTCTCGGGGTGGGTGCCGGGCGGCGGGCCGGGCGCGACGTACCGCTCGACCTGCCCCGCGAGCTCCTGGCCGAGCCGCGCGCGCGACGCCGGGTGCAGGCGGGCGGCGCGCCCGAGGAACTGCCGGGCGGCCAGCGCGAGGCCGTCCGGGAGGCGCCGCATGTCCGCGTGCGCGGCCCACGCGGCGAGGTAGGGCGGCATCGCGAGGGGGGCGAGCGTCGGTCGCCCGCCCCGCACCCGGATCGCGTACGTGCCCGCGGCCATGTCGCCGAGCCGCTTGCCCTTGTCGTTCGTCAGCGACGCGACCAGCGCGACCGAGCCGAACGTCAGCCAGATCTCCCCGACCCCGACGAGCGCCCGCAGGAACGCGTGCCGGAACCGGACCGGGCCGCCGTCGTCGCGCACGACCCGGATGCCGAGCGCGAGCTTGCCGAGCGAGCGGCCGCGCGAGAGCGTCTCGACTGTGGTCGGGATGACGACCATGACGAGGACCGAGAAGGCGATGAGGATCGCGGTGACCATGTCGAGCTCGAGCGACCCCAACGAGGCGCCGAGCACGAAGAGCGTCGCGACGAAGAACACGAGCACGACGAGGAGGTCGAGCGCGAGCGCCAGCCCGCGCGTCGCGAACGACGCCGGTCGCGCGTCCAGGACCACGCCCTCGCCGATCACGATGCCTTCGCGCACGCCCGCTCCCGTCCTCGCCGTCGCGGGTCCTGCCCGCCCGTCGGTCGGCGCACCGGTGGCACGCCCCGTGTGGCAGGGTATCGGTCGTGGACCTCGACGCCTTCACCGACGTGCACGGCGCGGAGTGGGACCGCCTCGACGCGCTCGTCCGCCGCCGCACGCTCGACGGCGCGGAGGCCGACGAGCTCGTCCGGCTCTACCAGTCCGTCGCCACGCACCTGTCGACCGTGCGCTCCGTCGCGCCGGACCCGGTGCTCATCTCGCGCCTGTCCGTGCTCCTCGGGCGCGCCCGCACGCGCATCGCGGGGGCGCACGAGCCTGCGTGGCGGGACGTCGTGCGGTTCCTCACCGTGTCCCTCCCGGCGGCGCTCTACCGGATCCGGTGGTGGTCGGTCGGCGTGACCGCGGCCTTCCTCCTCGTCGCGGTCGTCGCGGGCGTCTGGGTCGCGACGACGCCCGAGGGCCTCGCGTCCATGGGCCCGCCCAGCGTCCAGGAGGACTACGTGAACGACGCGTTCGCGTCCTACTACGACCCGGGCGTCGACTTCGCCGCCGTCGTGTGGACGAACAACGCGCGGATCGCGGCGTTCTGCGTGGGCCTGGGGATCACGGGCGTCTTCCCCGTGTGGGTGCTGTTCCAGAACGCGGTCGGCGTCGGCTCGATCGGCGGCATGATGGCCGCGCACGGCGAGCTCCCGCTCTTCCTCCAGCTCATCGCGCCCCACGGGCTGCTCGAGCTCATGTCGATCTTCGTCGCCGGCGCCGCCGGGCTGCGGATCTTCTGGGCGTGGATCGACCCCGGCCCGCTGCCGCGCTCGCGCGCCCTCGCGCAGGAGGGCCGGGCGCTCGTCACCGTCGCGATCGGCCTCGCGATCGCGCTCGCGGTCTCCGGCGTCATCGAGGGGTTCGTCACCGGGTCGGACCTGCCGTGGTGGCTCAAGATCGCGATCGGGGCCGTCGCGCTCGCGGCGTTCTGGGTCTACACGATCGTGCTCGGCCGCCGCGCGGTCCGGGCCGGGGAGACGGGCGACCTCACGGCCGACCACGCGGGCGACGCGGCCCCCGTCGCGGCCTGACCCACGACGCCGGACGTCAGTCGTCGAGCACGACGCGCGCCCGCGCGTGCGGCCACCCGCACCGCACCCAGTCCTCGGCGCGCGCGACGACCTCGTCGCGCACCGCAGGGTCGCGCAGGCGGTCGGCGGGGCTCGGCGCGCGGTCGTCGGACGCGCCGGGGCCGCTCGGTGCGTGCAGGGGTCGTACCTCGACGTGCACGACGACGTCCGTCCCGGCGGCCGGGAGCGTGCCGCCCTCCGGGCCCGCCGCTCGGGCACCGCGCGCGGCCGGGGTCGTTGCTCGGGCGCCGCGCGCCGCCGGGGCCGCCGGGCGGGCCGTCCAGGCGCCGGCGGCGCGGCCGTCGACGAGCACCGCCGCCGCGACCTGACCGTTGACGCTCACGACGCTCGTGACCGGCAGGTCCCCGAGGACGCGCGTGCGGTCGTCGTGGGACAGGAGCAGGTTGTCGAAGTCGCCCGCGAGGGCCACCGGGACGGGCTCGTCGCCCGGCGGGCGCGGCGCGTCGGGCAGGTCGAGGAGCTCGGTGCCGGCCGGGCCGGTGAACGTCACGAGCTCGGGCCGCAGCACGTCGACCGCGGCGCGCAGCCGGGTCAGGCCCGCCCAGCGCTGCGCGTCGGCCACCGACGCCGGCCCGAACGCGGCGAGGTACCGGCGCACGAGCCGCACGCGCGCCGCGAGGGTCGCGTCCGGGTCCGTGCCGTGCGCGACGGCGTCGAGGACGGCGTCGGACCGCCCGAGCCAGGCCCGCGCCGTCGTCCAGGTGGTCGTCGTGCCCGTCCCGCTCGCTCCCCACAGGCCACGGGGCGGCACCTGCACGAGCGGAAGGAGGCAGCGCGCCGCGTACGCGAGGTGCTTCGGGTCGACGTCGGGCCACCGCTCCGCGAGGCGCCGCCCGAGCTCGACCGACGTCAGCGGCTCGGCGATCAGGTCGTCCGCGACGCGCTCGAGGTCGTCGAGGTCGACGTGCGCGAGGGCCGTCCCGTGCTGGTTGCGCGACCGCAGGTAGGTCGCCAGGGCGGGCCGGGCGAGCGCCGTCAGCTCGAGCGCGTCGTCGGCTGCGACGAGGTGCACCGTGCCGCGCAGCGTCGCCACGCGCACCACCTGGCGGTCGAGCAGGCGGTCGCCCAGGTCGTCCGGTGTGAAGCCCGTCAGGCGTGACCAGAGCGCCGGGTACGGCGACGACGGGACCTGCGACTGCAGGCCGACGAGGTGACGCACCTCGTCGACGACGGCTGCGTCGCGCGAGGGCGCGAGGTGCTGGCGCGCGAGCAGCGCACGGTTGAGGTCGTCGTGGTTCAGCCGCGGCCCGAACCGCTCGTCGACCATCGCCCCGTCAGGACAGGACGATCGCGAGGGCCGGGACGAGGAACGTCGCGAGCAGCGCCACCACGACGATGATCGCGACGCGACGGTTGCGCCGGACGCGCTGCCGGGGGTCGGTCGGCTGCCAGGCCACGGGAGTCTCCTGAGGTCGGGATGGACGTGCTGAACGACCCTACCTCCCGCCCCTGACGGTCGGGGGAGAGGGCGCCCCTACCTCGCGCGACCGTGGCTTCGTCTCGCGCGACCACCGGCTCCGGCTCGGTGACCCCGCGGGGCTCAGAGGCGGCCGGCCGCCTTGAGCGCGAGGTAGGTGTCGGCGAGTCGGGGTGCGAGGTCGTCGGGGAGGGCGTCGACGACCTCGACGCCGCGCTGGCGCAGGACGGTCGTCACGGCGGCGCGCTCGATCTCGCCGCGCGCGGCGGCCGCGGCGTCGTAGGCCTCAGCCGTCCCGGTGCGGTCCTCGCGCAGCGCGGCGACCTCGGGGTCGCCCGCCGCGGCGAGCACGACCTGGTGCTTGGCCGTGAGCTGCCCGACGACGGGCAGCAGGCCGGACTCGACGGCGGCGGCGTCGAGCGTCGACAGGAGCACGACGAGCGCGCGCTGCGACAGGCGCTCGTGGACGGTGCTGACGAGGCCTGGCCAGTCGGTCTCCAGGAGCGCGGGCTCGAGCGGTGCGAGGGCGTCCGCCATGGCGGGCATGAGGCGCGGCCCCGCAGCCCCGGCGACGCGCGAGCGCACGGTGCGGTCGTACGCGACGAGCTCGACGCGGTCCCCGGCGCGCCCCGCGAGGGCGGCGAGCAGGAGCGCTGCCTCGATGCTCGCGTCGAGGCGCGGCGCGTCGCCGACGCGCGCCGCGGACGTGCGGGACGTGTCGACGACGATCAGCACGCGGCGGTCGCGCTCGGGCCGCCACGTGCGCACGACCATGTCCCGACCCCGCGCCGACGCGCGCCAGTCGATCGAGCGGACGTCGTCGCCGATGACGTACTCGCGCAGCGAGTCGAACTCCGTGCCCTCGCCGCGCACCTGCACCGCGGCCCGCCCGTCCATCTCGCGCAGGCGTGCGAGGCGGCTCGGGAGGTGGCGCCGCGACGCGAACTCGGGGAGCACGCGCAGGCGCCCGGGCACGGGGAGCGAGGCCTGGCGCGCCGCGAGCCGCAGCGGGCCGAACGAGCGGATCGTCACGCGGTCCGCGACGCGCTCGCCGCGGCGGGTCGGGACGAGCACGGTCGTCACGCGCGTCGCCTCGCCGGGCGGCAGGTCGACGTCGTGGCGGTTGACCTGCGTCCCCGCGGACGGCGGCCACGCGTCGCGCACGAGCGCACGCAGCCGCCGCGAGGCGAGGTTCGTGAGCGTGAGCCGGGACGCCGTCGCGTCGGTGAGGCGCACGGAGCCCGCGACGCGCCGCTCGATCGCGACGCGCCGCGGCGACGCCGCGAGGGCCGCGTCGAGCGCGCACAGCGCGACGACGAGCAGCGTCCACACGAGCACCGTCCCCGGCACGGGGACGAGCAGCACGGGGACGATCCCGAGCGCCGCCAGCACGACGGCGCGCCACGTCAGGGCCACGAGCGACGCCTCAGCGGGGGACGGGGACGGACGCGAGCACGGTGTCGAGCACGCTCTCGGCCGTCACGCCCTCCAGCTCGGCCTCGGGCCGCAGCTGCACGCGGTGGCGCAGCGTGGGGTGCGCGAGCGCCTTGACGTCGTCCGGCGTCACGTACGAGCGGCCCGAGAGCCACGCCCACGCGCGCGACGTGGCGAGCAGCGCCGTCGCGCCGCGCGGGGACACGCCGAGGGACAGCGACGGGGAGTGGCGCGTCGCGCGGCACACGTCGACGGCGTAGCCGAGCACCTCGCGCGCGACCTGGACGCGCGCGACCTCCGCGCGCGCACGGTCGAGCACCTCGCGCGCGGCGACGGCGCGCACCCCGGCGCCCGCGAGGTCGCGCGGGTCGAAGCCGGCGGCGTGGCGCGCGAGCACCTCGACCTCCTGCTCGCGCTCGGGCAGGGGCAGCACGACCTTGAGGAGGAAGCGGTCGAGCTGGGCCTCGGGCAGCGGGTACGTGCCCTCGTACTCGACCGGGTTCTGCGTCGCGATGACGAGGAACGGGTCGGGCAGCGGGCGGGGCGTGCCGTCGACCGAGACCTGCCGCTCCTCCATGGCCTCCAGGAGCGACGCCTGGGTCTTGGGAGGCGTGCGGTTGATCTCGTCGGCGAGCAGCAGGTTCGTGAAGACCGGGCCTTCGCGGAACGAGAACTCGGCGGTCCGCGCGTCGTACACGAGCGAGCCCGTGACGTCGCCCGGCATGAGGTCGGGCGTGAACTGCACGCGCTTCGTGTCGAGGTCGAGCGACGCGGCGAGCGTGCGCACGAGCAGCGTCTTGGCGACGCCGGGCACGCCCTCGAGCAGCACGTGGCCCTTGCAGAGCAGCGCGATGAGCAGGCTCGTCACGGCGCCGTCCTGCCCGACGACGGCCTTGCCCACCTCGCTGCGGACGGCGGCGAGCGCCTGGCGCAGCTCGGGCGACGGCGCGGGCGGGGCGTCGTGCACGGGGGAGGGTGCCGGCGCGGGGGTCGGTGCGGGCGCAGCAGGCGCCTGGCCCTGGCCGTACGGCGCCTGCGGGGCGGGCGCCGCCGGTCCGGGCTGGTGCGCGGGCTGGCCGGCGGCCGCGCTCACGCGGTCGGCGACGCCCTGGTCCTGGGCGGGCGGCGCGTAGCGGTCGGGCTGCGGCACGGAGCCGTCGGGGTGGTGCGTCACGAGTGGTAGACCTCGCTCTCGATCCGGTCAAGGTGACGCGCGAGCTCGAGCAGCGCCGCGTCGTCGGCGGGTGGTGGTCCGTACAGGAGCTGGGCGACCTCGTCGCCCGGCCGACCCGTCGCGCGGGCGACGGCGTCGACGACGGTGGGGGCGTCGGCCGAGCGGGGCAGGCCGAGGCGGTGCGCGAGGCGGTCGGCGGCGCTCGCGCGCAGCCCCGCGGCGGCATGGCCGCGCGCGCCCGCGCGTCGGTAGAGACGGCCGCGGCCGCGCGTCGTCTCGGCGGCGCGCACGATGACCGGCAGGTCCTCCGTGACGAGGGGGCCGAGCCGGCGGCCGCGCCACAGCACGACCACGAGCAGCACGACGAGCGCCTGCAGGGCGACGACGCCGAACCACGGCGGCAGGGACAGGGCGGGTGCCTCGTCCCCGTCGTCGGTGAGCGACGTGTCGAACGGGTCGGGCACGAGCCACACGAGGCGGTCGTGCGCGCCGAGCGTCCAGAGCGCGAGGGCGGCGTTGCCGTCCTCGGTGATCGTGTCGTTGCGCAGGACGGCGGAGGTGTCCACCGCGCGCACGGTGCGCCCGTCGGCCTCGTGCACGAGGTAGGCGCCCAGGGACGGGTCGTCGGGGGAGGGGAAGCAGAGGACGGTCGCGTCGTCGAGCGCGACGAAGCCGACGCCGTCGGAGCGCAGCGAGCCCGCGGCCTGGGCGGCCGGGTCCGCGCAGCGCGCCGGGCGTGCCGACGCGCCGGACCCCCAGTCGTACGCGAGCTCCGCGCCGCCGTCGGTCGCCGCGGCGAGCAGGTGATCGGGCGGGGCGACGAGCACGAGGTCCGTGGGGGTCCCGACGAGCGCGTCCACCTGCTCGTCGAGCAGGTAGTCGCCCTGCGCGACGAGGAGCGTGCCGCCCTCGTCGGCGGCGCGCACCGCGTCGGCGACCGTGCGCACGTAGGTGACCTCGACGCCCTGGTCGCCCAGCACCTGCGCGACGGCGCGCGCCCCGGCGGGGCCCGGGTTGTCCGGCGCGAGCGGCGTGGCCGACGTCGCGGGCCGAGCGAGCGCCGTCAGCCCGGCGAGCAGCAGCAGCGCGCCGACGACGGCGACGGGCCAGCGCGCCCGGCGCCAGCGGCCGGCGGCGCGCGAGCGGGCGGTCGTGCCGTCGCCGACGACCGGCACGTAGGCCGTCGTCACGGCCCGCGGGTCGCCCGACGCGCCGGCGGAGGGTGCCGCGCCGGGGGAGACCGGGGTCGTGGGGGCGCTCATGCGCCGTCTCCCGGCACGGCCGCGGCGAGCTCCGCGCGCAGCGCGGGACGCGTCGCGAGCGTCCGCTCGTCGAGCGCGCGCAGGAAGGCGTCCGCCTCGGGGCCGACGGTCGCCGCGCCGTACGCGACGTCGTCGAACAGGTGGGCGCCGCGCTCGAGCCCGTCCGCGACGTCGGGCAGGCGCTCGCCCGCCGTCCGCGCAGCCTCCCACGCGGTGCGTCCGGGACGCGGGTCGAGGACCGCGCGCTCCTCGAGCGAGCGCACGACGCCGCGGAAGCGCTCGAGCACGGCGGTCGCCCAGTCGCCCTGGGCCGCCGCGGCGTCGGCCGCGGCCCGCATCTCGGCCGCGGTGCGCGCGTCGTCGTCGAGCACGACGGCGGAGGCCTTCGCGCGGCGCGACAGGCGCACCGGGCCGGCCACCCAGTAGGCGATCGCCGCGACGACGGCGACCGCCACGACGACGACCACCGCCGTGAGCGGGCCGCCCAGGTCGAGCGTGGGCGCGCCGTCGAACAGCCCCTGGAGCCACTCGAGGAACCGCTGCAGGAGCGACGGGTCCGTGCGGTACTCCGGCCCGGCGAGCTCTCCGACGAGCCAGCGCCGGGCCTCGTCGGCGCCCGGCTGCACGGGCACGTCGGCCGCGAGCGACCGCACGGTCATGCGGGCGGCTGCTCGCTCGCCGCCGCGGCGAGCTCGACGTCCAGGCCCTCGCGGCGCATGCGCACGTCGATGTAGAGGAGCGCGACGATGCAGCCCATGAAGACCGACGTGAGGATCATCGAGAGCGCGACGCCGATCGCCTGCACGACGTGGTAGAGGAAGGTCTGGCCCGCCATGAGCAGGAACGAGGAGGCGAGGCTCGCGGGGTACGCGACGATCCCGGAGACGAAGCTCATCGCGACGAGGGCGAGCAGGTAGATGCCGAAGAGGCGCCAGAAGCTGCCGCGGGTGAGCAGCCACGCCCGCTTGACGGTCTGCCAGAACGGCTGCCCCTCCAGCGCGAGCGCGGGTGGCACGAGCCCGGTCCGCGTCCCGACCCAGACCATGAGCACGGGCCAGGCGAGCAGGGCGACGACGATGAGGAACGCGCCGAGCCCTTCGGAGACCGCGAAGCCCGCGACGACGAGGAGCGTGGCCAGGCCGAGCGCCACGGACGCGGCCAGCCCGGTCAGCAGGGGGAAGGCGATGAGGAACCACGTGCGCCGTCCCACCTGGGACCAGACCTCGCCGACGCCGGCCTTGCGCCCGATCGCGGACTGCCCGACGGAGACGGTGAGGAGTCCCGCGATGACGGGAGCGGCGAAGAACGTCGTCACCTGGATCCCGAAGGAGCTGGCGAGCGTCGTGGCGAAGCTCTCGTCGAAGCCGGGGAACGTGGCCTCGTCGAGCACGACGTCGAAGTACTGGGCGACGTAGCCGGAGAACGCCCAGCCCAGGAAGGTCCCGAGGAGCGTCGCCACCACGACGACGAGCGCGCTCATGCCGAGCACGACCCGGGGGTTGTGGCGGATCGCGCCGAACGCGCCGTCGAAGATCTCGCCGAGCGACAGCGGGCGCAGCGGGATGATGCCGGGCTTCGCGGCGAGCGGTGCGTAGGGTGCGCCCGCGAGGCCGGGAGGCGGGCCGTAGCCCGGCGCGCCGTACTGCTGCTGCCCGTACTGGCCCTGCCCGTACTGGCCCTGCCCGTACTGCTGCTGGCCGTAGCCGGGCTGTTGTCCGTAGCCGGGCTGCTGACCGAATCCCGGCTGCTGCTGGCCGTCACCGGGCTGCTGGCCGTAACCCGGCTGCTGGCCGTAGCCGGGCTGGCCGTAGCCCGGCTGTCCCGGAGCGGCGCCCGGGGCACCCCACGCGCCGGGTGCGGGCGGCTGGTCCGGCGGGGTCTGCTGACCGGGCTCGTGGCCGGGTGCGTACTGGCCGTACCGCGGCTGGGGGGCCGGCGAGCCGGGGGCCCCGTAGCCGGGGGCGCCGTACGACGGCGCGCCCCAGCCGCTCGCGTCGCCGCCCGGACCGGGCGCGGCGGGCGGCGTGGGGCCGGGGGCCGTCGTCGGGTCGGGCGTGGCACCGTCCGGCGTGCCGGAGGTGTCGGGTGTGCTCATGTGCTCGTGGTCCCCCGCGGTCGGCTCGGGCGTCGGTCCAGGCCGCCGGGCGAGGATCGGCAACGGCGGCGAGGCCACCCTAGTACGCGGCCCTGCGCGTCGGCCGCCCGGCCCGCACCGTCGGCGGCGCCCGCCCACGGGTTCACCCTCGCCGCGGGCCCCGGCCGCCCCGAGGTCGGGCCCGTCGATGGCAAGATGTCCGCATGAAGGTTCGTGTGCTCGTGGTGGACGACGACACCGCCCTGGCCGAGATGATCGGCATCGTCCTGCGCTCCGAGGGCTTCGAACCGGTGTTCTGCGCGGACGGCGACCTCGCGCTCGAGACGTTCCGCACCACGCAGCCGGACCTCGTCCTGCTCGACCTCATGCTCCCGGGCAAGGACGGCACGGAGGTGTGCCGCCTCATCCGGGCGGAGTCCGGCGTCCCCATCATCATGCTCACGGCGAAGAGCGACACGGTCGACGTCGTGCTCGGCCTCGAGTCGGGCGCCGACGACTACATCTCGAAGCCGTTCAAGCCCAAGGAGCTCGTCGCCCGCATCCGGGCGCGCCTGCGCCGCACCGAGGAGCCCGCCCCCGAGCACCTGTCCATCGGCGACGTCGAGATCGACGTCACGGGGCACCGCGTGTCGCGCGGCGGCGAGCAGGTGTCGCTGACCCCGCTCGAGTTCGACCTCCTCGTCGCGCTCGCGCGCAAGCCGTGGCAGGTCTTCACGCGCGAGGTGCTCCTCGAGAAGGTGTGGGGCTACCGGCACGCGGCGGACACGCGGCTCGTCAACGTCCACGTGCAGCGCCTGCGCTCCAAGATCGAGCACGACCCGGAGAACCCGGAGATCGTCCTCACCGTGCGCGGCGTCGGGTACAAGGCGGGCGCGACGCGCACGTGAGCACGACGGCCGGCTCCGCCGACGGGCGCGGGCGAGGGCTCTGGCGTCGCGTGCGACGCCGGGCGCGCGCGACCGTCCGCCGCGTGGTCTGGCGCTGGCGCTCGTCGATGCAGCTGCGCGTCGTCACGTCGGCGCTCGTCGTCGGAGTGCTGACCGTCGGGGCGCTCGGCGCCTACCTCACCGACGCCATGCGCGACGGCCTCTACGAGCGGCGTGCCGCCGAGCTCGACCAGGAGAGCGCCCAGTCCACGCAGCAGGCGCGCCGCACGCTCGACGCGTCGCCCGCGTCGACGCCGACCGAGGCCCAGTCCCTCCTCTTCGACCTCTTCTCCATGCTCCAGACCACCGGGTCGTCGCGCGACGTCTTCCTGTGGCAGTCCGGCGGGTCGAGCACCGTCGGCTTCCTCGACCAGTCGACCGACCAGCAGCTCGACGGCCTCGTGTCGCCGGAGATGCGGGCGGCGACCGTCGCGGCGGACGGCGAGCAGTACCTCCAGTCCGTGGCGATCCCGGTCGACCCGGCGCACCCGGAGTCGTCGGCGGTGGTGCCGGGGATCGTCGTGGGCTCGACCGTCGAGGTGCCGGTCGCGGGCACGTACGAGCTCTACTACCTCTACGACCTCGAGGCGGACCAGGAGACGCTGCGCTTCCTCCAGTCGGTCCTGCTCGTCGGGGCGCTCGTGCTGCTCGCTCTCCTCGTCGGGATCACGGCGCTCGTGACGCGCCAGGCGGTGCTCCCGGTGCGCCAGGCCGCGAGCGTCGCGGAACGGCTCGCGGACGGCCGCCTCGACGAGCGGCTCCCGGTCAAGGGCCACGACGAGATGGCGTCCCTCGCGCACTCGTTCAACGAGATGGCCCAGAGCCTCCAGGAGCAGATCGGGCGCATGGAGGAGCTGTCCATGCTCCAGCGCCGGTTCGTCTCCGACGTGTCCCACGAGCTGCGCACGCCGCTCACCACGATCCGCATGGCCTCCGAGGTGCTGCACGCGTCGCGCGAGGACTTCGACCCGGTCTCGCGACGCTCGACCGAGCTCCTGCAGGCCCAGCTCGACCGGTTCGAGGACCTGCTCGCCGACCTCCTCGAGATCAGCCGGTTCGACGCCGGCGCCGCGGTCCTCGACGCCGAGCGGCGCGACCTGCGCGACGTGGTGAACGCCGCCGTCGACCACGCCGCCCCGCTCGCCGAGCGCAAGGGCGTGTGGCTGTCGGTCCACCTCGGCGACGAGCCCGTCACGGCCGACATCGACCCGCGGCGCGTCGAGCGCATCGTGCGCAACCTCGTCGTCAACGCGATCGAGCACGCCGAGGAGCGTCCCGTCGAGATCACGGTCGACGGCGACGGGCACGCCGTCGCGGTCACGGTGCGCGACCACGGGGTCGGGATGACGACCGACGAGGTCCAGCACGTGTTCGACCGCTTCTGGCGCGCCGACCCCGCCCGCGCCCGCACGACCGGCGGCACGGGCCTCGGGCTCGCGATCTCCCTCGAGGACGCGCACCTGCACGGCGGGTGGCTCGAGGCGTGGGGCCGCCCCGGCCGGGGCGCGAGCTTCCGGCTCACGCTCCCGCGGCGCGCCGGGATCCGGCTCCAGTCGTCCCCGCTGCCGCTGGTCTCGGAGGCGGCGACCGGCCGCGGGCTGCCCGCGGAGTGGAGCGTGCGGACGCCGGTCGTCGAGGACGTCGAGGGGACGGCGGGCCCCGCCGACCTGCCGTCGGTCACCGGCGGCATCCCCGTCGTCATCCCGCGCGACCACGCGCCCCAGCACGGCCGGGCCACGGTGCCCGGCTCCCGCGGTGGTCCGGCCGCCGGCCCCGACGACGTCCAGGAGGGGCGATGACCACGACGGGGACCCTGCGGCGTCCGACCGCGGGGCGCGCGAGCCTGCGGCGCCGGGTCGGCCGCGCGCTCGCGGTCGGCCTCGCGACCGTGGGGGTCGCCGCCCTCGGGGCGTGCGCCTCGATCCCCACCTCCGGTCCCGTCGTCGAGGGCGAGGCGACGCCGGAGGACCCGGGCCAGCCGTTCGTCAGCGCCGCGTCTCCCCGCCGCGACGCGTCGCCCGACCAGATCGTCCGCGGCTTCCTGGCCGCCCAGGCCCAGGGCGCGCGCGGCTCGTTCGACGTCGCGTCCGAGTTCCTCACGCGCGACGCGCAGGACGACTGGTCGCCCGTCTCCCAGGTCGCGATCCTCGAGGACGTGCCGCAGCTCGACGTCGACGAGGCGGCGATCGAGGGCGGCACGACGACGGTCCGCGCCACCGCCGACGTCGTGGGCACCGTGGACGCGCGCGGCGTCTATACGGAGCAGGCGCCCGGTCGGACGACCGAGGTCTCCTACGGCCTCGTCCGCGACGCCGACGACCAGTGGCGCATCGACGTGGTCGACGACGGGCTGACGATCACGGCCACGAACTTCGCGCGCACGTTCAAGCAGGCCAACCTCTACTTCCCGACCCTGGACCGGACCTACCTCGTGCCCGACGCCCGCTGGTTCCCGAGCCGGAACTGGCAGGCGCTCGCGGTCCGCGAGACGCTGCGCGGCCCGGCGGACTGGCTCGCGGGTTCCGTCGCGACGGTCGCGCCCGAGGGGACCTCGCTGAGCATCGACTCCGTCCCGCCGGGAGAGGGCAGGGTCGCGGTGCCCCTCAACGACCCGGTGACCGCGGCCTCGCCGGCCGACCGCGCGATGCTCATCGCGCAGCTCCAGGCCTCGCTCGGCGTGCCCGTCGACATCACGGTGGGCGTGGGCGGCTCGGAGCTCTCGGCCGACGACGTCCCGACCATCGGCGTGGCCACCACGCCCGACGAGCCGGTCGTGCTCTCGGGCGACCAGATCATGAGCCTGGAAGGGCGCACGACGCGGGCGGTGACGTCGGCCGCGCCGCTCGCCGGGCTCCAGCCCACCGCGCTCGCGTTCCGCGGCCGGGCCGACGACGCCACGTACGTCGTGCGGGACGGCGCCGGCCGGCTCGTCACGGTGCCGACGGCGGAGGCCGCGCCCGTCACGCTCCTCACCGGGACGAGCCTCGTCGCGCCGTCGATCGACCGGTTCCAGTACGTCTGGAGCGGCCCGCAGGTGCAGGCCGGTTCGCTGCAGGTCGTGGACCTGCGGGAGGCCGGCAGCGACGCGGCCGTCTCCGATGTGGCCGCGCCGTGGCTCGACGGGCGCACCGTGATGTCGCTACGGGTCGCGCCGGACGGCGCCCGGGTGGCCGTCGTGAGCGACTCGGGGTCGGGGGCGCAGGTCCACGTCGCGGGCATCGTCCGCGACGAGACGGGCCGGCCGACCCAGCTCTCCGAACCGGTCCGGGTCGGGCAGCCGATCGCCGCCGCGACCCAGGTGACGTGGGTCGACCGCGCGCTCCTGGGGGTCCTCGGCCGGGCGTCCGGGGAGTCCGAGGTCGTCGTCCAACGGGTGCCCGTCGGAGGGCCGACGGTCGCCGCCTCGCCCGTGGAGGGCGCCGTCTCGCTCGCGTCGGCCACGGGCGTCGGCACGACGCTCGTCGGGACGAGCGACAGCAGCCTGTACGCCGCGGGCACGTCGAGCCTCTGGACGAAGATCGCGACCGAGGTCCGCCTGCCCACGTACCCCGGCTGAGGCGCCGCGCGCCCGGCGGTGCGGGGCGCGCCGGGCGACCACAGGCTTCCGGACGGCCCGCGTCGGGATTCGACGGGCTCGTGCGTCGTCCACAGAGGGCCGGGTCCCCGGTGCCGGACGGCCGCGTCACCGGGCACGCTGGCCCGGTGCTCCTCGCCGCTCTCGACGACGTCGCCCGCCTCGTCCTGCCCGTCGCGTGCCCCGGCTGCGACGCCCCCGACGTCCGGTGGTGCGAGTCCTGCCTCGCGCCGTTGCGCGCCCCGCTCCGGCGGCGCGAGCGCGGCGCGCCCCGTCTCGACCGGCTCGACGGCATCGCGCCCCTGCCCGTGTGGGCTCCGGCGCCCTACGCCGGGCCGGTGCGCGGCGTCGTGGTCGCCTGGAAGGACCGCGGCCGCGCGGACCTCGACCGGCCGCTCCTCGACGTCGCGCGGCGCGCGGGTACGACGCTCGGCCCGGTGCTCGGGCCGGTGCTCGGAGTGGTCCCGGGGGCGGGCGGGGCAGCGGCGGGCGAGGGCTCCCGGCGCTGCCCGGTGCTGGTCGTCCCCGCGCCCACGACGCGGGCCGCGCGTCGTGCTCGCGGGCGGGACCCCGTCGCTCTGCTCGCGCGTGCGGTCGCCGCCGGCCTCGACGCCTCGGGGACGCGCGCGCGGAGCGTCTCCCTCCTCGTGCACCGCGGGCGCGCCCGCGACCAGGTCGGGCTCGGGTCCCGGGCGCGCGGGGCCCGTCTCGGCACGGTCGCCGTCGCCCCCGGGAGGCTCCTCGGGACCGGTGCCGGAGGGCTCGTCGGACCCCTCCTCGGACCGCCCTCCGGAGCGCGTCGAGGACCGCTCCTCGGGCCGCCCTCCGCAGGGCGTCGAGGACCGCCCGGGGGGCACCCGCCGAGCGGTGCGCCGGCACCGGTCGTGGCGTGCCTCCTCGTGGACGACGTCGTCACGACGGGAGCGACCCTCGCCGCGTGCGAGAGGGCTCTGACCAGCGCGGGCGCCCTCGTGCTGGGCGCCGTCGCGCTCGCCGCGACCCCCTCGCCGGGCGAACGACGCCGGTCCGCCGGGGAGCCTCGGTGAGGTCCGCGCCGCGGGGGCCGAAGGTCCCGTCGTTCAGCTCCCGTTGGTGCTGCCGACACCCCGGACCGGGGGTTAGGCTGAGGGCCAGTCGCCGCGGACGACGGACGTGCAGGACACGTGCGCCGCCGCGCGAGCGTACCGAGCGCGCGGCCCTGCGCCGCAAGGAGGTGGTAGCCCACCGCACCCGGCAGCGGGTGCTCCTACCGAATCCGAACGAGGCGCCCGGACGCACCGGGCCGGGCGTCGCACTAGATCCTCGCGGAGGCTCACATGGAGATCGTCGTCGTCGGCAGGCACACGGAAGTGGCAGACCGCTTCCGCCGGCACGTGGAGGACAAGCTCGCCAAGGTCCAGCAGCTCGCGCCCACGGCGCAGCGCGTGGACGTCGAGGTCACCCACGAGAACAACCCGAGGCTCTCGGGGGTCCGCGAACGCGTCGAGCTCACCGTGCGGGCCAAGGGACCCGTCGTCCGCGCCGAGGCCGCGGCCGACGACCGGTTCGGCGCCCTCGACCTCGCGATGGACAAGCTCGCGGAGCGGCTGCGCCGCGCACGCGACCGTCGCAAGGACCACCGCAACCACACCGTCGTGCCGCCCGTCGACGTGCGTCCCTACGACCCGGCCACGCACGAGGCACCCCCGCCGCCGGCGCCAACCGCGCCGACCGAGCCCGGGGAGGCCGTCGAGACGACGCTCGGCGACTCGCCCGTCGTCATCCGGCAGAAGCTGCACAGGGCTGAGCCCATGACGGTGGACGACGCGCTGTACGAGATGGAGATGGTCGGCCACGACTTCTTCCTCTTCGTCGACATCGAGACGTCGCGCCCGTCCGTCGCCTACCGCCGTCGCGGCTGGACGTACGGCGTCGTCGCGCTCGACACGTCCTGCGACTGCGCCGACGCCACGGTCGAGAAGAGCGCCTGACCGCACCCGACGCGCCCGGACCCTCGAGGGTCCGGGCGCGTCGTGCTGTCCGGACCCGTCGCCCGCTGACCGACCCCGCCGCCCGCCGTGTCCGTCGCCGACCAGGCGATCCCGGTCGGCCGAGCAGGTGGTTCTGGCGCGTCCCGGTCGCCGGACGCGCCAGGACCGCCTGTTCGGCGGGGGCGGGGTGCGCGCAGGGTGGGCGTGTGGGTGGGCGCGGGCAGGATCGGAGGGTGGTCGCCACGCCGTCGAGGTCCGAGTCGATGTCCCTGTCCCAGGCGCGCCGTGTCGCGCTCGCCGCGCAAGGTCTGCACCGGGAGCGCCCGGACGACGGCGCGGGTGCCGGGTCCGCAGGCCGCGCGCCGACGATGCGCCAGGTCCAGGGGGTCATCGACCGCCTCGGGCTCCTGCAGATCGACTCGGTCAACGTGCTCGCGCGGGCGCACCTCATGCCGCTCTACGCGCGGCTCGGCCCGTACGACACGGCCCTGCTCGACCGCGCGGCGGGCCGCGCGCCCCGTCGGCTCGTGGAGACGTGGGCGCACGTCGCGTCCTACGTGCCGCCCAGCACGTGGCCGCTGCTCGAGTGGCGCCGTCGTCGGTACCGCACGGAGGCGTGGGGCACCATCAGCGCGGTCGAGATGAGCCACTCCGAGGCGGTCCAGGACGTGCGGCGCCTCGTCACGGAGCGCGGCCCGATCACGGCGAGCGAGGTGCACGAGATCCTCGAGGCCGAGGGGCGGGCGCACCCGCGCGACCGCTCGCAGTGGGGGTGGAACTGGACGGTCGCGAAGCGCGCGCTCGAGTTCCTCTTCTTCACGGGGGAGATCACGTCCGCGCGGCGCAACGGCGCGTTCGAGCGCTGCTACGACCTCACGGAGCGCGTGCTCCCGCCGGAGGTCGTCGCGGCGCCGTCGGTCGCGGACGCCGACGCCGTCCGGGCGCTGCTCGAGATCGGCGCCCGCGCGCACGGCGTCGGGACCCTGCGCTGCTTCCGCGACTACTTCCGGCTCAAGGGGCCCGCGGTCCGCACGGCGCTCGACGAGCTCGTCGAGGCCGGCACCCTGCGCCCGGTGACCGTGCGCGGCTGGGACGAGCCGACCTACCTGCACGCCGACGCCGCGATCCCGCGGCGCGCGACGGCGACGACGCTGCTCAACCCGTTCGACCCGCTCGTCTTCGAGCGCACCCGCCTCGAGCGGCTGTTCGACGTGCACTACCGGATCGAGATCTACGTGCCCGCGGCGAAACGCGTCCACGGCTACTACGTCCTGCCGTTCCTCGAGGGCGAGGTGCTCACCGCGCGCGTCGACCTCAAGGCCGACCGCCGGGCCGGGGTGCTGCGGGTGCAGTCGGCGCACCGCGAGCAGGCGGCCGGGCCGCAGACGGCGGCGCGCCTCGCCGCCGAGCTGCACGTGCTGGGCCGGTGGCTCGGGGTGCCGGAGGTCGACGTCGCGCCGGCGGGGGACCTGGCGCCCGCGCTGGCCGCCGAGGTCGCGGCGCGCTGACGCCACCCCTGTCGGTGCCTGCGACGTCGCGGCCCTCCGCCGTTGCTGCTGCCGCCGCCGGCGGCGGTGGACGGCGCGCCCGGACGAGGTGCCTGCGCCGTAGGCTGGCGGGCGACGTCGCGGGGGAGAGGTTCGTCGTCGGCGAAACCCGGACGGGACCGGCGCGGCCCCGACTCCCCTACGATGTTGTGTGACGTTGCCGACGTCCGCTGCCGTGCGCGCCCGCGCGCCCGCGCGGCAGAGCGTCGGCTCTGCTCCCGGACCACCCGGCCCGGGCACCGATCGATACGGGAGTCCTGCGTGCCTTCGATCCTCGACAAGGTCCTTCGCATCGGCGAGGGCCGGATCCTCAAGAAGCTGTCCGGCATCGCCGACCAGGTGAACAAGCTCGAGCCCGGCTTCGAGGATCTCACCGACGAGGAGCTGCGGGAGGAGACCGACCGCTTCAAGGCGCGCCTCGAGGCGGGCGAGACCCTCGACGACCTGCTCCCCGAGGCGTTCGCCGCGGTGCGCGAGGCGTCGCGGCGCACGCTCGGCCAGCGGCACTTCGACGTCCAGCTCATGGGCGGCGCGGCGCTGCACCTCGGCAACATCGCCGAGATGAAGACCGGTGAGGGCAAGACGCTCGTCGCGACGACGGCCGCGTACCTCAACGCGCTCGAGGGCAAGGGCGTCCACGTCGTCACGGTGAACGACTACCTGGCGAAGTACCAGTCCGAGCTCATGGGCCGCGTGTACCGCTTCCTCGGGCTGTCGACCGGCGTGATCCTGTCCGGCCAGACGCCCGCGCAGCGGCGCGAGCAGTACGCCGCCGACATCACGTACGGGACGAACAACGAGTTCGGCTTCGACTACCTGCGCGACAACATGGCGTGGTCCACGGACGACCTCGTGCAGCGCGGCCACCACTTCGCGATCGTCGACGAGGTCGACTCGATCCTCATCGACGAGGCGCGTACGCCGCTCATCATCTCCGGCCCGGCCTCGGGCGACACGAACCGCTGGTTCGGCGAGTTCGCGAAGGTGGTGCGCCGTCTCAACCCCGGGACGGACTACGAGGTCGACGAGAAGAAGCGCACCGTCGGCGTGCTCGAGCCCGGCATCGAGAAGGTCGAGGACTACCTCGGCATCGACAACCTGTACGAGTCGCTCAACACGCCGCTCATCGGGTTCCTCAACAACGCCATCAAGGCGAAGGAGCTCTTCAAGCGCGACAAGGACTACGTCGTGCTCAACGGCGAGGTCATGATCGTCGACGAGCACACGGGCCGCATCCTGCCCGGCCGTCGGTACAACGAGGGCATGCACCAGGCCATCGAGGCCAAGGAGGGCGTGCAGATCAAGGCGGAGAACCAGACGCTCGCCACGATCACGCTCCAGAACTACTTCCGCCTGTACTCCAAGCTCGCGGGCATGACCGGTACCGCCGACACCGAGGCGGCCGAGTTCCAGGGCACCTACAAGCTCGGCGTCGTGCCGATCCCGACGAACCGCCCGATGCAGCGCGTCGACCAGCCCGACCTCGTCTACAAGAACGAGGAGGGCAAGTTCGACGCCGTCGTCGCGGACATCGTCGAGCGCCACGCGCAGGGCCAGCCGGTGCTCGTCGGCACGACGAGCGTCGAGAAGTCGGAGCTCCTGTCGTCCAAGCTGAAGAAGCAGGGCGTCCCGCACGAGGTCCTCAACGCGAAGCAGCACGAGCGCGAGGCGGCGATCGTCGCGCTCGCGGGCCGCAAGGGCGCCGTGACGGTCGCGACGAACATGGCCGGTCGTGGTACGGACATCATGCTCGGTGGCAACGCCGAGTTCATGGCGGTCGCCGACCTCGCGGCGCGCGGCCTGGACGCGGCGGAGAACCCGGAGGAGTACGAGGCCGCCTGGCCCGACGCGCTGGAGAAGGCGAAGGCCGCGGTCGCCGCGGAGCACGACGAGGTCCGCGAGCTCGGCGGTCTGTACGTCCTCGGCACCGAGCGGCACGAGTCGCGCCGCATCGACAACCAGCTCCGTGGTCGCTCCGGTCGTCAGGGCGACCCGGGCGAGTCCCGGTTCTACCTGTCGATGCAGGACGACCTCATGCGCCTGTTCAACTCGACCCTCGCCGAGTCGATGATGAACCGCGCCGGGTTCCCCGACGACGTGCCGCTCGAGTCGAAGATGGTCACGCGTGGCATCGCGAGCGCGCAGGGCCAGGTCGAGTCGCGCAACTTCGAGATCCGCAAGAACGTCCTCAAGTACGACGACGTCCTGTCGCGCCAGCGCACCGTCATCTACGACGAGCGTCGCCGCGTGCTCGAGGGCGAGGACCTGCAGGAGCAGGTGCAGCACTTCCTCACCGACGTGGTCACCGCGTACGTCGAGGGTGCGACGACCGAGGGCAACCCGGAGAGCTGGGACCTCGAGGGGCTGTGGACCGCGCTCAAGGCGGTGTTCCCCATCTCCATCACGGTGGACGAGGTCGTGGAGCAGGCCGGCGGCGAGACCCGCCTCACGAGCGAGATGCTGCTCGAGGAGATCCTCTCGGACGCCCGCATCGCCTACCAGAACCGTGAGGAGCAGCTCGGCGCGGCGAACATGCGCCAGCTCGAGCGCCGCGTGACGCTCTCGGTCCTCGACCGCAAGTGGCGCGAGCACCTCTACGAGATGGACTACCTCAAGGAGGGCATCGGGCTGCGCGCGATGGCGCAGCGCGACCCGCTGGTCGAGTACCAGCGCGAGGGCTTCCAGCTCTTCCAGGCGATGACCGAGGCCATCAAGGAGGAGACGGTCGGGTACCTCTTCAACCTCGAGGTCAAGGTCGCCGAGCCGGGTGCGGCCACGGGCCAGGCGCCGGCGATCTCCGTCGCGGGCGCGGCGCAGGCCGCGCAGTCGGCCGCGGGCCAGGCGCTCGGCGGCGCGGCGGGTGCCGCGTCGGCCGGTGCGGCGGCCGGTCTCGCGGCGGCGGCGCAGCGCGAGGCGGCTCCGGCGCAGCACGCGCCCGTCGACGGTGCTCCCGTCGCGGACGAGCCGGTCGAGGACGCCTCCGTCGAGGACGCGCCCGTCGAGGACGCGCCGGTCGCTCCGGAGCCGGTGGCGGCGCGTGCCGCGGCCGAGGGCCCGAGTGGCGACCGCCCCGGCACACTCATCGCGAAGGGTCTCGACGGCCCGGACCGCCAGGTCCCGCTGTCGTACACCGCCCCGAGCGAGGACGGCACCGGCCAGGCCGTGGTGTCGGGCGACGCGGGCCGACGCTCGCGCCGCGCGCTGCACGGCGAGGCGACGGCGGTCGAGAGCGACGGCCGGACCTTCCCGGGCACGCCCCGCAACGCGCAGTGCCCGTGCGGCTCGGGCAAGAAGTACAAGGTCTGCCACGGCCAGAACGAGGCCTGACCGGGCACCCGTACGCCGGGTGACCTGACGACGACGGCGAGGCGTCCACCTGCGGGTGGCGCCTCGCCGTCGTCGTGCCCGGTCCGGGAAGGGCGTCGTGCCCGGTCCGGGGCGGGCTCAGCCGATCTCGAGCGCGACCACGCGCCAGGCCCCGCGGCGGGCCTCCAGCCGCGCCGCGGCGGCGCGGACCCGGTCCCCGTCCTGGACGACGACCGTCCCCTCGGCGACGCCGTCGCCGATCCGCAGCACCCGCGCGCGACGGACGGCGACCGGGCGGGCCGGGGTCTCGCCGGGACCGTCGGCGACGATCCGGGCGCGCCGGGCGAGCGCCTCGTAGATCTCCGGCGACACCCATCGCGCGAGCTGTCCGACCGTGCGCTCGCCCCGGACGACCTCGACCGCCGCCCGGACCACGGCGCAGCACAGCGCGGTCGGGTCCGGCAGGGGGACGGGCGTCGTGGGGCGCCCGAGGGGACGGCCCCGGACGACGTGCTGCGGCACGCGGGCAGTCGTCGGGTCGGACACGTCCACCGTGGCGACGGTCGGGTCGCCGAGGCAGCGGAGCAGTCGCGCCGGCGGGGCGGACGGGACGCTCGTCGCACGGAGCGGGCGGGCGCCGTCCCCCCTCGTCGGTGGGGCCGCCGGTGCGGCCGAGGGCGTCGTGGTGATGACCGGGGCGTGCGCGCCGGCCAGCAGGGGAGCGGTCATGGTGGGGCTCCTTCGAGGTCGGCGGTGGTCAGGCGGGCGGTGCGACGAGGACCTGGCCCGGCCGGACGAGGTCGGGGTCGGCGCCCACCACGTGGGCGTTCGTCGCGTACCAGCGCTCCACCGCCTCCGCGACCTGGCGGTCGGTGGAGCCCGCGGGCAGGTGCCGGGCGGCGATGGACCACAGCGAGTCGCCGCGCACGACGACGACCTCCGGCGCAGCCTGCGGCCCGGGGGCGCCGCGCGTCACGGCCAGGGCCGCGTCGCGCTGGAGTCCGGCGTCCGGCGACGCCCCCTTGGCGGCGACCGTCGGTCCAGCGGCGCCAGAGGCCTCCGCCCCCTGGCCGACGTCGCCCGGCCCGGCGGCGTGCGTCCCTCCGTGGTCCACGGCGTCTCTCGCGCCAGTGCTCTCGGCGCCGACCGGCGGCGTCGCGCCGGTCGGCGCGGAAGGCGCCGGCACGAGCGAAGGCGGCGTCGAGGTGACCACCGCGGGTCGGCCCGGTGCGGCGTCCGCCGGGGCGCCCGCCGGACCGCCGGACGCCGCCGTGGAGCCGTCCGCCGTGGCGGGCGAGGTGCCGGGCGTCGTCGAGGCCGTCGAAGCGGTGCCCTCCGACGCGGCGTTCCCTGGCCCGACACCCTCGTCCCCGGCGCCGGCACCGCTGGGTCGCCACCCGAGGTCGACGGCCACGACGCCCGGATCGTCCGCCGGGGTCGTCGTGGCGTGCGCCGTCCCGCCGGCGAGGAGCAGGCTCGCGCCGACGGTGACACCGACTGCGGTCCGCGCCGCGTGCCGGACGACACCTGGCGCCGCGCGGCGGAGGAGCCGCTCGCCCGTCGACCAGGACCGTCCCGCCGCGCGGGCGGCGACGCAGGCCAGCGCCACGAGCGCGCTCAGGGCCACCCAGAGTGCCGCCAGCGCGCCGATCGACACGGCGCCGAGCTCGACGAGCGGCTCGACGCGGTGCGTCGGCAGCGCGGAGGCGAGGTGCCGCGCCCGGAGCGACAGGACGGTCGTCGCGCCGCCCAGGACGAGGACGAGCGCGAGGAGGACGAGCAGACCCCCGGCTCGTCCGGGTGCGGCAGTACCCCGGTCCATCGATGCCCCCTGCCTGCCGTCGCGCACTCGACGGCCTTTGATGTCGTTTGATGTCGTTTGATGACAACAGGTCGATCTAATCGGCCGGGACGGGGACTTGTCCAGGTCCGTCCCGTGATGTGGACGACCGAGGGGGCGGGGCGGTGGCATCCCGCTACGGTGTGCCGATGCGATGGGACGCCCTGTTCGACGACCTCGCGGCGCAGCTCGCCGCGGCGCAGTCGCAGGACCGCGTCGCGGCCGTGGCCGACCTGACGCGGGCCGAGCACGCGACCGTCTCCCTCGCCGAGCGGCTGCGCGCCGCGCCGGGCGTCGTGACGCTCGACCTGCGCGACGCGTCCGCGGTGACCGGCGAGGTGCGGGAGGTCGCGCAGGAGTGGACGCTCCTCGCCGACGGCCGCCGTCAGCACCTCGTCCCGCTGGACGCCGTCGTCGCGGTGCGTGGTCTCGGACGGCACGCCGACCCGCCGCGCTCGTCCCGGTCGGCGACGCTCGGCCTCGGTCACGCGCTGCGCGCGCTCCAGCGTGACCGGAGACCGGTCCAGGTGCGGACGGCCGCCGGGTCCTGCTCCGGGTGGGTCGCCCGCGTGGGGAAGGATCATCTCGACCTCGAGCCGTCGCCCGGTAGCGCGCACGGCGCGCGGGTGGTCCCGTGGTCGGCCGTCGTGTGCGTCAGCGAGGCGGAGACGGGGTACGTGCCGAGGTGAGCACGCGGCAGGGGGTGCCGGAGGAGCGAGGACGCCGTCGCACGACGGCGCGGGGACGCGCCACGGGGCGGCGGAGGCGCGACGGCGTGCCGTCAGCCGTCGAAGTCGCCCGCCTCGATGCGCTGGCGCGTCTGCGCGTACATGCGCTGGATGTACGCCTCGAGCTCGCTGACCTCGACCCGCCACTGGCCGCGACCGCCCACCTGGATCGCGGGCAGCTCTCCCGAGCGGACGAGCGCGTACGCCTGCGCCGCCGAGATGTTGAGCTCGTCCGTGACGTCGGCGAGGGTGAGGAACCGCTGGGACATGGCGTCAGTCTGGCACGCACGCGCCCGGAGAGGTTCTCGTCCACAGGCCCTGCCACGCACCCCGCCGAGCGGGGATCATGAAGCCGCGGCACGGGCGACGTGCCGACCACCGAGGGGGAGATGGATGACGACGACCGTGGAACGACCCGTCCCGGGGGCCGCGACGCCCCCGCCCGCCGCGCGGCTGCGGCGTCCGGGCTGGAAGGACCCGCGGCTCCTCGTGGGGGTCGTCGTGGTGGCGCTGTCCGTCGCGCTGGGGTCCTGGGCCGTGAGCAGCGCGAGCCGGACGGTCGCGGTGTACGCGGCCGGCACGGCGCTCACGCCGGGCACGACCGTGGGCGCGGCCGAGCTGCGCACGGTCGAGGTCCGCCTCGGCGCGCAGGCGGACCGCTACCTCCTCGTCGAGGACGGGCTCCCCGACGAGGAGGTGGTCCTGCGGACGGTCGCCGCGGGCGAGCTCGTGCCGGCGGCGGCGCTCGGTGCGGCCGCCGACCTCACGGTGCGCGCGGTCGCGGTGCCGGTCACCTCGGGTCTCTCGGAGCGGATCGTGGCCGGCGCCGACGTCGACCTCTGGCACGTCCCGGAGACCGGCGCCGAGCCGTCCTCGGGCGGTGCGCAGGACGGGCCGGAGGCCGTGCCGGAGATGCTCGTCGGCGGCGTCACGGTCGCCCAGGTCGACGAGGGCGAGGGCACGTTCGTGGTCGGCGGCCCGGTGACGGTGCATCTCCTCGTCGAGGTCGACGACCTCCCCGCCGTGCTCGCCGCCGTCGCGGGGGAGGGCACCCTCGCGCTGGTCCCGGTCGGCGGTGCGGGGTGAGCGGCGCGACCACGGTCACGACGGTCCTCTGTGCCGTCCGCGGGTCGCGCGAGGCGGAGGTCGTCACGACGCTCGACGCGTCGGGGCTGCGGGTGACGCGGCGGTGCGCGGACGTCGTCGAGCTGCTCGCCGCGGCGGCCGCGGGGGCCGGGCGGGTCGCCGTCGTCTCGCACGACCTCCCGGCGCTGGACCGGCAGGCCGTGGCCGAGCTGCACGCGCACGACGTCCGGGTCGTCGCGCTCGCCCCCGGGGGCACGTGGGAGGAGGACCGGCTGCGGGCCCACGGGGTGGACACCGTGGTGGACGTGGACCGGTCCCCGGGCACCCTGTGCGACGCCGTCCGGGCGGTCGTGCCGGCGCGCACCGCGCACGCGGGCCCGCCCGGCGCGCCCGCGCGCGTCCCGGCGCCCGTGCCGGCCGACGGCGAGGGCGACCGGCGCGACGGCCGGACTGTCGCCGTCTGGGGTCCGACAGGGGCGCCGGGCCGCACGACCGTCGCGACGAACCTGGCCGTCGAGCTCGCGGGCCCGGCACCCGCGGGGCGGGCCCGGCGGCGCCGTGCCGGACGCCGCGAGGCGGAGGTCGACGTGCCTGCCACGACCACCGCGGCACCACCGGCCGAGGTGCTGCTCGTCGACGCGGACACCTACGGCGGGACGGTCGCGCAGCGTCTCGGGCTGCTCGACGAGTCCCCGGGGCTCGCGGCCGCCGCCCGCAGCGCCGGGCAGGGCGTGCTCGACACCGAGGGCCTCCGCGCGCTCGCGCCGGTGCTCGTGCCCCGGGTCCGCGTCCTCACGGGTCTCGCCCGTGCGGCGCGCTGGCCCGAGCTGCCGGGCCCGTCGCTCGACGCGGTGTGGCAGGTGGCACGGTCGGTCGCGGACTGGACCGTCGTCGACTGCGGCTTCGGCATCGAGCAGGACGAGCTGCTCAGCTACGACACCCGCGCCCCGCAGCGCCACGACGCGACGCTCAGCGCGCTGGGGGCGGCGGACGTCGTCGTCGTCGTGGGCGGCGGCGACCCGGTCGGGCTCCAGCGCCTCGTCCGCGCGCTCGACGAGCTGGGAGACTCCGGGGCGGCGGCCGCCGCGGCCCGGGTCGTCGTCGTGAACCGGGTGCGGGCGAGCGTCGTCGGGCCCCGGCCCGAGCGCGCGGTGCGCGACGCGATGGCGCGGTACGCCGGCGTCGAGGACCTGCACGTCGTCCCGGAGGACGCCGCGGTGGACGCGGCGCTCCGGGAGGGGAGGACGCTCGTCGAGACCGCGCCGACGAGCCCCGCCCGGCGCGCGCTCGCCCGCCTCGCAGAGCACGTGCGCGAGGCCGTCCCGGCCGGGCGTGGTGCGGCGCCCGGTCCGGTGCTCGAGGCGGCACACTGAACCCATGCGCATCTATCTCCCCGCGACGCTCGACGAGCTCGACGCCGTCACCGTGACCGCCGACGCCGCCCGCTGGACCGTCGCCCCGCGCGGCGCCCACGCCGTGACCGCCGCGCTGACGCGTGCGCTGCCCGACGAGGACGAGGAGGGCCTCGAGTACGCGGCGGCCCTCGAGGCGGCGGACGACTCGCTCGCGCTCGTCGCGTCGCGCCCGGACGCGCCGCGGCAGCGGCTCGTCGTCACGCTCGAGGTGCCCGACGGCGCGGTCCAGGTCGTGGGGGCCGAGGACTCCGACGACGAGGACGCGCCCGCGCCGAGCGCCGTCGAGGTGCTGCGGACGGTGCCCGACGTCGCGATCGTGTGCGTGCACGTCGACGAGCCGGAGGCGGTCGCGGACGTCGAGGCCGTGCTCGCCGCGGCGGACGACGACGGTCCCGACGCGGACACGGCGCTCGACGCGGCCATCGAGCGCGTGGGCGAGCGCGACCTGCTCTGGTACGACTGGTCCGAGCTCAAGGACGTGCCGCGCGGCTGACGGCAAAGCGACCCCGAGGCTGACCCGCGGCGGACCCGCGGCGCGGCCGGGCCACGAGCCCCGTCAGCCCAGGCGGCCGAGCACCTCGTCGTGCAGCAGGCCGTTCGTCGCGACCGCGTTCCCGCCCCACGGGCCGTCGGCGCCGTCGAGCGACGTGAACCGCCCGCCCGCCTCGGTGACGATCGGCACGAGCGCGGCCATGTCGTAGAGCTCGAGCTCGGGCTCCGCGGCCGCGTCGACCGCTCCCTCGGCGACGAGCATGTACGACCAGAAGTCGCCGTAGCCGCGCGTGCGCCACGCGCCGCGCATGAGGTCGAGGAACGGCTCGAGCTTCCCGCGCTCCTCCCAGCCGTCGAGCGACGCGTAGGCGAGCGACGCGTCGGACCACGACGAGACGCCCGAGACGTGCAGGCGCGACGCGGCGGCGAGCGACTTGCCCGTCCACGCGCCGGTGCCCTTCGAGGCCCACCAGCGGCGGCCGAGCGCGGGCGCCGACACGAGCCCGACGACGACCTCGTCGCCGTCGGCGAGCGCGATGAGCGTGGCCCACACGGGCACGCCGCGCACGAAGTTCTTCGTCCCGTCGATCGGGTCGACGATCCAGCGCCGGGCGCCGTGGCCCGTCTCGCCGTACTCCTCGCCCACGATCGCGTCGCGGCCGCGGGCCCGGCCGAGCTGGCCGCGGATGATCTCCTCGGCGGTGCGGTCGGCGTCGCTCACGGGCGTCGAGTCGGGCTTGGACTCGACGTGCAGGTCGAGCGCCTTGAAGCGCGACAGGGTGTGGGCGTCGACCTGGTCGGCGATCACGTGGGCGAGGCGCAGGTCGTCGTCGTAGCCGCGCGTCGAGGGGGGCGTCATGGCTCACACCGTAGCGGTGCGCGCGCGGGCCGGGGGAGGCGCCGCGCGGGGTGCGGGCTCAGGCGGCGCCGGTGCGCGACGCGAGCACGCGCCGGAAAGACTCCAGCCGCGCCGCGCGGGCGTCGCGGGTCGCGTCGTCGGGGGAGTCCGCCACCCAGTCGTCGAGCGCGCAGTCCGGCGCGTCGTCGAGGTGGGTGCACCCGCGCGGGCACGCGGCGGCGACGGCGTCGAGGTCCTCGAACGCGCGCAGCAGGTGATCGACCTGCACGTGCGCGAGCCCGAACGACCGCACGCCGGGCGTGTCGATGACCCACCCGCCGCCCGGCAGGCGCAGCGCGACCGCCGACGTGGACGTGTGCCGGCCGCGCCCCGTGACGTCGTTGACGTGCCCCGTCGCGCGCCGGGCGTCGGGCACGAGCGCGTTGACGAGCGTCGACTTGCCCACGCCCGAGTGCCCGACGAACACCGACGTGCGCCCGGCCAGGGCCGCGCGCACGGCGTCGAGCGGCTCGATGGCCCAGCCGTCCGGCGCGAGACCGTCGGGCGCGCGCCGCGTGACGACGACCGAGACGCCGAGCGGCTCGTACAGCGCGCGCAGCGGCGCGGGGTCCGCGAGGTCCGCCTTGGTGAGGCACAGCAGGACGTCCATGCCGGCGTCGTACGCGGCGACGACGCACCGGTCGATCATGCGCGTGCGCGGCTCGGGCTCGGCGAGGGCGGTGACGACGACGAGCTGGTCCGCGTTGGCGACGATGACCCGCTCGTAGGGGTCGGTGTCGTCGGCGGTGCGGCGCAGCACCGACGACCGCTCCTGGATGCGGACGATCCGCGCGAGCGAGCCGTCGTCCCCGGTGACGTCGCCGACCAGGTCGACGCGGTCCCCGCACACGATCCGGGTGCGCCCGAGCTCGCGCGCCTTCATCGCGAGGACCGTGCGCTCGTCCTCGGCGCCGACGGTCGTCCCGTCGTCGGTCCCGCCCACGAGCAGCGTGTACCGGCCCCGGTCCACGCCCGTGACGAACCCGGTCACCGCGTCCGCGTGCTCGGGGCGCTGCTTGGTGCGCGGGCGGCTGCCGCGCTTGCCGGGGCGCGAGCGGAAGTCGGACTCGTCCGGGACGCGGGCCATCAGCGGGCCGCCGCCCCCGAGCCGGCTGCGGGGCCCGTGCCCGAGCCGGCGCCCGGCCCGGCCGAGCCGCCGAGCATCCGCTCCCACATGCCCGCGAAGCCGGGGAGCGTCTTGGCCGTCGTCGCGACGTTCTCGACGCCGACGCCCGGCACCCGCAGCCCGATCACGGCGGCCGAGGTCGCCATGCGGTGGTCGTGGTAGGTGCGGAAGACCGCGCCGTGCAGGGGGCGCGGGGTGATGACGAGCCCGTCGCGCGTCTCCTCGGCCCGCCCGCCGAGGCGCGTGATCTCCGTCGCGAGCGCGGCCAGGCGGTCGGTCTCGTGCCCGCGCAGGTGCGCGATGCCGCGCAGGCGGCTGGGCCCGTCGGCGAGGGCCGCGAGCGCGGCGATCGTGGGGGCGAGCTCGCCGGCGGCGTGGAGGTCCACGTCGACGCCGCGCACCTCGCCCGTGCCCGTCACGGTGAGCACGTCCCCGTCGAGGGACGACGTGGCGCCCATGGTCTCGAGCAGCTCGGGGACCATCGCGCCGGGCTGCGTGGTCGTCGTCGGCCAGCCCGTGACGCGCACGGTGCCCCCGGCGACGAGCGCGGCCGCGAGGAACGGCGCGGCGTTCGACAGGTCGGGCTCGACCTGCACGTCGCGCGCCGCGATCGGCCCCGGCTCGACGCGCCAGATCGCCGGGCGCGAGTCGTCGACGACGACCCCGACCTCGCGCAGGACCTCCACCGTCATCTCGATGTGGGGCATGCTCGGGAGCGTGTGCCCGACGTGCCGGACCGTGAGGCCCTGGTCGTAGCGCGCCGCCGCGAGGAGCAGCCCGGAGACGAACTGGCTCGACGCCGACGCGTCGATGTCCACGGACCCGCCGCGGACCCGGCCGCGCCCGCGCACGGTGAACGGGAGCGTCGTGGGCAGGCTGCCGCCGTCGTCGCCCGCGACCGGGACGTCCAGCGCGCTGAGCGCCGCCACCACCGGGCCCATCGGCCGCACCCGAGCGCCCTCGTCGCCGTCGAACCGCACCGCGCCGTCTGCCAGCGCCGCGACCGGCGGCAGGAAGCGCATGACCGTCCCGGCGAGGCCGCAGTCGACGTCGACGGGTCCGCGCAGGGCGCCGGGCGTCACGTGCAGCTCGGTCGGCGACGCGCCCTCCTCGATCCCCACGCCCAGCGCGCGCAGCGCCGCGATCATGAGGTCGGCGTCGCGGCTGCGCAGCGCGCCCCGCAGCGTCCCCGGGCCGTCGGCGAGCGCGGCGAGCACGAGCAGCCGGTTCGTCAGCGACTTCGACCCCGGGACCTCGACCGTCGCGTCGAGCGGCCCGCGCGCCGTGGGCGCGACCCAGGCGTCGGCCGGGGCGGGGGACGGTGCGTCGGTGGGCGCGGGGGGCTGCGTCGTCATGGCGTCCAGGCTAGTGGAGCGTCGCGGCCCGACGGCGGCCGGTCCCGCCGGGCGGACGGCTCACCGCCGCGTGGGGCGACGCGTCAGGCGACCTTGGCGCGGACGGCGGCCCCGGCGTCGTGCACGGCACCCGCGGTGCTGCTCGCGGTGTGCTGCGCGGCGTCCTGGGCGGCCTTGGCGGCCCGTCGTGCCGAGCGCGACACGTCCTTCGCCGTGCTCTTCGCCCCGGCGACGACGGCCTCCTGCTTCGCCTGCTTGGCGAGCGCGAGGTCGTGCCGCGCGCGCTCGAGACGCCACTGGACGCCTGGCCGGCCCTCGTAGTCGGCGCCGGCGATGAGGGCGGCCCCGATCGCACCGAGGTTCGCGACGAACTTCCGCGTGCGCTCGGTCCGCGCGGCCTCGCCGCCCGTGAACGGCTGGTTGACGACGGCCAGCGGGACCGTGAGCGCGGCGAGCGTGAGCGCGGCGGTCCGGGGCGCCTTGCCGACGGCGAGGCACAGGCCGGCGACCGCCGTCGCCGCACCGTGGGCGCGGACGAGGGTCGTCACCTGCCGCTCGCTCAGCGGGGCCTCGATGCCGACGCGCTTCTCGACGAGCTCGACGCCCGCGCGCGCGGCTCGCACGTGCTCCGCGGGCTTGAGCGCGGCCTGGACCCCGTCGTAGACGAACCACGAGGCCAGCATGGGCCTCGCGAGGTGACGCAGCAGCATCGGTTCTCTCCTCATCGCTGGTGACTCGCCGGTGCCCTGGGCGGGCGTCCTCCGGTGGGTCCCAGCCTGCCGCGCCCCCCGGGACGGCGCCACCCGCGGCGGTGCCCGGGCCGGGAATGCCTGGGGACGCTCGCGGGTTGCACCCCTCGTGACCGCCCTGCTCCAGACCCCCGCACCCGCCGCCCGGGTCGCGTCGCCGACCCCGGGGTCCCCGGCGCCGGACGCCGCGTTCGCCGCCGCGTGGTCGGTGCCGAGCCGTGCGCGGGACGCCTCACAGAACACCCAGACGAACGGGGGACTAGGCTCGTTGTTGATGACAGAGCGAATCTCCGGCAGCGACGTCTCCGGCAGCCCTGCGACGACGTCGGGAACGACGTCGGACGCCGGTGCGCCCGCCGGCAGGACGCAGCCCGCCGACGCGACGGACGCCGAGGACACGAACCGCGCCCCGGAGGCCGAGAGCGACGCCGCGCGCGCCGCCCGGTTCGAGCGGGACGCCCTGCAGTACCTCGACCAGCTGTACTCCGCCGCGCTGCGCATGACGCGCAACCCCTCGGACGCCGAGGACCTGGTGCAGGAGACGTTCGCGAAGGCGTTCGCGGCGTTCCACCAGTACCGGCCGGGCACGAACCTCAAGGCGTGGCTGTACCGGATCCTCACGAACACGTTCATCAACACGTACCGCAAGAAGCAGCGCGAGCCGCAGCAGGCGCAGACGGACGACGTCGAGGACTGGCAGATCGCGCGCGCGGCGTCGCACACGTCGCAGGGGCTGCGCTCGGCCGAGGCGGAGGCGCTCGACCGCCTGCCCGACTCGGACGTCAAGCGCGCGCTGCAGGAGCTCCCCGAGGACCGGCGCATGGTCGTGTACTACGCCGACGTCGAGGGCTTCCCGTACAAGGAGATCGCGGAGATCATGGGGACACCGATCGGCACGGTCATGTCCCGCCTGCACCGAGGCAGGCGCCAGCTGCGCGAGCTGCTGGCCGACTACGCCGCGAGGCGAGGACTGGTGGGCGCGAAGAGCCCCGGAGGTGAGTCGTGAGCACGTCAGAGACCCGTGAGCCCGGACGGGGTCCGGTCGAGGAGCCGGTGACCCCGATCCCGCACTCGACCGCGGGCGAGTCCGAGTGCGAGCACGCGCTCACGCACCTGTACGAGTACCTGGACTCCGAGATGACGCCCGACGACGAGCTGCGCATGCGCCAGCACGTCGCACACTGCTCGCCGTGCCTGGCCGAGCTGAGCGTCGAGGAGCTCGTCAAGCAGCTCGTGCGCCGCTCGTGCCACGAGAAGGCGCCGGCGGGCCTGCGGGAGCGCATCCACACGCAGCTCACCGTGATGGTCACGACGACGACGGTCGTCGAGACCCGCTGACCGCGGCACGACCGCGGCACGCGGCGCGGATCCCCGGGCCGCGCACGGGGGCGAGACACGAGAGAGGGCCCGGACCGACGTCGTCGGTCCGGGCCCTCTCCACGTTGCTCCCCCTCGCGGGGGCTGCGCCGTCTCAGGCGTTGGGGCGCTTGCCGTGGTTCGCGGCGTTGCCCTTGCGGCTGCGACGCTTGCGTCCGCGCTTGCTCATGGTGTTCTCCTGACGGTCGGGGAGTGCTGCCGGTCTCGGCGGTTCTCGACGGGTGTCGACGTGGAACGACCGGTCTCGGCGTGTCCAGTCCGTCTCCCATGGTCCCACACGCGACCCCTTGTCACGGTCGAGCACGCGATATATCGTGTCTGGCAGAACGAGATATATCGCGAGTGCCCTCCGGGTCGACCCCGGCCGCCCCGGGCGCGCGCGGCGACCAGGACGGAGCGCGGGATGACGCAGGAGCTCTGGACCCTCACCGGTCCGCAGGCCATCGACCTCGCGCTCGTGCGCCGGCTCGACGCGACGATGATCGGGGGGCGCATCGACGTCGTCGCGCACGAGGACCCGGCCCGCGCCGACGCGCGCGTCGAGGTGCACTCCGTGAGCGGGCGCGCGCTCGAGGTGCGGCTCGACGGGACGACGCTCCGGGTGGGCTACGGCCCGTTCGAGGCAGGCTGGAAGGGCTTCCTCGAGCGCTTCCGCACGTACACCGGCAAGGACACCGCGGAGGTCCACGTCGCCGTCCCGGCGGGCGCGCAGGTCGAGGTCGCGACGGTCCAGGGCGAGGCGCTCGTCGCGGGCGCCCGGGAGGGCGTCCGGCTCGCGACCGTGTCCGGCGCCGTCATGACCAGCCGGACGCGCGGCCCGCTGCGCGTCGACACCGTCTCCGGCGAGGTCGCCGCGAGCGAGCACGACGGCCCGGTCCGGATGGAGACCGTCTCGGGCGGCCTCACGGCCACGGGCGCGCTGCGCTCGCTGCGCCTCGACTCGGTCTCCGGCTCCGTGACCGTGGACACGCGCACGACCCCGGACGAGATCACGGTGAGCGCCGTCTCCGCCGACGTGCTCGTGCGCCTGCCCGACCCGGACGCGATGGACTACGCCGTGCGCTGCCTCAGCGGCCGGCTCGTGGTCGACGGCGAGGAGCAGCGCGGGTCCGCGCGCTCCTTCCACCGCGCGGCGCGGCTCGGCGCGGGGGCGCCCGTCCGCGTCTCCGCCGTCTCGGGCGACGTCACCGTCCTGCGGGGGACCACCGGGACGTCGTCCGCCCCGGCCGACGCGCCCTCGGTGCAGGACGCCGCCCCCGACGCCCCGGCGTGGGGCAGCCCCGGCGCTCCCGCCGGACGGCCGGCTCCCGCGAGCGGCCCGGTGGACCGCTGATGGCCACCGTCTTCGCCCACGGCCAGCTCCGGCTCTACCTGCTCGCGCTCCTCGCGTCGGGCCCCAAGCACGGGTACGAGCTCATCACCGAGCTGTCCGAGCGGTTCGGGGGCACCTACCGCCCGAGCGCCGGGACGATCTACCCGCGCCTCGCGCGGCTCGAGGACGAGGGCCTCGTCCACCGCAGCGCCGACGGGCGCAAGACGACGTACGAGCTGACCCCCGCGGGGCGCGCCGAGATCGAGGCGCGGCGCGCGGACGTCGCGGCGCTCGAGCACGGCATCGCCGAGACGGTGCGCCAGCGCGCCGAGGCGCTGCGCGCCGACGTGCAGGGGTCGCTGCGCGGGCTGCGCGCCGAGCTCGCGGCCGCCGCCCAGACCGCCCGCGCCCGTCCGCGCGACGGCGAGCCCGACACCCGTCGCCGCGAGTCGACCGCGCGGCGCGCCGAGGCCGAGGCCGTGCTCCAGCGGTTCCGCGACGAGCTCCGCGCCGACCTGCGCCGGGCCGACGCGGCCGGCGGCGTGCCCGAGCTGACGGTCGACACCCTGCGCACCGTGCTCGACAGCGCCCGCCGGGCCGTGCGGGCGACCCTGCCCTGACGGACGAGCCCAGAAGACCCGCAACGACCGACCACGCACCAGAGAACCGAACGAGGAGAAGCGCATGAGCACCGAGTCCTGGGTCATCAACGCCCCCCGGAGCGTCGACGTCGCGGACGTCCGGCGCGTCGTCGTCCAGCTCACGGACGGGTCGGTCGACGTCGTCGCCGACCCCGGCCGCGAGAGCGGGGCGCACCTCGACGTGAGCGAGGTGTCGGAGCGCCCGCTGCAGGTGAGCGTGCACGACGGCGAGCTGCGCGTCGGGTACGACTTCGCCGGCATCGAGGGCCTCGTCGACCGCGCGAAGGGCCTGCGCGACAAGGACCGCGCCGTCGTGCGGGTCACCGTGCCCGCGAACGTGCCGCTCAAGGTGACGACCGCGCGCGCCGCGGCGACCGTCGTCGGGACGCGCGCCGACGTGTCCGTCACGACCGGGACCGGCGCCGTCCGCGTCCAGGGGGTCTCCGGCACGGCGTCGGTCCGCACGGCCACGGGGTCCGTCGACGTCGGCGAGCACGTGGGCGACGTCCACGTGAGCACGGCGTCCGGCACCGTCACGCTCGGCGGGACGCTCGGGCGCGTGTCGGTCAACACCGTCACGAGCGGCGTCGAGGTCGTCGCGCGCGAGAGCACCCCGCTCGTCGACGCGCGCACGGTCTCCGGCGACGTGGCGGTGCGTCTCGGCGCCGGCTCGGCCGTGAACCTCAAGGCCCGCAGCGTCACCGGCAAGGCCGTGCTCGACGGCGTGCGCCTCGACTCCAGCGCCCAGCGCACCACGTCCGTCGACCACGTCGACCAGCACGGCGCCGGCGGCGCCTACGTGTCGGCGAGCACCGTGTCGGGCGACCTCACGGTCTCGCGCGGCTGAGCGGCGCCGCTCCGGCGGCGAGGGGAGGCATGGTCGGCGACCATGCCTCCCCTCGCGCGTCCGTCCCTGCTGGTGCGGCTGCCGATGCAGGCTCAGACGGTGTCGTCGGGCAGGCCGAGCCACGCGTGCCAGCCGGTGTGCAGCACGAGCCACGCCATGAGCCCGTAGCCCGCCTGGCCGGGGAAGCCGTTCCCGCTCTGCGCGAGGTCGGCGAGCCACTGCTCGTGCGTGACGAGCGGGCTGAACGTGTCGACGTAGGGCACCCGGCGCCGGTTCGCGACGTCGGAGAACGCGTGGGACAGCTCGGCGAGGCGCTCCGCGTCCTGCGCGTGCCCGGGCGGCGGCCCGACGACGAACGTGGGCAGGCGGTGGGACTCCGCGACGTCGAGCACGTTCGCGAGGTTGAGGCGCGAGCGCGCGACCGACAGCCCCGCGTCGAGGTCGTGGCGGCCGAGGCCGATGACGAGGCGGTTGTCGACGTCCGGCTCGGGGGAGAACCGCCGCGCGGTCTCCGCCTCCCAGCGCTGGCTGAGCGCCGTCGTCGTCTCGCCGGGGATGGCGAGCGGGAACACGTACGCCGGCTGGGGGAAGCGCGTGCGCGCGACGACGCGCCCCGCCCACCCCAGGGCCTTCGCGTCGCCGACGCCGGCGCTCAGCTCGTCGCCGACGACGCAGATCCGTACCTCACGACTCACCGCGTCTTCCACGAGCGCCATTCTCCCCGACGCGGGGCGCGCGGGTCGATCCGAGCCGGTGCGGACGGCGTGTCGACCCGCGCGGGGGTCGACACAGCGCTCGGACGCCTCAGAGCAGCGTCGCTCCCCAGGTCACCTCGTGCGACGCCCCGGGCTCGAGCCGGACGAGGCGGTCGCCCGTGCGGAACGCGTCCGCGATGCAGCTCATCGGCTCGGCGGCGACGCCGGTGCGGCGGAACGCGACGTCGCCCACGTGGTCGCCCGTGCAGACCTGCCACGTGTCCATCGAGCCGTCCATCCACACCGCTGCCGTGCGGTCGTCGGGTGCGGTGAGGCGGATCCAGGACAGCCCGTCCTCGTCACGCAGGGCGTCGACGTACGCGTCGTCGAGGTCGACGCCCGCGAGGAGGCGCGGCTCGCGCAGGTCGAAGGTGCCGGCGGCGGGCTCGGTGCCGGTCGGCAGGAGGCGCTCGTCGGTCGTGACACGCGTCGCGGCGTCCAGGCGCAGCGTGCACGCGTCGAGGTCCGCGCCGTCGGCCGAGAGCCACGGGTGGAACCCGACGCCGTACGGGGCGGTCGCGCTCCCGACGTTCGTCGTGCGGACGTGGACGCGCAGCCCCGCGTCGTCGAGCGAGTAGGTCACGCGCGCGACGAGGTCGAACGGGTAGCCGGGGGACGGCGGCAGGTGCAGCTCGAGCGTCGCGCGCGCGGGCTCGTGCTCGACGACCGTCCAGCGCTGCCAGCACGCGAGGCCGTGCAGCGCGGTCCCGCGGTCCGGCTCCGAGATCGGGACCTGGTACGTCGTGCCGTCGACCGTGTACCGCCCGTCGCGCAGCCGGTTGGGCCAGGGGAGCAGGACGGCGCCGTTGAACGCCGGCGAGACCTCGTCCTCGCCGAAGGGCGTGAAGACCGGCCGACCCCCCACCGTGTACTCGCGGACGGCCGCTCCGACCTCGGTGATCGTCGCTGCGTGGTCGCCGTGGGCGATGCGGACCTGGGTCCCCGAGGGGGCATGGGTGTTCACGCTCACATACGGTACTCGGCGTGCGCGGGTGCGCGATGCGCCCGCGCCCGTCAGACTCGGTGCCCGGGTGTGTCTTCCGGCGCACCCGACGCAGCACGAGGAGGAACGATGGAACGACAGGTGCTCGGGCGGACGGGACGGCTCGTCTCGGTCGTCGGACTGGGAACCTGGCAGCTCGGCGCCGACTGGGGCGACGTGAGCGAGGACGACGCGCGCACCGTCCTCGACGCCTCCGCGCAGGCCGGCGTGACGTTCTTCGACACCGCGGACGTCTACGGCGACGGGCGCAGCGAGCAGATCATCGGCTCCTACCTCGCCGACAACCCCGGCCACGGGATCACGGTCGCCACGAAGATGGGCCGCCGGGAGCCGCAGGACGCCGACAACTACACGCTCGCGAAGTTCCGCGAGTGGGTCGACCGCTCGCGCCGCAACCTGCGGACCGACCGGCTCGACCTCGTGCAGCTGCACTGCCCGCCGACCGCCGTCTACTCGCGCGACGAGGTCTACGACGGCCTCGACACGCTCGTCGCCGAGGGCGCGATCGCGAGCTACGGCGTGAGCGTGGAGACGGTGGACGAGGCGCTCACCGCCATCGCGCGCCCCGGCGTCGCCACGGTCCAGATCATCCTCAACGCGTTCCGGCTCAAGCCGCTCGACGCGGTGCTGCCCGCGGCATCCGACGCCGGCGTCGGCGTCATCGCGCGCGTCCCGCTCGCGTCCGGGCTGCTGTCCGGGAAGTACACGAAGGACACGACGTTCGCCGCGGACGACCACCGCACGTACAACCGCGACGGCAGCGCGTTCGACGTCGGCGAGACGTTCTCCGGCGTCGACTTCGAGACCGGTGTCCAGGCGGCGGCCGAGTTCACCACGCTCGTGCACGACGTCGTCGGGCAGGACCTCACCCCGGCCCAGGTGGCCATCGCGTGGGTCTGGCAGCAGCCGGGCGTGTCGACGGTCATCCCCGGCGCGCGCAACGTCGAGCAGGCGCGCTCGAACGCCGCCGCGGGCGACGCCGACGTCCTCGGCCCGCTCTTCACCTCCGGTGTGCGCGAGATCTACGACCGCTACCTGCGCGAGAAGATCCACGACCGCTGGTAGTCCCGCGAGATCGACCCGCGCGTCGCCACGTCGGCCTCCTGAGGGCCGATCTCGGGCGCTCGGGTCGATCTCACCGCTCCCCGGCCGCGGCCCGCGCGAGCTGCGGCGGCGGGCGACGGACGCACCGACGACGAAGGCCCCCTCCGTGCGGAGGGGGCCTTCGTCGTGCGCGGGTCGTGCGGGCCGGTCAGCGGGCGAAGGCCTGCTCCAGCAGCACGGCCTGCTGCGCCTGGTGCTTCTTCGCCGTGCCGGCGGCCGTGGAGGCCGACGCCGGGCGGGAGACGACGCTCACGCGCGGGAGGTCCTCGGGCAGGTTGATGTGCACGAACGACCAGGCGCCCTGGTTCTCGGGCTCGTCCTGGACCCAGACGACCTCGGCGTCCGGGTACTTCGCGAGCTCGGCCCGGATGCCGTCGACGTCGAGCGGGTACAGCTGCTCGAGGCGGACCAGCGCCACGCCCTCGTCGCCGCGCTTGGTGCGCTCGGCGAGCAGGTCGTAGTAGACGCGGCCCGTGCACAGGAGCACGCGGTCGACCTTCGCCGGGTCGGCCGACGCGTCCGGGATCACCGGGCGGAACGTGCCGGTCGTGAAGTCCTCGACGCTCGACGCGGCAGCCTTGAGGCGCAGCAGCTGCTTCGGCGTGAAGACGATGAGCGGACGGCGCGGGCGCGCGTACGCCTGCCGGCGGAGGAGGTGGAAGTACGACGCCGGCGTGGACGGCTGCGCGACCGTCATGTTGTCCTCGGCCGCGAGCTGGAGGAAGCGCTCGATGCGCGCGGACGAGTGGTCCGGCCCCTGGCCCTCGTAGCCGTGGGGGAGCAGCATGACGACCGAGGAGTACTGGCCCCACTTCTGCTCGGCGGACGAGATGAACTCGTCGATCACCGTCTGGGCGCCGTTGACGAAGTCGCCGAACTGCGCCTCCCACAGCACGAGCGCGTCGGGGCGCTCGACCGAGTAGCCGTACTCGAACCCGAGCGCGGCGTACTCCGAGAGCGACGAGTCGTAGACCCAGAACTTCGCCTGGTCCGCCGACAGGTACAGCAGCGGCGTCCACTCGGCGCCCGTCTCGCGGTCGTGCAGGACGGCGTGACGCTGCACGAACGTGCCGCGGCGCGAGTCCTGGCCGGCGAGGCGCACCGGGGTGCCCTCGACGAGGAGCGAGCCGAACGCGGCGAGCTCGCCGAAGCCCCAGTCGATGTTGCCCTCGACGGACATCTGCCGGCGCTTCTCGAGGAGCTGCGCGAGCTTCGGGTGGACGGTGAAGCCCTCCGGCGGCGCGACGTGCACCTGGCCGACGCGCTCGAGGACCGAGCGGTCGATCGCCGTCTTCCAGCCGACCATCGTGCCGGCGTCCTCGAGCTGGGACTCCGGGCGCTCGAGACCGGCGACCGGCTCGCGGTCCGCGGCGGGCGTGAAGCCGCCCTCCTTGGTCTCGGTGAAGACGCGCTCGAGCTGGGCCTGGTAGTCCTGGAGGACGTGCTCGGCCTCCTCGAGCGTGATGTCCCCGCGCGCGACGAGGTTCTCGGTGTACAGCTTGCGCACCGAGCGCTTCGCCTCGATGAGGTTGTACATGAGCGGCTGCGTCATCGAGGGGTCGTCGCCCTCGTTGTGACCGCGGCGGCGGTAGCAGATCATGTCGATGATCACGTCGCGGTCGAACTGCTCGCGGAACGCGAAGGCGAGCTCGGCGACGCGCACGCATGCCTCGGGGTCGTCGCCGTTCACGTGGAAGATCGGGACCTGGTAGCCCTTGGCGACGTCGGTCGCGTACGTCGTCGAGCGTGACGACGACGGACCCGTGGTGAAGCCGACCTGGTTGTTGATGATGACGTGCACGGTGCCGCCGGTGCGGTACCCGCGCAGCTGCGCGAGGTTGAGCACCTCGGGCACCACGCCCTGGCCCGCGAAGGCCGCGTCGCCGTGGATGAGGATCGGCAGCACGGAGAACCCGTCGCCGCCCAGGTCGATGCGGTCCTGCTTGGCGCGCACGATGCCCTCGAGCACCGGGTCGACCGCCTCCAGGTGGGAGGGGTTCGCCGCGAGGTAGACCTTCGTCGTCGCGCCGGTCTCGGCCGTGAAGACGCCCTCGGTGCCGAGGTGGTACTTCACGTCGCCCGAGCCCTGGACGCTCTTCGGGTCGAGGTTGCCCTCGAACTCGGCGAAGATCTGCGCGTAGCTCTTGCCCGCGATGTTGGCGAGCACGTTGAGCCGCCCGCGGTGCGCCATGCCGATGCCGACCTCGTCGAGGCCGTTCTCCGCGGCCTTCGACAGGATCGCGTCGAGCAGCGGGATGAGCGCCTCCCCGCCCTCGAGCGAGAAGCGCTTCTGCCCGACGAACTTCGTCTGCAGGAACGTCTCGAACGCCTCGGCGGAGTTGAGGCGGCGCAGGATGCGGAGCTGGTCCTCGCGCGGCGTGCGCGCGTACCCGGACTCGAGGCGCTCCTGGAGCCACTTGCGCTGCGTGCGGTCGGCGAGGTGCATGTACTCCACGCCGACGGTGCGGCAGTAGGAGTCGCGCAGCAGGCCGAGGATGTCGCGCAGCGTCGACTTGGTGCGGCCGCCGAACCCGCCCGTGGGGAACGTGCGGTCGAGGTCCCACAGCGTCATGCCGTGGTTCTGGATGTCCAGGTCGCCGTGCTTGCGCTGGCGGTACGCGAGCGGGTCGGTGTCCGCCATGAGGTGCCCGCGCGAGCGGTAGGAGTGGACCAGCTCGGCGATCTTCGCGGGCTTGGCCGCCTCGATCTCGGCGTCCGTCGTGTTGTCGCGGACCCAGCGCACCGGCTCGTAGGGGATGCGCAGCGCGGCGAACACGCGGTCGTAGAAGCCGTCCTCGCCGAGGAGCTTCTGCGACAGGATGCGCAGGAACTCGCCGGACTGCGCCCCCTGGATGATGCGGTGGTCGTAGGTCGACGTGATCGTCAGGACCTTCGAGATGCCCAGGCGGGCGAGCCGCTCGGTCGAGGCGCCCGCGAACTCCGCGGGGTAGTCCATCGCGCCGACGCCGATGATCGTGCCCTGGCCCTGCATGAGGCGCGGCACCGAGTGCACGGTACCGATGCCGCCCGGGTTGGTGAGCGAGATCGTGGTGCCCGCGAAGTCGTCGACGCCGAGCTTGCCGCCGCGCGCACGGCGCACGAGGTCCTCGTAGGCCGCCCAGAACTGGGCGAAGTCCATCGTCTCGGCCTTCTTGATGCTCGGCACGAGGAGCTGGCGCGAGCCGTCCGGCTTCGCCAGGTCGATCGCGAGCCCGAAGTTCACGTGCGCGGGCTGGTTGACCGCGGGCTTGCCCTCGATCTGCGTGTAGCTCGCGTTCATCACCGGCATGTCGGCCAGCGCCTCGACGAGCGCGAACCCGATGAGGTGCGTGAACGAGATCTTGCCGCCACGACCGCGCGCGAGGTGGTTGTTGATGACGATGCGGTTGTCGACCATGAGCTTGGCCGGCACCGCGCGGACCGACGTCGCCGTCGGCACCTGGATGCTGGCCTCCATGTTCGTCACGACGCGCGCGGCGGGGCCGCGGAGCTTCTGCACGTCGTCCGTGGCCTCGTCCTCGGGCGCGGGGGCGCCGGCGACCTTGCGCGCGGGCACCTGGGCGTACGGCGCCGTCGCGGGCTGGGCGGTCGCGACGGGGCGCGACGCGTGGACGGCCTCGACCGCGGCGTTGACCGCCGGGTCGGCCGGGAGCTTCGGCGGCTTGACGCGCTGCGCGGCCTCGGCGGCGGCCGAGCCGTCGGTCACGGCGGCCGGCGCTGCCGGAGCCGGCGCGGCGGGGGCGGCGGGCGCCGCCGAGGCGGACGCGCCGTTCACCGGCGCCGCGGCCGGGCGGGAGCCGTTCGCGGGCGCCGCGGGGGCGTCGCTCGTGGTGTCGGCGTCCGAGCGCTCCGCAGGGCGGTAGTCCTCGAAGAAGTCCCACCACGCGGGGTCCACCGCGTTCTTGTCCTGGAGGTACTGCTCGTACAGCTCGTCGACGAGCCACTCGTTCGCTCCGAACACGGAGCTTGCGTCGCTGATCGCCTCTGACTCAGCCTTCGGGGACACGCGAGGATCGCCCACTTTCACACACAGGTCGCTGTCGGTCACAGCCCGCGACCGTGGCACGACGGCGCACCGCTCCTGCGGCGCCCCCGACATCGGCACGGGCTCGTCCGGGTTCCGGACCACTCCAGCCTAGGCCCTCGTCGTCGGCCTCGGGGGTTGGGCGGAGCGTTCCGGCGCGGCCTGTTCGCGGGTTCTTCACGCCGTGTCTGGGCCAGGCAAACGCGACCCCACGCGCACCTCGTCGGAGGGCAAGATCGCGGAATTCCACGCCATCCCGAGGTATCTCCGCGCGACGGTGTGACGCATCTCACCCGCGAGCGCGAGCCGGTGCGCGTGCTGTCAGGACGGGGTCACCGCACGTCGGGGTGCGCCGCGTACGACGCGTCGCCGTCCTCGGGCGGGAACGGCGCGGAGCCCGCGTGCGCGGGCAGGGTGACGCGCATCGTCGCCCCGCGGCGCGAGTCCGCGACCTCGATCCGTCCGCCGTGCAGGTCGACCGCCCAGCGCACGATCGCGAGCCCGATCCCCGTCCCGCCTGTCGAGCCGCCGGTCGTCGTGTGCGCGCCCGTCGCGCTCGCCCGGGCGAACCGCTCGAAGATCCGCTCGCGGTCCTCCTTGGCGATCCCCGGTCCCTCGTCCACGACCTCGAGCACGACGTCGTCGTCCACCGGGTACGCCTCGAGCCGGATCTCCCCGCCCTGCGGCGAGTGGCGGATCGCGTTCTGCAGGAGGTTGGTCACCACCTGGTGCAGCCGCTCGCGGTCCGCCTCGAGCACGAGGTCCGGGGGCGTGACGTCGACGACGTAGCGCAGCTGCTTGCCGGCCTCGACCATCGACACCGCCTCGGCGTTCTCCTCGAGGAAGTCGCCGACGTCGATCTGGGTGATGTTGAGCGCCGCCGCGCCCGCCTCGATGCGGGACAGGTCCAGGAGGTACGCGACGAGCCGCGTGAGTCGCTCGGTCTGCGCGAGCGACATCTCCATCGTCGCGGGCGTCGGGGGTGTCACCCCGTCCACGACGTTCTCGAGCTGGGCCTGCAGCGCGGCGATCGGGGTGCGCAGCTCGTGCGAGACGTTGGCGATGAGCTCGCGGCGCACCTGGTCGCTGGTCGCGAGGTCCTCCGCCATGACGTTGAACGCCACCGCGAGCTGCCCGACCTCGTCCCGGCTCGTCGCGCGCACCCGGCGCGTGTAGTCCCCGTCGGCCATCGCGCGGGCGGCGGCGGTCATCTCCCGCAGGGGGGACGTCATGCCGCGCGCGAGGAGCTGCGTGAGCAGCAGGGACAGGACGATCGCGAGCGGGAACGTGCGCGACGGCCCGAGCTGGTTCTGCAGCCCGATCCACGTGATGAGGACGGCGAGCGTCACCGTCGCGGCGACGAGCACCCCGAGCTTGATCTTCAGCGACCGGAACGAGTCGAGCGGTCGGACGTCCGGCAGGTGCGGGCGGATCGTGTGGGCCCGGTGCGGCGCCGGCCGGGCCGGGCCGGGAGCCTGCGCCTGCCCCGGGTCCGTGCCGTCGGCGGGGTCGGTGGGGTCGGCAGCGGGGGAGGTCATCCGGCGGGCGGCTCGAACGCGTAGCCGACGCCGTGGACCGTGCGGATGAGGTCCGCACCGAGCTTGCGGCGCAGCGCCTTGATGTGGGAGTCGACGGTGCGCGTCCCGCTGGCGTCCGCCCAGTCCCACACCTCGGCGAGCAGGCGCTCGCGCGTGAGGACCGTCTTCGGCGAGCTCGCGAGCATGACGAGCAGCTCGAACTCGGTGGGCGTGAGGTGGACCTCCTCGCCCGCGCGGTAGACGCGGCGCTGGGCCTTGTCGATCGTCACGTCGCCCACCGTCATGGGCGGGTCGCTCGGGGCGGAGCTCGCGGCCTGCGTGGCGCGGTCGACGCGCCGCAGCAGCGCCTTGATGCGCGCGACGAGCTCGCGCATGGAGAACGGCTTCGTCATGTAGTCGTCCGCGCCGACGCCGAGCCCGATGAGCATGTCGGTCTCGTCGTCGCGCGCGGTGAGCATGAGGATCGGGACGGGCTGCTCCGCCTGGATGCGGCGCGTGACCTCGAGGCCGTCGATGCCGGGGAGCATGACGTCGAGGACGATCGCGTCCGGGCGCAGCCGCGTCGCGGCGTCGACGGCGGACAGACCGTCCCGCGCGACCTCGACGCGCCAGCCCTCGGCGCTCAGTCGCTGGGCGATGGCGGTCGCGATGGCCGGCTCGTCCTCGACGACGAGGACCGTGGCCGCCTGCTGCGGGGTGCCGCCACCGGCCACCGGCGCGGTCGTGGGCACGGGCCCGCGGCCGGGGACGGGACCGGCCCCCGCGCCGGTCGGTGCTGCGCTCGCTGCCCTCGGATCTGCCATGGGATACAGCGTGGCACACGTCGGCCCAGGTCGGCTGGATTTCGTCGTCGTCCCGGGGCCAGGTCGCGTGGCCCGGTCGGCCGCCCGGGCGCCGCCGGGCCCTCCCTCCCGGGCGCCGCGCGACGGGCGAGCGCTACCATCGTCGGCACGATGAAGAGCACCTCCCGATATCGGTGGAGCACCTCGTGGTAGGCGACTGGGTCATGGTCGCGCTCGGGGTGCTCCTCACCGCAGGTACCGCCGTCTTCGTGGCCAGCGAGTTCTCCCTGGTCACCCTCGACCCCGCCGTCCTCCCCGCCGGGGACGACGCCGACCAGGAGGGCGACAGACGCGGCTCCCCGCCGTCGGGCGGGACGGGCGGCCCCGACCGCCGCGACCGCAGCGTCCGGGCCGGGCTCAAGCACCTGTCGACCGAGCTCTCCTCGGCGCAGGTCGGCATCACCCTCACCACCATCCTCCTCGGGTACACCGCGCAGCCGGCGCTCCTCTCGCTCTTCGGGGAAGCCCTGAGCTCGACGCCGCTCGGCCGCGCGGCCTCCGCGGTCCTCGCGGGCGTCCTCGCGCTGCTCGTCGTGAACTTCGTCTCGATGCTCTTCGGCGAGCTCATCCCGAAGAACTTCGCACTCAGCGCGCCCTACGCCACCGCGCGGCAGGTCGTGCCCGTGCAGCGGCAGTTCACCAAGCTGTTCCGGCCGGTCATCGCCGTGCTCAACGGCTCGGCGAACGCGATCCTGCGCCGCGTCGGGGTCGAGCCGCGCGAGGAGCTGTCGGGCGCCCGCTCGGCGTCCGAGCTCGCCGCGCTCGTACGCCGTTCGGCGCAGGAGGGCACGCTCGACGTCTCCGTCGCGACCCTCCTCACCAACTCGATCGAGCTCGACGAGCTGAGCGCCGTCGACGTCATGACCGACCGCATGCGCATGGTCGTCGTGGACCGGGACGCGACGGCCGCGGACGTCGTCGACGCCGCCCGCCGGACCGGGCACTCGCGGTTCCCCGTCATCGGCGAGGACCGCGACGACGTCGTCGGCCTCGTCCACCTGCGGCGCGCCGTCGCCGTCCCGTACGACCGGAGGCACGAGGTCCCGGCGGCGGCCCTCATGGCCGACGCCCCGCGCGTGCCCGAGACGGTGCGGCTCGGACCGCTCCTCGTCGAGCTCCGCGGCTTCGGTCTCCAGATGGCGGTCGTCGTCGACGAGTACGGCGGCACCTCGGGCGTCGTCACGCTCGAGGACGTCGTCGAGGAGCTCGTGGGCGACGTCGCGGACGAGCACGACCCCCGGCGCTCCGGCGCGGCCCGCCGCGCGGACGGCTCGTGGCTCGTGCCCGGCGTCATGCGGCCCGACGAGCTCACCGAGGTCACCGGCCTCCGTGTCCCGGAGGACGGCGCCTACGAGACGCTCGGCGGCCTCGTCATGGCCCGCCTGGGCAGGGTGCCCGAGCCGGGCGACGAGGTCGCCGCAGGCGCGGGCCGGCACCGCGTGGTGCTGCGCGTGGAGGCGATGGAGGGGCGGCGCGTCGAGCGGCTCTCGGTCCGCGCGACGCCGACGGAGGGGGACGCATGAGCTCCACCACGGCGCTCCTCGTCGCGCTCCTCCTGCTCGCCGGCAACGCGTTCTTCGTCGGCGCCGAGTTCGCGGTGATCTCCGCGCGCCGCTCGGCGATCGAGCCCCTCGCCGCGCAGGGCAACCGGCGCGCCCAGACGGTCCTGTGGGCGATGGAGCACGTGTCGCTCATGCTCGCGTGCGCCCAGCTCGGCGTGACCGTCTGCTCCACGGGTCTGGGCGTCGTCGCGGAGCCCGCCATCGCGCACCTCATCGAGGACCCGTTGCACGCGCTCGGCGTGAGCACCGCGCTCGCGCACCCGATCGCGTTCGTCGTGGCGCTCGCGATCGTCGTCTACCTGCACGTGGTGCTGGGCGAGATGGTCCCGAAGAACCTCGCGGTCTCCGGTCCGGAGACGGCCGTCATGTGGTTCGGCCCGCCGCTCGTGTGGATCGGCCGCGTGCTGCGCCCCGTCATCGTCGCGCTCAACTGGCTCGCGAACCACGCGGTGCGCGCCACGGGCGTCGAGCCGAAGGACGAGGTGGCGTCGGCGTTCACCGCCGAGGAGGTGCAGTCCATCGTCGAGCACTCCCAGGCCGAGGGCGTGCTGCGCGACGAGCAAGGGCTGCTGTCGGGAGCCATCGAGTTCTCCGAGCGCACCGCGCAGGACGTCATGGTGCCCGTCGCGGACCTCGTCACCGTGACGGAGGGCTGCACGCCCGACGAGGTCGAGCGCCTCGTCGCGAAGACCGGCTTCTCCCGGTTCGCCGTCGCGGACGTCACGGGCGACCTCGTGGGCTACCTGCACGTCAAGGACGTCCTCTACGCGGACGAGACGACGCGCGAGGCCCCCGTCCCGTCGTGGCGCGTGCGGGCGCTCGCGGCCGCCGCGCCCGACGACGAGGTGGAGGACGCGCTGCGCGCCATGCAGCGCTCGGGGGCGCACCTGGCGCGCGTCGACGGTCCGGAGGGCGGCGGCGCGCTCGGGGTCGTCTTCCTCGAGGACATCCTCGAGGAGCTCGTCGGCGAGGTGCGCGACGCGATGCAGCGTCGGCCGTAGGTCGGCGGGTCCGGCGGCGCGAGGTTCGCGGAGGACGCTCCGCCGAGGCCCTGAGCAGGGGACTTGGCATCGCCGGAGCCCTTCGTTACTGTTCCGTGATTGATCGGTCATCGGTGGCTCGGAGCCACCCCGAAGACGTGAGAGGCAGGTGGCGGGTGGAGTCGCAGAACGGCGCACCCGCCCTCGACTCACGACGGGCCCGGCGCGAGGCGGAGCAGGGCTCCCGGCGTCGCCGCCCCCAGGCACAGGTCTCCAGCCAGCACCGCTGGGTGCCGCGCGTCGCCGTCCTCGGGACGCTCGCCGCCGCGACCATCGCGATGCCGCTCTCCGCGGGCGCCGACGACGCGCTCGGCACCGGCTCGCCCTTCGAGCCGGACACCCGCCCCGTCGGCCCGAGCGCGCTCGACCTCGCGACCGCCGCCCCGACGGCGCCCGCCGTGTCCCCGAGCGTCGCCGCCGCCCCCCGCGTCGAGGTGCGCCGGGAGGCGGCCTCCCGCTCCGCCGCGCGCGACCCGCTGCCGGGCTGCGACCCGACGGTGCGACCCGAGGGCACGAACGGCAACCTCGACGAGCACGCGCTGTGCGAGCTGTGGCAGGCCGACGAGCACCTGCGGCCCGACGCGGCCGTCGCCCTCTCCGCGATGAACGAGGCGTTCCGGGCGACCTTCGGCCGAGACCTCTGCCTCGTGTCGTCGTACCGCACGCTCTCGACGCAGGTCTCGCTCAAGTCCTCCCGGGGCGCCTTCGCGGCGCCCCCCGGCTGGTCCATGCACGGGTGGGGGCTCGCGATCGACCTCTGCTCCGTGGAGACCGGCTCGCGCGAGGTCTACGCGTGGATCAACCAGAACGGCGGCACGTACGGCTGGGCCAACCCCGCGTGGGCCAAGCGCGGCGGCAGCGGCGCCTACGAGCCCTGGCACTTCGAGTTCGTCCAGGGCGTCGAGGAGATCCAGAACTCCTGACGCGCCTCCGGCCGGTCGCCCCGCGCGCGGCCGCGCCGCGCCGTATCGTCGGACCGTGGCCGACCTGCTCCTCGCCGCGGTCGTCCTGCGCCGCCCCGAGCACGCGCTCGCCGCGCAGGTGCTGAGCCTCGCCGTGAGCGGCCTCGTCCGCGTGGAGCCGACGGCGCCCGGCGAGCCCCCCGTCCTCGTCCTCCTCGACGCGTCGCCCGCCTCCGAGCGCGAGCACCTCGCGCTGTCGACCCTCTTCGGCGAGACGGCGGACGAGGGCGCCCGCGTCGCGCTCGACCCCGCCGACGACGCCCTGCGCCTCCGCGTGCACGACGCCGCGCGCCGGGTCGTGCGGAGCGCGCGCCACGACGGCTACCTGGAGACGGGACGGGCACACCGGCTCACGGAGAAGGGCGACGCGGTGCGGGCCGACCTCGTCGCGCTGGAGGACGCCGTCGAGCGCGAGGTCGCGGAGGCGCGTGCGCACGACCGTGCGCGCGAGCACGTGTCGCCCGGCGCGCTGCCGTGGGCCGTCCTGTTCGGGCACGAGCCCGGGTGGGTGCCTGTCGACGGGCGCACGGTCCGGTTCGACGTCGGCGCGGTGTGCGCGGCGGCGGACGCGCTGCGCTGACCGGGGCGGGGGGACCGCCGTCGGGCGTGGCCGCGCGGCGGCTACGGGCCGGAGAGCCGCTCGTTGCGGCCGAAGTCCTGGAGGAACCGCGGGCCGGACGCGGCGAGCTCGGCCTCGAACTCCTCGCGCCACGCGCCGTAGGGGCGGCCCGCGAGGGCGTCGTTCGAGAACCGGGGGTCGTCCGTGAGCTCGGTGACGCAGAACGCGGGGATCTGCAGGTCCGTGACCGGGCCGGTGCGCTCGCACTCCGCGACGACGAGCGGGTGGTTCGCCCCGCCGAACACGTCGACGACCCAGCCGTCGGCCCCGACCCACACGGAGTACCGCGTCTTGACGACGCGCGCACCGCCGCGGCGGATCATCTGGACGCCGACCGCCACGTCGACCTCGCGCTCCGCCTCGTAGCGCGTGCCGCCGGCCATCGGGCCCTTGACGGTGAGCGTGCACAGGTCGACGGCGGGGGCGTAGCGGTCGAGCAGCCGGACCGGGTCGGTCGTGGCGTCCATCGTCGCGTCGACCGTGGGCACCTTGGCGCGCAGCCGCAGCGCGTAGCCCTCGTCGGCCAGGTAGTAGCTCTGCACGATGAGGGCGGGCGCGTCGCGCAGGTCCTCGGGCAGCTCGCGCACGAGGAACCGGCGCTCGAACTCGAAGTCCCCGTAGCCGCCGTCGGTCATGGCCCCACCGTAGCGGGAGCGCGGGGGTCGTGGCGGGACCTCGTGCACGGGCCGGAGACGGCGCGAGCCCGGCCGCGCGAGGCGGGCCGGGCTCGTGGGAGCGGTGCGGGTGCCCTCGATAGGATTCGAACCTACGACCTTCTGCTCCGGAGGCAGACGCTCTATCCACTGAGCTACGAGGGCGAGCGCCGACGGTGACCGCCGACGCGATGCACGAGACTACCAGCCCGCGCGGGGTGCGCCGACCTCCGGGCCCACCTCCGGCCGGACCCCTGGGCCGACTCCGCGCCAGCCCTGCGCCAGCACTGCGCCGACCCGGCGCCGGCCCGGCGAGATCCCGCGACGGACGGTGCCCGCGCCTCGGTAGAATCGCCCGGTGACCCCCGACGAGCTCTCCGAAGCGCTGAGCGCTGCCCTGGCCGCCGCCGTCGCCGACGGCACCCTCGACCTGGACCCGACCGCGGTCCCCGAGCGCGTCCACGTCGAGCGACCCCGGCAGCGCGAGCACGGCGACTGGGCCACGAACGTCGCGCTGCAGCTCGCGAAGAAGGCGGGCACGACGCCGCGCGTGCTCGCCGAGGACCTCGCGCGCCGCCTCGCCGCGCACCCGGGCATCCGGGCCGTGGACGTCGCGGGCCCCGGATTCCTCAACATCACCCTCGACGCGGCCGCCGCGGGCGAGCTCGCGCGCACCATCGTCGAGGCCGGCCCGGCGTACGGGCGCGGCGACTCCGAGGCGGGCAAGAAGGTCAACCTCGAGTTCGTCTCCGCGAACCCGACCGGGCCCATCCACATCGGCGGGGTCCGCTGGGCCGCCGTCGGCGACTCGCTCGCGCGCGTGCTCGAGGCGAGCGGCGCGACCGTGACGCGGGAGTACTACTTCAACGACCACGGCGCGCAGATCGACCGCTTCGCGCGCTCGCTCCTCGCGCGCTCGCGCGGCCAGGAGGCACCGGAGGACGGGTACGGCGGCGAGTACATCACCGAGATCGCGGACGCGGTCGTCGCGGACGCCGTCGCCGCGGGCGACCCCGACCCGCGCACGCTCCCGGACGCGGAGGCGCAGGAGGTGTTCCGCGCGCGCGGCGTCGAGCGCATGTTCGGCGAGATCAAGGCGTCGCTGCACGACTTCGGCGTCGACTTCGACGTGTACTTCCACGAGGACTCGCTGCACGAGTCGGGCGCCGTCGAGCGGGCGGTCGAGCGTCTGCGCGGGTCCGGGCACATGTTCGAGAAGGACGGCGCGACCTGGCTGCGCACGACCGACTTCGGCGACGACAAGGACCGCGTCGTCATCAAGTCCGACGGCGACGCCGCGTACATCGCGGGCGACATCGCCTACTACCTCGACAAGCGCGAGCGCGGCTTCGACGAGGTCATCATCATGCTCGGCGCCGACCACCACGGGTACGTCGGCCGCATGATGGCGGTCTGCGCGGCCTTCGGTGACACGCCGGGCAAGAACCTCCAGCTCCTCATCGGGCAGATGGTCAACCTCGTCAAGGACGGCCAGCCCGTGCGCATGTCCAAGCGCGCCGGGACGGTCGTGACGCTGGAGGACCTGGTGGACGCCGTCGGCGTCGACGCCGCGCGCTACTCGCTCGCCCGCTCCTCCGCGGACCAGAACATCGACCTCGACCTCGACCTGCTCGCGCGGGCGACGAACGAGAACCCCGTCTACTACGTGCAGTACGCGCACTCGCGCACCGCGGCGGTGGACCGCAACGCGGCCGACCGCGGCGTCTCGCGCGCCGACGGGTTCGAGCCCGCGCTGCTCGACCACCCGAGCGAGGCGGCGCTCGTCGGGCGTCTCACCGAGTTCCCGCGCATCGTCGCCCAGGCGGCCGAGCTGCGCGAGCCGCACCGCGTCGCGCGCTACCTCGAGGCCCTGGCCGGCGACTACCACACGTGGTACCAGCAGAAGTCGCAGCGCGTCCTGCCCTACCCGGACGAGGAGGTCACGGACACGCACCGCACGCGCCTGTGGCTCAACGACGCGGTGCGCCAGGTCCTCGCCAACGGCCTGGGGCTGCTCGGCGTGACCGCGCCGGAGCGCATGTGAGCACGAGCCTGCCGGGTCACCCCGGCGAGCCGTGGTCGCGCGGCGTGCGGCGCCGGGACGACGGCGTCGTCGAGGTCGCGGGCGTCGACGTCCGCACGCTCGCGGCCGAGCACGGGACGCCCGCGTACGTGCTCGACGAGGCGGACTTCCGCGCCCGGGCGCGCGCGTACCGCACGGCGTTCGAGACGGCGTTCCGCGCCGTCGGGTCGGACGTCGACGTGTACTACGCGGGCAAGGCGCTGCTCACGGTCGCCGTCGCGCGCTGGGCGCGCGAGGAGGGCCTGCGCGTCGACACCGCGAGCGGGGGAGAGCTCGCCGTCGCGCTGCGCGCCGGCGTCCCCGGTCCCGAGATCGGCCTGCACGGCAACAACAAGTCCGACGCCGAGATCGGGCGCGCGCTCGACGAGGGCGTGGGTCGGATCATCGTCGACTCGCTCGTCGAGGTCGAGAGGGTCGCACGCCTCGCGGGGGAGCGCGGCGTCGTCGCGCCCGTCATGGTCCGCGTGACGACGGGCGTCCACGCGGGCGGGCACGAGTACATCTCGACCGCGCACGAGGACCAGAAGTTCGGGCTGTCGGTCGCGTCGTCGCGCTCCGCGGACGGCAGACCGGCCGGCGACTCCCCGGCGATGACCGCGCTGCTCGACGTCGTCGCGCGCCCCGAGCTGCACCTGCTCGGGATCCACTCGCACATCGGCTCCCAGATCCTCGACCCCTCGGGCTTCGAGGTCGCGGCGCGCGCCGTGCTGGAGCTGCGGGCGCGGCTCGCGGACCGCTCGGGCGTGCTCGTCGACGAGGTCGACATCGGCGGCGGCTACGGCATCGCGTACCTCCCGGGCGACGTCGCGCTCGACCCGGAGCGCGTCGCGAAGGACGTCGCGCGCGCGGTCGAGGCGGTGGCCGCGGAGCTCGGCACTCCGCTGCCGCGGTTCTCGATCGAGCCGGGGCGCGCGATCGTCGGGCCGGCCGGTCTCACGCTCTACACGGTCGGCACCGTGAAGCCCGTGACCCTCGACGACGGGCGCGTGCGCACGTACGTGTCGGTGGACGGCGGCATGAGCGACAACATCCGCCCCGCGCTCTACGCGGCGCAGTACCACGCGGAGGTCGTCGGGCGGGCGTCCGAGGCCGGGCCCGTGCTCGCGCGCGTCGTGGGCAAGCACTGCGAGAGCGGCGACATCGTCGTGCACGAGGTGCTGCTCCCCGGCGACGTGCGGGCGGGCGACCTGCTCGCGGTGCCCGCCACGGGGGCGTACGGCCGCTCGATGGCGTCGAACTACAACCTGCTGACGCGTCCGCCCGTGGTCGCCGTGCACGACGGCGCGAGCCGCGTGCTCGTGCGGCGCGAGACCGTCGAGGACCTGCTCGCGCTCGACGAGGGCTGACCCCACCGGGTCGTGCCCGCCGGTCGGCATCCGACCTGTGGGCACGCCCCGGGCGGGCGGACCCGTCGCCGTATCCTGTGCCTGCGGCTCCCGCGCCACCCGGGCACGACCCGGACCGTGCGCGGTGCCGCACCCGTCCTGACCACCCGAGGAAGGTCCGTCGTGCCGTCTGCCGCCGAGTCCCACCCGCCCCTGCGCGTCGCCCTGCTGGGGTGCGGCGTCGTCGGCACCCAGGTCGCGCGGCTGCTCACGGAGCAGGCCGACGACCTCGCGTCCCGGGTCGGGGCGCCCCTGGAGCTCGTCGGGATCGCGGTCCGGGACTCGTCCGCGCCGCGCGACGCCGCGGTGGACCGGTCGCTGCTCACGGAGGACGCGGCGGGCCTCGTCGAGCGTGCCGACATCGTCGTCGAGGTGATGGGCGGCACCGAGCCCGCGCGGTCGCTGCTGCTGCGCGCGATCGAGGCGGGCGCCGCCGTCGTGACGGCGAACAAGGCGCTGCTCGCCGAGGACGGCCCCACGCTCTACAAGGCGGCCGACGCCGCCGGGGTGGACATCTACTTCGAGGCCGCCGTCGCGGGCGCGATCCCCATCGTCCGCCCGGTGCGCGAGTCGCTCGCGGGCGACCGCGTGCGGCGCGTGCTCGGCATCGTCAACGGGACGACCAACTACGTGCTCGACCAGATGGCCTCGACGGGCAGGGACCTCGACGAGGCCGTCCGCGAGGCGCAGGACCTCGGCTACGCGGAGGCGGACCCGACGGCGGACGTCGAGGGGTACGACGCCGCGGCCAAGGCGGCGATCCTCGCGAGCCTCGCGTTCCACACGCGCGTGTCCCTCGACGACGTCGCGCGCGAGGGCATCCTGGCCGTCACGGCCGACGACGTCGCGTGGGCCGCGCAGACGGGCCACGTCATCAAGCTCCTCGCCATCGCCGAACGGCGCGACGGCGACGCCACCGGCGCGGAGGCGGGCGTGTCCGTGCGCGTGCACCCCGCGCTCGTGCCGACCTCGCACCCGCTCGCGAACGTGCGCGGCTCGTTCAACGCGGTGTTCGTCGAGGCGGAGTCCGCGGGCGAGCTCATGTTCTACGGGCGCGGCGCGGGCGGCGCCCCGACGGCGTCCGCCGTCCTGGGCGACGTCGTCTCCGCCGCCCGCCACCGCGTGCTCGGGGGCAAGGGGCCGCAGGAGTCCACGTACGCCGAGCTCCCGATCCTCCCGGCGAGCGCCGCGGTCACGCGCTACCAGGTGCGCCTCGACGTCGAGGACCGCCCGGGCGTGCTCGCGCAGGTCGCGCACGCGCTCGCCGAGCACGGCGTGTCCATCGAGGCGGTCCGCCAGCCGACGGCGCGCGGCGGGGCCGACGTCGCCGAGCCGGGCGTCGCGGAGCTCCTCATCACCACGCACGCGGCGCCGGAGTCGGCGCTGTCGGCCACCGTCGCGGCGGTCGCCGAGCTCGAGCCCGTCCGCACGATCACGTCCGTCCTGAGAGTCGAGGGAGCCTGATGGCCCACGAGATGGCCCACCAGTGGCAAGGCATCATCGCCGAGTACCGTGACCGGCTGCCCGCGCACGTGTCCGAGCGCATCGTCACGCTCGGCGAGGGAGGCACGCCGCTCGTCGAGGCGCCGGCCCTGTCGGCGCGCACGGGTGCCCAGGTCTTCGTCAAGGTCGAGGGCATGAACCCGACGGGGTCGTTCAAGGACCGCGGCATGACGACGGCGATCTCCGCGGCCGCCGGGCGCGGCGCGCAGGCGGTCGTGTGCGCGTCCACGGGCAACACGTCGGCGTCGGCGGCCGCCTACGCCGTGCGCGCGGGCATGACGTGCGCGGTGCTCGTCCCGGACGGCAAGATCGCGATGGGCAAGCTGAGCCAGGCGATCGCCCACGGCGCGCGCCTGCTCCAGGTCGACGGCAACTTCGACGACTGCCTCGTCGCGGCGCGCAAGCTCGCCGAGGCGTACCCGGTCGAGCTCGTGAACTCGGTCAACCCCGACCGCATCGAGGGCCAGAAGACGGGCGCCTTCGAGATCGTCGACGCGCTCGGAGACGCCCCGGACATCCACGCGCTGCCCGTCGGCAACGCGGGGAACATCACCGCGTACTGGAAGGGCTTCCGCGAGTACGCCGGCCAGGGCGTCGCGGGGCACGCGGGGGAGGGCCTGCCGGCCGTCGCGACGCGCACGCCGCAGATGTGGGGCTTCCAGGCGGCGGGCGCCGCGCCGATCGTCGCGGGCCACCCGATCACGGAGCCCGAGACCGTCGCGACCGCCATCCGCATCGGCAACCCCGCGTCGTGGGAGCTCGCCGAGGCCGCGCGCGACGAGTCGGGCGGCGTCATCGAGGCCGTCTCCGACGAGCAGATCCTCGCGGCGCACCGCGTCCTGTCGAGCGAGGTCGGCGTGTTCGTCGAGCCCGCGTCGGCCGCCGGCGTCGCCGGGATCCTCGCGCGCGCCGAGCGCGGGCTCGTGCCCGCCGGCGCGCGGATCGTCGTCACGGTCACCGGGCACGGTCTCAAGGACCCGCAGTGGGCGCTGCGCACGCTCGACGGCACCGAGGTCCAGCCGACGCGCGTGACCGCCGACGTCGTGTCCATCGCCGACGCCCTCGGGCTCGACTGATGCAGCTCGGCGCGGACCACGTACGGGTGCGCGTCCCGGCGACGAGCGCGAACCTCGGCCCCGGCTTCGACGCGCTGGGCCTCGCGCTCGCGCTCCACGACGTGCTCGAGGTGCGCGCGCTCGCGAGCGACGACGTCGTGGTCGACGTCGAGGGCGAGGGCGCGGGGGAGGTGCCCGGCGACGCGTCGCACCTGGTGGTGCGCGCACTGCGGGCCGCGCTCGACGTGGCGGGTGCGCCGCAGACGGGCCTGCACCTGACGTGCGTCAACCGCGTCCCGCACGGGCGGGGCCTCGGGTCGTCCGCCGCGGCCGTCGTCGCGGGCATCGTCGCCGCGCGCGCGCTCGTCGCCGACCCGTCGGTCCTCGACGACGACGTCGCGCTCGGCCTCGCGACCGCGATCGAGGGGCACCCCGACAACGCGGCGCCCGCGCTGCTCGGCGGCGCGACCGTCGCGTGGGAGAGCGGGACGCCCGGATCCGGGGCGCGCGCCGTCCGGCTCGACGTGCATCCCGACCTGCGGGCGACGGTGCTGGTCCCCTCGGCGCGGCTCGCGACGAGCCGCGCGCGCGGCGTGCTCCCCGCGCACGTGCCGCACGCCGACGCGGCGTTCAACGCGGGGCGGTCGGCCCTGCTGGTCGAGGCGCTCACGCGACGCCCCGACCTGCTCCTCGACGCGACCGACGACCGGCTCCACCAGGGGTACCGTGCCGGCGTCATGCCGACGACGTCGGAGCTCGTCCGCGCGCTGCGGGCGCGAGGGCTCGCGGCGACGGTGTCGGGTGCCGGTCCTACCGTGCTCGTCCTGTCCGGGGCGGACCGCCTCGACGAGGTCGCGGGCGTCGCGGACGAGCTCGTCGGGGGGAGCGCGGACTGGTCGGTCAGCCGCCTCGACGTCGACACGCGCGGGGTCGTGGCCGAACGGCTCTGAGCGCTGTCCTGCCGGTGCTAGGATGGTCCCAGCCTTCGGTCACGCTCTCGCATCAGCAGTCGAGCGTTCTCCAGCGCGGAAGTGCCGCGACAGAGCCCGTCCGAGAGAAGGCAATCCAGCCCGCGTCAGATGACGTCGTCGTACCACTGACGCGTGGTGACACCTGCGCACCGGCCGTCACGGCCGGGCGTCGACCACCCGCGGTCCGCCCTCTGAGAGACGGACGCAAACGAGGGGGAAGGGTCCTTCGTGACAGACACCATCGACACCGCCACGAGCAGCGCGACCGGTTCGGCCGCTGCCGGCGGTACCGCCCGGAACGGCGCGCTCTCCACCCTGCGCCTCCCGGAGCTGCAGGCGCTCGCCTCCCAGCTCGGGGTCAAGGGCACGTCCAAGATGCGCAAGGGCGATCTCGTGGACGTCATCCGCGCCCGCACCGGCGAGCAGGGCGCCTCCGAGCGCCCCGCCGCGTCGCGGCGTGACACGGACGCGGCGCCTGCCGCGTCGCGTGAGACGAACGAGGCGCCCGTCGCCTCGGGGCGCGGCCGCAGCCGCCGCGCCGAGCGGCCCGCGGCGAGCCCCGCGGCCGGCACCGACTCCCCGGTGGCGCGCCAGGACGCGCCGTCGGCCGCGAGCCGCGAGGAGCGCACCGCCGCTCCCGTGCTCGACCTCCCGGTGCGCGCCGACGAGCAGCGCGGTGAGCGCCGCGACGGCCGCCGCGACGCCCGCTCGGAGGCCGCGGCCGCCGTCGCCGAGGCGCTCGGCGAGGGGGTGCGCACGCGCGACACCTCGAACGAGTCGCCCGACGAGCGCGCCGCGCGCGCCGCCGCCGCCGTCGGTCTCGTCACGGGCGAGCGCGGCTCGCGCCGTGCGGGTCGGGGCACCGGCGCACCGCGCACGGGCGAGGGCGACGCCGACGCGCCGCGCGGCGACCGCCAGCGCGACCAGCAGGGCGGCGAGCGCCAGCGCGAGCAGCAGCCGGAGAAGCAGTCCGGTCAGCAGTCCGGTCAGCAGGGCCGCGGCGAGCGTCAGGGCGACCGCCGCGACGACCGCCAGCTCCTCGACGACGAGCGCGGCGGGCGCCGCCGTCGGGGCCGCGACCGGGGTCGCGACCGCGACCGCAAGCGCGGCCGCAACCGCCAGGGTCCGGACCTCTCGGGCCTCGACGACATCGAGGTCAACGAGGACGACGTCCTGCTCCCCGTCGCGGGCATCCTCGACATCCTCGACAACTACGCGTTCGTCCGGACGAGCGGCTACCTGCCGGGCAACAACGACGTCTACGTGTCGCTCGGCCAGGTGAAGAAGGCCGGGCTGCGCCGCGGCGACGCCGTGACGGGCGCCGTGCGCCAGCCGCGCGAGGGCGAGAACCAGGGCAACACCGCGCGCCAGAAGTTCAACGCGCTCGTCCGCCTCGACACGGTCAACGGCATGTCGCCCGAGGCGGCGCGCGAGCGCCCGGAGTTCAACCGGCTCACGCCGCTGTACCCGCAGGAGCGCCTGCGCCTCGAGAACTCCGAGGCCACGCGTCTCACGCCGCGCGTCATCGACATCGTCGCGCCGATCGGCAAGGGCCAGCGCGGTCTCATCGTCGCGCCGCCCAAGGCCGGCAAGACGATCATCATGCAGCAGATCGCCAACGCGATCGCCGCGAACAACCCCGAGGTCCACCTCATGGTGGTGCTCGTGGACGAGCGGCCCGAAGAGGTCACCGACATGGAGCGGACGGTCCGCGGCGAGGTCATCGCCTCGACGTTCGACCGCCCCGCGTCGGACCACACGATCGTCGCCGAGCTCGCGATCGAGCGCGCGAAGCGCCTGGTCGAGCTCGGCCAGGACGTCGTGGTGCTCCTCGACTCGCTCACCCGCCTCTCCCGCGCGTACAACCTCGCGGCACCGGCCTCGGGCCGCATCCTGTCCGGTGGTGTGGACGCGTCCGCGCTCTACCCGCCGAAGCGGTTCTTCGGCGCGGCGCGCAACATCGAGAACGGCGGCTCCCTGACGATCCTCGCCTCGGCGCTCGTCGAGACGGGCTCGAAGATGGACGAGGTCATCTTCGAGGAGTTCAAGGGCACGGGGAACATGGAGCTCCGCCTGTCCCGCAACCTCGCGGACAAGCGCATCTTCCCGGCCGTGGACGTCAACGCGTCCGGCACGCGCCGCGAGGAGATCCTCATGTCGCAGGACGAGCTGAAGATCATCTACAAGCTCCGCCGCGTCATGGGTGCCCTCGACCAGCAGCAGGCGATCGAGCTGCTGCTCGGCCAGCTCAAGAAGACGCAGACGAACGTCGAGTTCCTGCTGCACGTCCAGAAGACGACGCCCGGCGGGCTGGCCGACGACGACAACGTCGGCCGCACGATCTGACGCGTCGCCCGGTCATCGACGGCGGGTGGCCCCGGGAAGTTCTCGGGGCCCCCGCGCGTTCTGGCACAATGGTTCGTCGGCCTGCGCTCGTCAGGCCGCTTGTCGCCGGTTCACAGGCGCGGTAGCCGCACCTGACCCGGAGACGTCACCCCAAGGAGAAAACCGTGAAGTCTGGTATCCACCCCGAGTACGTCGTCACCGAGGTGACGTGCACCTGCGGGAACACGTTCGTGACGCGCAGCACCGAGACGTCGGGCAAGATCAGCTCCGACGTGTGCAGCGCCTGCCACCCGTTCTACACGGGCAAGCAGAAGATCCTCGACACCGGTGGTCGCGTGGCGCGCTTCCAGGCGCGCTACGGCAAGAAGGACGCCGGCAAGTAGCAGCACCGCAGCGCCGGTGGTCCGAGCCCGACAACCTCTCCAGGGGCAGTCGGTGCGCTCGGACCACCGGCGCTGTCGCGTTGTCGGGGCCGGCCGGACCGGTCGGCCCCGCGACGCGCCCGCGTGCGACCGCACGCCCGGCGCCGCCGCGCCGGGCCGCGACCGCCGTCCCGCACCGCCGTACCGTCCGAGGAGCCGTCCGTGACCGAGTCGTTCGCCGCCGTCGAGCCGTTGCTGGCCGAGCACGCCGAGATCGAGGCGCAGCTCGCCGACCCGGCCGTCCACGCCGACGCGGGCCGCGCCCGCACGCTCGGGCGGCGCTACGCCGAGCTCAACCAGGTCGTGGGCGCCTACCGCGCGTGGCGCGAGGCGAGCGACGACGCCGAGGCCGCGGTCGAGCTCGCCGCGCTGGGCGGCGACGACGGCGACGCGTTCGCGGCGGAGCTCCCGGGCCTGCGTGCCACCGAGGAGGAGGCGCGCGAGCGCCTGCGCCGCGTGCTCGTCCCGCGCGACCCCGACGACGGCCGCGACGTCATCCTCGAGATCAAGGCGGGCGAGGGCGGCGAGGAGTCGGCGCTGTTCGCCGGCGACCTGCTGCGCATGTACCTGCGGTACGCCGAGCGCCGCGGCTGGAAGACGGAGGTCCTGGAGTCGACCGACTCCGACCTCGGCGGCTACAAGGACGTCCAGGTCGCGGTGAAGGCGCGCAGCACGCCGTCCGACCCGGCCGAGGGCGTCTGGGCCAACCTCAAGTACGAGGGCGGCGTGCACCGCGTCCAGCGCGTGCCCGTGACCGAGTCGCAGGGTCGCATCCACACGTCCGCCGCCGGTGTCCTCGTGTTCCCCGAGGTCGAGGACGCGGGCGAGGTCGAGATCGACCCGAACGACCTGCGGATCGACGTCTACCGCTCGTCGGGCCCGGGCGGGCAGTCCGTCAACACGACGGACTCCGCGGTGCGCATCACGCACCTGCCGACAGGGATCGTCGTGTCGATGCAGAACGAGAAGTCCCAGCTCCAGAACCGGGAGCAGGCGATGCGCGTGCTGCGCGCGCGCCTGCTCGCCGCGCAGCAGGAGGCGGCCGCCGCGGAGGCGGCGGACCTGCGGCGCTCCCAGGTGCGGACCGTCGACCGCTCCGAGCGCATCCGCACCTACAACTTCCCGGAGAACCGCATCGCGGACCACCGCACCGGGTACAAGGCGTACAACCTGGACCAGGTGCTCGACGGCGACCTCGACCCCGTCGTGCGCTCGGCCGTGGAGGCGGACGAGGCGGCCCGGCTCGCGGCCGCGGGCGGGGCCTGAGATGCGCGACGCGCGCTCCGGGTCGTCCGTGCCGGTCGAGCCGTCCGTGCCCGCGGCGTCGGTGACCGCCGGGACCGCGGTCCCCGCCGTGCTCACCGTGGACGACCTGCGGCGCGCCGTGCGGGCCGCCGAGGGGATCCTCGCGGAGGCCGGCGTCCCGTCCGCGCGCCACGACGCGGAGGCCCTCGCGGCCTGGAGCCTCGGCCTGCCGCGCCTCGAGTGGTACCGGCTGCCCGCGGGCGACGCCCCGCTCGCCCCGGCGCTGCCCGCGGGCGCGACCGACCGCTTCCTCGCCGACTACGCGGACGCGGTGGAGCGCCGACGGGGGCGCGAGCCGCTCCAGCGCATCGTCGGGCACACGGTCTTCCGGCACGTCACGGTCGAGGTGCTCGACGACGTGTTCGTGCCCCGTCCGGAGACGGAGACGGTCGCGCAGGTCGCGATCGACGAGGCGGCACGGCTCCGCGGCGACCCGGAGCGCACGGACCGGCCGCCGCTCGTCGTGGACCTGTGCTGCGGGTCGGGCGTCATCGGGATCAGCGTCGACGTCGAGGTGCCGGGCTCGCGGGTCGTCGCGGTCGACCTCTCGCCCGACGCCGTGCGGGCCACGACGGCGAACGCCGGGCGCGTGGGGTCGGGCACCCAGCGCACGCTCGTCGGTGACGTGGGCGACCCGGCGCTGCTCGCCGAGCTCGACGGGACGGTCGACGTCGTCGTGTCGAACCCGCCGTACATCCCGCCGGACGCGGTGCCGGTCGACCCGGAGGTCCGCGACCACGACCCCGACCTGGCGCTCTACGGGCGCGGCGCCGACGGCCTGGAGGTGCCGCGCGCCGTCGTGCGCGCCGCCGCGCGCCTGCTGCGGCCCGGCGGCCTGTTCGTCATGGAGCACGCGGAGGTGCAGGCGGCCGACGTGCGGGCCGCCGCCCGCGCCGCAGGCGCGTTCGTCGAGGTGCGCACCCTGACGGACCTCACGGGCCGCGACCGCATGGTCGTGGCGCGCCGAGCCGGTGCCGTCGGTGCCGCCGATGACCCAGGGTCCCCGCACGGGCGTGGAAGGATGGACCCGTGAGCTCCGTCCACCCCGTGACCGACCCGAACACCTGGGGCGCCGGCATCGACGAGGCGGTCAACGCGATCTCCCGCGGTGGCCTCGTCGTGCTGCCCACCGACACCGTCTACGGCATCGGCGCCGACGCCTTCGACGCCGAGGCGGTGTCCGCGCTGCTCGCCGCGAAGGGCCGCGGCCGGCACATGCCGCCGCCGGTCCTCGTCCCGGACGCGCGCACGCTCGACGGCCTCGCCACCGACGTGCCCGACGACGCCCGCCGCCTCGTCGAGGCGTTCTGGCCCGGCGGGTTCACCATCATCCTGCGGGCCCAGCCGTCGCTCGCGTGGGACCTCGGCGAGACGCACGGCACGGTCGCCCTGCGCATGCCCGACCACCCTGCCGCGCTCGCGCTCCTGCGCCGCACCGGGCCCCTCGCCGTGTCGTCCGCGAACGCCACGGGCCGCCCTGCGGCGCTGCACGTCGACGACGCGCGCGAGCAGCTCGGCAGCGCCGTCGGCGTCTACCTCGACGGCGGGACGGCGCCCGGGGGAGTGGCGTCCACGATCGTCGACGCGACGTCCGGCGCGCTGCGCGTCGTGCGGCAGGGCGCCGTGACGCTCGAGCAGCTGCGCGAGGTCGCGCCCGTCCTCGGACCCGACGACGAGCTGGCCGCCGAGGCCGCTCCGGAGGGGCCAGGGCCCGCGCCCACCGACGCCCTGGCCGACGCGTCTACCGAGACCCGAGGCTCCGGCGACGCCGGGGAGCCGGAGGCGAACGGCGGGTGAGGGTCTACCTGCTCGTGATGCTCGTCGCCGCGGCGGTGACGTTCCTCGCGACACCCTTCGCGCGCTGGGTCGCGCTGCGCACGGGCGCCATCACGGCGGTGCGCGACCGCGACGTCCACACGATCCCGACCCCCCGGCTCGGCGGCCTCGCGATGCTGCTGGGGCTGGTCGTGGCGGTCGTCTTCGCGTCGCAGATGCCCTTCCTCGAGAGCGTGTTCGTCGGCGAGGTCGCGGGGCAGATGGTCGCCGACGCGCGGATCTGGGGGATCGTCGGGGCGGCGGCGATCGTCTGCCTCCTCGGCATCGCCGACGACATCTGGGACCTCGACTGGATGACCAAGCTCGCGGGCCAGGTGCTCGCGGCAGGGCTCATGGCGAGCCAGGGCGTCGTGCTGTTCACGCTGCCCATCCCCATCGGGGAGCAGCAGCTCATCTGGTCCTCGCGCCTCCAGCTCGTCGCGACGATCCTCGTGGTCGTGGTGGCGATGAACGCCGTGAACTTCGTGGACGGCCTCGACGGCCTCGCGGCCGGCCTGGTCGCGATCGGGGGCGCCGCGTTCTTCCTCTACTCGTACGTGCTCACGCAGAAGGCGAGCGCCGACGACTACTCGAGCCTCGCGACCCTCGTCATCGCGGCCCTCGTCGGCATCTGCGTCGGGTTCCTGCCGCACAACTTCCACCCCGCCCGGATCTTCATGGGGGACTCGGGCTCGATGGTCCTCGGCCTCGTGTTCTCCGCCGCGGCGATCGTCGTGACGGGCCGGGTCGACACGACCACGCTCTCCGGCGCCCAGCAGATCCCGGCGTTCATCCCGCTCCTCCTGCCGCTCGCGGTGATCCTCCTGCCGCTGCTCGACATGGTCATGGCGGTCGTGCGCCGCGTCGCGCGCGGCAAGTCCCCGTTCCACCCGGACCGCATGCACCTGCACCACCGGATGCTCGCGATCGGGCACTCGCACCGGCGCGCGGTGCTCATCCTCTACGTCTGGACGGCCGTGTTCGCGTTCGCCGCTGTCGCGCTGGTCCAGTGGCACTGGCACGGTGTCGCCGCAGGCCTCGCGGCGGCCGTCGTGGCCGCTGCGCTCCTCACGCTCGGACCCCTGCGCACGCGCGGGCGGTTCCTCGACGACGACGCCGCCGCGTCGGTCGACGTCCCGCCGGTCCTCGCGCCCCCCACCCCCTCCGCGCCCGGGTCGACCGACCCGGCCGCGTCGTCCGCCGTCCCCACCCCGCCGAAGGAAGCCCTGAGATGACGACGAGCCAGCCCGAGCCCGCCCGCCCGGACGACCGACCGGACGCCAGGTCGGAGGGCGCGTCGGACGGTACGGCGACCGGCGGCCCCGTCGAGCAGACGATCGGTGCGCACGGACGCGCGGTGCGCGCGGTGTTCCGGACCGCGCTGCGCGACGTGCTGGTGCTGCTGGGGGCGCTGACGGTGCTCGGCGTCGCCGTCGGCGCGCTCGTCGCCGGGCTGCCGGGGGTCTGGGGCGCGCTCCTGGGCGTGGGCGTCGCGCTGATCTTCTCCGCGACCACGGTCTGGACGATGCTGCGCACCGTCGACTCGAGCCCGACGACGACGGCGGCGATCGTCATGGCGAGCTGGCTCGGCAAGATGGTGGTGCTCGTCGCGGTCCTCGTCGTCCTGCGTGGCATGGACTTCTACGACCGGTGGGTGTTCGCCGGGGTCCTGCTCGTCGGGGTGATGGGCTCCGCGGCGCTCGACTACCGGGCGGTGAGCAGGGGACGGATCCCCTACGTCGACCCCGCGGCGCGCTGACGTACCACCGACGCGCGGCCGACGTACCACGAGGTCGCCGGGCCGGGGGAGAGACCCTCGTCCCGCAGCATGAGCAAAATGTCACAAGCGGCCGGGAACGGCGAGAGCACGCGGATCCATACGTTAGGCTACTGGCGAATCCATGACGGCCAGGTCCGACGGCGTGCCCACCCACGGGTGACGGCTGCCCGGACCACACGACCATTGGGAGTCCACCCTGTCCACGCTTGCGACCCCCGTGCTCCTCGCTGCATCCGAGAGCGAAGGTGGCTTCCACGCGCCGTCCATCGCCGACTTCTTCCCGCCGGCGATCCTCTTCGAGGGCACCATCTTCCAGATCGACCGGATCTGGATCGTCCGGATCGTGGCCACGATCGTCCTCCTCGCGATCTTCGTCGTCGCCGCGCGTCGGGCGCGCCTTGTCCCCGGGCGCTTCCAGAACGCGATCGAGATGATGCTGGACTTCGTCCGGGTCCAGATCGTCGAGGAGATCATGGGCAAGGAGCACGCCAAGCGCTTCGTCCCGATGATCACGACGATCTTCTTCGCGGTCCTCGCCTTCAACCTCACGGGCATCATCCCCGGCCTCAACATGGCGGGGACCGCCCGCATGGGCCTGCCCTTCCTGCTCGCGCTGTGGGTGCTCGTCACCTACTGGGTCGTGGGCATCAAGGCGCACGGCCTCGGCGGCTACCTCAAGAACAGCCTCTTCCCCCCGGGGATCCCGGCGCCGATCTACCTGATCGTCACCCCGATCGAGCTGCTCCAGATCCTCATCATCCGGCCGGCCTCGCTCGCCATCCGTCTCGTCGCCAACATGGTCGCCGGCCACATCATGCTGGTGCTGTGCTTCGCCGCGACGCAGTACTTCGTGTTCGAGGCGGTCCCCGCGATGAAGGCCTTCGGCGTGCTGACGCTCGCCGGCGGGCTGATCTTCACGCTCTTCGAGCTCCTCGTCGCGGCCCTGCAGGCCTACATCTTCGCGCTCCTCGCGTCGGTGTACCTCAACATCGCGCTCGAAGAGGAGCACTGACCCGAGGCCGCACCGCGCGCCCCGACCGACCCTCTCCCACCACGCACCACTCAATGTGACGCCCGGCCGACCGGTCGGGCGCCCAACGGAAGGAACGAGCACACGTGGACGTCACCACCCTCGCCGAGGTCTCCGGCAGCATCAACACGATCGGCTACGGCATCGCCGCGATCGGCCCGGGCATCGGCCTCGGCATCCTCATCGGCAAGACCGTCGAGGGCATGGCCCGCCAGCCTGAGGTCGCCGGCCAGCTGCGCGCCACCATGTTCCTCGGTGTCGCGTTCGTCGAGCTGCTCGCGCTGCTCGGGCTCGTCGCCGGCTTCCTCTTCCAGTGATGACGGCGCTGGCTGACGCCGCGCTGACCCTCGCGGCGGAGACCGGCGAGGAGCCGGCAGGCATCGACCTGTTCCTCCCCGCCGACTACGACATCCTGTGGTCGGCCGTCGTCCTCGTCATCATCGCGGTCGTCTTCTACAAGGCGGTCCTGCCGAAGTTCCAGGCGGTCCTGGACGAGCGCACCGCGAAGATCGAGGGCGGTCTGGCCAAGGCGGAGTCCGCCCAGGCCGAGGCCGCGGCGGCGCTGGCGGAGTACCACCAGCAGCTCCAGGAGGCACGCACCGAGGCGGCGAAGATCCGTGAGGAGGCGCGCGCCGAGGGTTCGGCCATCGTCTCCGACCTGCGGGCCAAGGCGTCCGACGACGCCGCGCGCATCGTCGAGACGGCGCACCGCCAGATCGAGGCCGAGCGCCAGCAGGCCGCGGTCTCGCTGCGCAACGACGTCGGTCTGCTCGCGACGGAGCTCGCCTCCAAGATCGTGGGCGAGTCGCTCGCCGACTCGGCACGCCAGAGCCGCGTCGTCGACCGCTTCCTCGACGAGCTCGAGGCCGCGGGTCCCGCGGCGGCGAGCGCGGCGGGCACCGGTCCCGGCACCGAGGAGCGCTGATGCGCGGAACGAGCGGCGAGTCCCTGACGCAGGCGCGGGACCGGTTCGAGCCGGTCCTGCGCTCGGCGGGCGAGAGCGCGCTCGCGCTCGGCGAGCAGCTCTTCGCGGTCACGGCGGCGCTCGACGAGTCGGCGCCGCTGCGGCGCTCGCTCGCGGACCCGTCGCGCTCCGGTGCGGACAAGGCCGGGCTCGTCACGGCCGTCCTCGCGTCGGGCTTCGACGAGCGCGTCGTCGACCTCATGGCCGGGCTCGTCCGGTCGCGGTGGTCGCGCGAGAGCGACCTCGCGGACGCGACCGAGCGTCTCGGCCTGGAGGCGGTCCTCGCGTCCGCCCAGGCGCGCGGTGCGCTCGAGCAGGTCGAGGACGAGCTCTTCCGGACGTCGCGCGCGCTCGTCGGGCAGCGCGAGGCACGGCAGATCCTCTCCGACGACACGATCGCCCCCGAGCGTCGCGCCGCCTTCGTGCACGCGCTGCTCGGCGGGAAGGCCGACCGTGCGACCGAGGTCCTCGCGGTCCACGCGACGCGCGCGCTGCGCGGGCGCCGGTTCGTCCCGACGCTGGGCTGGATCGGTGAGGTCGCGGCCGAGCGTCGGCAGCGCCTCGTCGCCTCCGTGACGTCGGCGACGGTGCTCACGCAGGCACAGCTCCACCGGCTCTCGACGCTGCTCGAGCGGGCCTACGGGCGCGCCGTGCAGCTCAACGTCACGGTCGACCCCGCCGTGCTCGGCGGGATGCGCGTCCAGGTCGGTGCCGACGTCGTGGACTCCACGGTGCTGTCCCGGCTGGCCGACGCACGCCGACGTCTCGTGAGCTGACGAAGCCCACCCTTCCGACCGACGACCGTCCTGCCGGCCACCGGCCGCACAACCGACAAACGTTCGACCGCACCCGAACCACGAGGTGCGGCCACGACAGGAGAAGAGCAATGGCTGAGCTGACGATCCGGCCGGAGGAGATCCGGGCCGCTCTGGACAGCTTCGTGAAGTCCTACGAGCCCGAGGGCGCCGTGTCCGAGGAGGTGGGCCGGGTCACCCTGGCCGCCGACGGCATCGCCCAGGTCGAGGGTCTCCCGGGCGCGATGGCCAACGAGCTGCTGCGCTTCGAGGACGGGACCCTCGGTCTCGCCCTCAACCTCGACGTCCGCGAGATCGGTGTCGTCGTGCTCGGCGAGTTCACCGGCATCGAGGAGGGGCAGGAGGTCCGTCGCACGGGCGAGGTCCTCTCCGTCCCGGTCGGTGACGGCTACCTCGGTCGCGTCGTCGACCCGCTGGGCAACCCGATCGACGGCCTCGGCGAGGTCGCGACGGAGGGCCGCCGCGCCCTCGAGCTCCAGGCGCCCGGCGTCATGGCGCGCAAGTCGGTCCACGAGCCCCTCCAGACGGGCCTCAAGGCGATCGACTCGATGATCCCGATCGGCCGCGGTCAGCGTCAGCTGATCATCGGTGACCGCCAGACGGGCAAGACGGCGATCGCGATCGACACGATCATCAACCAGAAGGCGAACTGGGAGTCGGGCGACCCGACGAAGCAGGTCCGCTGCATCTACGTCGCCATCGGCCAGAAGGGCTCGACGATCGCGTCGGTCCGCGGCGCCCTCGAGGAGGCCGGCGCGCTCGAGTACACGACGATCGTCGCGGCCCCGGCGTCCGACCCGGCGGGCTTCAAGTACCTCGCCCCGTACACCGGCTCGGCCATCGGCCAGCACTGGATGTACGGCGGCAAGCACGTCCTCATCGTGTTCGACGACCTGTCGAAGCAGGCCGAGGCGTACCGCGCCGTGTCGCTGCTGCTGCGCCGCCCGCCGGGCCGCGAGGCGTACCCCGGTGACGTCTTCTACCTGCACTCCCGCCTCCTCGAGCGTTGCGCGAAACTCTCGGACGAGCTCGGCGCGGGCTCGATGACGGGTCTGCCGGTCATCGAGACGAAGGCGAACGACGTCTCGGCGTACATCCCGACGAACGTCATCTCCATCACGGACGGGCAGATCTTCCTCCAGTCCGACCTCTTCAACGCGGACCAGCGTCCGGCGGTCGACGTCGGCATCTCGGTGTCCCGCGTCGGTGGTGACGCCCAGGTCAAGGCGATGAAGAAGGTCTCGGGCACGCTGAAGCTCGAGCTCGCGCAGTACCGCTCGCTCGAGGCGTTCGCGATGTTCGCGTCCGACCTCGACGCGGCGTCGCGCGGCCAGCTCCAGCGTGGTGCGGTCCTCATGGAGCTGCTCAAGCAGGGCCAGTACTCGCCGTTCCCGGTCGAGGAGCAGGTCGCGTCGATCTGGGCCGGCACCAAGGGCAAGCTCGACGACGTCCCCGTGGAGGACGTGCGTCGCTTCGAGTCCGAGATGCTCGACCACCTGCGTCGTAACACGGACGTCTTCTCGACGATCGTCGAGACGGGCAAGCTCGAGGACGCGACCGAGGCGCAGCTCTCGGAGGCGGTCGACGCCTTCCGTGCCGGCTTCCTCAAGGGTGACGGCACGCCGCTCGTCGGCGGCGACACCGAGGACGAGACCGAGACGGAGATCGAGCAGGAGCAGATCGTCCGGCAGAAGAGGGCCTGAGCATGGCCGGATCCCAGCGCGTCTACAAGCAGCGGATCAAGTCGACGCAGTCGCTCAAGAAGATGTTCCGCGCGCAGGAGCTCATCGCCGCGTCGCGCATCGGCAAGGCCCGCGACCGCACCGCGGCCGCGGCGCCGTACGCCCGGGCGATCACCCGGGCGGTGTCGGCCGTCGCGACGCACACGACGACGCAGCACCCGCTGACGAGCGAGCGCACGGACACCAACCGTGTCGCGGTGCTCGTCGTCGCGTCCGACCGCGGCATGGCCGGCGCCTACTCGGCGTCGATCATCCGCGAGACGGAGCGCCTCGTGGAGCGGCTCACCACCGAGGGCAAGGAGGTCGCGCTCTACGCGGCCGGCCGTCGGGCGATCCAGTACTACACGTTCCGCGGGCGCGAGCTCGCGGGCACGTGGTCGTACGGCTCGGACGCCCCGAACGCGGAGGTCGCCGGCGAGATCGCCGAGACCCTGCTCGGAGCGTTCCTCGCCCCGGCCGCCGAGGGCGGCGTGAGCGAGCTGCACATCGTCTACACGCAGTTCGTCAACATGGTCACGCAGCGCCCCCGCGTCGTGCGGATGCTCCCGCTCGAGGTCGTCGAGGGCGTCGCCCCCGCCGGCAAGCACGACGTGCTCCCGCTGTACGACTTCGAGCCCTCGCCGGAGGCGGTGCTCGACGCGCTGCTCCCGCGCTACGTGCGCAGCCGGATCTTCAGCTGCCTCCTCGAGGCGGCGGCGTCCGAGCTCGCGGCGCGTCAGCGGGCGATGCACACCGCGACGGACAACGCGGAGGACCTCATCCGCAACTACACGCGGCTCGCGAACCAGGCGCGCCAGGCGGACATCACCCAGGAGATCAGCGAGATCGTCTCGGGTGCCGACGCCCTGGCGGCGTCATGACGGGCCGCGAGGCCCGCGCGGCCAGCACCATCACCGACATCCTGACCGAACCCGCCGGGGACCACTCCGGCACTGCGAAGCGAGGCCAGCAATGACCGCCACCACCGTGGAAGCACAGGTCGAGCACTCCAGCGGTCCCGGCGTGGGCCGAGTCGCTCGTGTGATCGGCCCCGTCGTGGACATCGAGTTCCCGGCGGACGCCATCCCCGACATCTACAACGCGCTGACCGTCGAGATCGACCTGTCGTCGCAGGGCGAGGGCGAGAAGTCCTTCACGCTCACGCTCGAGGTCGCCCAGCACCTGGGCGACTCGCTCATCCGCGCGATCGCCCTCAAGCCGACGGACGGCCTCGTCCGCGGCGCGCAGGTCACCGACACGGGCGCCCCGATCAGCGTCCCCGTCGGCGACGTCACCAAGGGCAAGGTCTTCAACGTCACGGGCGACGTCCTCAACGCCGAGCCCGGCGAGACGATCGAGATCACCGAGCGCTGGCCGATCCACCGCAAGCCCCCGGCGTTCGACCAGCTCGAGTCGAAGACCACGATGTTCGAGACGGGCATCAAGGTCATCGACCTCCTCACCCCGTACGTCCAGGGTGGGAAGATCGGTCTCTTCGGTGGTGCGGGCGTCGGCAAGACGGTCCTCATCCAGGAGATGATCCAGCGCGTCGCGCAGGACCACGGCGGTGTCTCGGTGTTCGCCGGCGTCGGCGAGCGCACGCGTGAGGGCAACGACCTCATCCACGAGATGGAGGACGCGGGCGTCTTCGACAAGACGGCCCTCGTCTTCGGCCAGATGGACGAGCCCCCGGGTACGCGTCTTCGCGTCGCGCTCTCCGCGCTGACCATGGCGGAGTACTTCCGTGACGTGAAGAAGCAGGACGTCCTCCTGTTCATCGACAACATCTTCCGCTTCACGCAGGCGGGTTCCGAGGTGTCGACGCTGCTCGGGCGCATGCCGTCCGCGGTCGGCTACCAGCCGAACCTCGCCGACGAGATGGGTCTGCTCCAGGAGCGCATCACCTCGACGCGTGGTCACTCGATCACGTCGCTCCAGGCGATCTACGTCCCGGCGGACGACTACACCGACCCGGCGCCGGCGACGACGTTCGCGCACCTCGACGCGACGACCGAGCTCTCCCGTGAGATCGCCTCGCGCGGTCTCTACCCCGCGGTGGACCCGCTCGCCTCGACGAGCCGCATCCTCGACCCGCGCTACGTGGGCCAGGAGCACTACGACGTCGCGACGCGCGTGAAGTCGATCCTGCAGCGCAACAAGGAGCTCCAGGACATCATCGCGATCCTCGGTGTGGACGAGCTCTCGGAGGAGGACAAGACGGTCGTCGCGCGTGCGCGCCGCATCCAGCAGTTCCTCTCCCAGAACACCTACATGGCCGAGAAGTTCACCGGCGTCGTGGGCTCGACCGTCCCGCTGAGCGAGACCATCGAGGCGTTCAAGAAGATCGCCGACGGCGAGTTCGACCACATCTCCGAGCAGGCCTTCTACAACATCGGTGGCCTCGAGGACCTCGAGCGCAACTGGGCCCGCATCCAGAAGGAGTACGGCGCCTGACCCGACGCTCGCACGGGGCCGGGCCGCACGGTCCGGCCCCGTGGGCGTCGCTCCCGACCCGGTCCGCCGCACGCGGACCGGGCGTCGTCCCGGACAGCACACCGGGCATGAACCGCCCATGAAGGAGTTCCCGTGGCACAGCTGAACGTCGACCTCGTGGCGGCGGACCGCAAGATCTGGTCGGGCCGCGCGCAGCGGGTCACGGCCCCCGCGGCGGACGGCGAGATCGGCATCCTCGCGGACCACTCGCCGCTGCTCTCCGTGCTGCAGGAGGGCTCGGTACGCATCGCGGGCGAGGGGGAGTCCCTCGAGGTCCGCGTCTCCGGCGGGTTCCTCTCCGTCGACTCGAACCAGGTCACGATCGTCGCGGACTCGGTCGAGTCCGTACCGGCCCGCTGACCTTCGCCCGACCATGACGCCCCTGGCCTGGATCGCGCTCGGACTGCTCGTCCTCGTCCTTGTCGCGATCGGGCTGGGGGCGTGGCGTCTGCGGGCCCTGTCGCACCGCGTCGGCTCGTTCGAGTGCGGCGCGCGACGCGCGGCCGCCCCCGGGGCCCCGTGGGTCGCGGGCATCGCGCACTACGGCGTCGGCCGCATCGACTGGTGGCGCCTGTGGTCGGTCTCGCTCCGGCCGGCCCGCACGTGGTCCCGCTACGACCTCGTCATCGCGGGTCGCGAACCGCTCGCGGGCGGGAGCGCCGACACCTACCTCGTCCGGTGCCGCTACCGCGGCGAGGACTTCGAGCTCACGATGTCGCGGGCCGCCTACGAGGGCCTCGCCTCCTGGCTGGAGGCCGCGCCCCCGGGCCGGCGCGACGTCGTCGTCTGAGGCGTCGCCCGGAGGGCAGACGCCGTGACCGGACCGCCCACCACCGACCCGGAGGACCCGCCTCATGCGTCTCGTCGTCGCCCGCTGCTCCGCCCGCTACACCGGCCGCCTGTCCGCGCACCTGCCGCTCGCGACGCGCGTGCTCATCGTCAAGGCCGACGGGAGCGTGCTGCTGCACTCGGACGGCGGGTCGTACAAGCCGCTGAACTGGATGAGCCCGCCCTGCACGCTCGCGGTGCGCGCGCCCTCCGACGAGGCGCGTGAGCGTGGCGTGACGGAGGTCTGGGCCGTGCAGCACGCGAAGAGCGACGACCGGCTGGAGATCGAGCTGCACGAGGTGCAGCACGACAGCTCGCACGAGCTCGGCATCGACCCGGGGCTCGTCAAGGACGGCGTCGAGGCCCACCTCCAGGAGATGCTGGCCGCGCAGATCGAGCTGCTCGGCTCGGGCCACACCCTCGTGCGCCGCGAGTACCCGACGGCGATCGGCCCCGTCGACATCCTCGCCAAGGACCCGCTCGGCGCGACGGTCGCGGTCGAGATCAAGCGCCGGGGCGACATCGACGGCGTCGAGCAGCTCACGCGCTACCTCGAGCTGCTCAACCGCGACCCGCTGCTCGCGCCCGTGCGCGGCGTGTTCGCCGCGCAGGAGATCAAGCCGCAGGCGCGCGTGCTCGCGACGGACCGCGGCATCGGCTGCCTCGTGCTCGACTACGACGCGATGCGCGGCGTCGACGACGTCGACTCGCGCCTCTTCTGACGCCCGACCCCGACCCGCCGAGCAAGGGGGGGGGGGGGGGGGGGGGGGGGGGGGGGGGGGGGGGGGCCCCCCGCGCCCCCCCCCCCCGGGGCCCCCCCCCCCGCCCCCCCCCCCCCCCCCCCCCCCCCCCCCCGCATGCTCGTCTCTCCGGGACCGGCTGCTCGGCGGCTGACGGCGGCCACGTACCACGGGATACGCCGGCGATCCGGACTCTGCGCCGTCCCTGCTCCGCACGTGCTGGTGTCGCGTCGTGGTATTTTTTGAACATGTTCAAAAAGAACCCGGCATGAGCGCCACGCCGAAGTCCGAGCGGACCCGCGCGCACCTGCGCGAGGTCGCGATCCGGATGCTGCGCGACGTCGGCTACGAGCGCACGACGATGCGTGCCGTCGCCGCGGAGGCGGGCGTGAGCACGGGGAACGCGTACTACCACTTCCCGTCGAAGGACGCGCTCGTCCAGGAGCTCTACCTCGACGTGCAGCGCGAGCACGCCGTGCTCGCCGCGCCGGTCCTCGCGGCGGGCGGGTCGCTCTCCGACCGGCTGCGCGGCGTGTGGGGCGCGGCGATCGACGCGTTCGCCCCGTTCCACGCGTTCGGCGCGGAGTTCGTCTCGGTCGCGATCCGTCCGGGCTCCGACGCGAGCCCGTTCTCGGCAGCGTCGACCGACGCGCGCGACCTCTCGCGGGACCTCTTCGAGGAGGTCGTGGCGGGGACGTCGTCGCGCGTGCCGGCGTACCTCCGCCCGCGCCTTCCCGAGCTGCTGTGGCTCGCGCAGCTCGGCATCACGCTCTTCTGGGTCTACGACTCGTCGCCCGGGTTCGCGCGCACGCGCCGCCTCGTCGACGGCGGCGCCGCGCTCGTCGGCAGCCTCGTCCGGCTCGCGCGCCTGCCGGTCGCCCGCGGCGTGGTCGACGACGCCCTGCGCCTCGTCCGGGACGTCTCGGCGCCGACCCCGGGCCGCGAGGTGTCGTCGTGAGCCCCGCGGGGGAGGCGGTGGTCGGGCTGCTCGTGGCGCTCGGCGCGGTGGTCGTGCTCCCGCTGGGGCTCCGGCTCCTCGGGCCGCAGGTCGTCCCGGCGCCGCGCAGCGCCGCCTGGCCGCTCGCCGGTGCCGCCGCCGTCGCGAGCCTTCTGCTGCCGCACAGCCGGCTGGCCGTCGTGCTGACGTTGCCCTTCGTGCTCGCGTCCGCCGTCCTGCTCGGGGCGGGCGTCCGTCTGGCGGTGCGGACGCTGCGCCCCGGGACGGGACGATCTCTCCGGCCGCGAGCACGCGCCGTCGCGCCCGGCGGCCGGGGTGAGATCCCGGGCGAGGTACCGCCGCGCGTCGACCTCGCCGCACGGGTGGCGACCGTGACCGCGCTCGTGCTGCCCGCGGTGGGGGCGAGCGCCCTCGTCGCCGAGCGGGCGGAGTGGGGGCTGCTCGGGTTCTCGGGCACCTACCTCGCGCTCACGGTGCCGCACATGCTCTACGCGGGCTTCGGGGCGGCGCTCGTCGCCGGGGCGGTCGCCCGGCTCGCCCCGGACGACCGGCTCGCGACGGCGGGCGCCTGGGGCGTCCCGGCCGGGACGGCGCTCGTGCTCGCCGGGTACTTCGTGGGCGACGTCGCCGAGCTCGTCGGGGCGGTCGTCCTCACCCTCGCGCTGTGGGCGACGGCGGCCGCCGTCGCGCGGTCGCTCGCACGACCGGGCGGACGACCGGCCGCGGCCCGGGTGCTGCTCGGGACGGCGGCCGTCGTCGTGAGCGCGTCGATGGTGCTCGCGCTGTGGTGGGCGGGTGGCGAGGCCCTCGGGTTCGCGCACCCGAGCCTCGACGTCATGGCCGCGACGCACGGGGTCGGGAACGCGCTCGGCTTCGTGCTGTGCGCGCTGCTCGGCGTCCGGCTGCTCGCGCGCGACGGCACGACCCCGGCCCCGGCAGGGGACTCGGACCCGACGAGCCCCCGCCCGGGGGCCGAGAGGAGCACGGCATGACGTTCACCTACCCCGAGGTCGGGGCGACGCGCACGGACCGCTGGCCCACCGGGTACCGGCACCTGCACGTGCGACGCCGCCTCACCGACCGCGCCCGGCCGCCCGAGGACCTCGCGCGGCTCGGCGAGCAGCTCCTCACGTGGCAGGTGCACGCCGCGGCACGCGTACGCCTCGAGACGGACGCCGCGGTCGCCGCCCCGGGCGTGCGGGTCACGACCCTGCTGGGTGTCGGGCGCCTGCGCCTGCACGAGCCGTGCGAGGTCGTGTGGGTCGAGCGCACCGAGGACCGCGTGGGCTTCGCCTACGGGACGCTCCCGGGGCACGCGTTCGTGGGGGAGGAGCGCTTCGCCGTCGAGCGCGACGACGCCGGCGACCTGTGGTGGCGCATCGACGTCTTCAGCCGGCCCGTGCTGTGGTGGGTGCGCCCGTTCTCGTTCGCCGTGCCGACGTTCCAGCGGCTGTTCGCGCTGCACCTCGGGCGCGGTGCGCGGCGGCTCCTCGAGGCGTCCGACGGCTGACCCGAGAGGTTTGCACGCCGGGTGTACGAAGTGCGCCAGAATGGCCTCATGACCGACGCCGACCGCAGCCCCCGTCCCGACCAGCAGCCCGGCACCGCGCGCGTCCTCGCGGGCCGCGTCGTCACTCCGGACGGGGTGCTCGACGACGGCGTCGTGGCCGTCCGCGACGGGCGGGTCGCGTGGGTCGGGCCGCGCGCGGGGGCGGCGGCCGCCGGGTTCCACGACGTCCCCGCGGGGGACGGGGCGACCCTGCTCCCGGGCCTCGTGGACGTGCACGACCACGGCGGCGGCGGATCGAGCTTCCCCGACGCCACGAGCGCGGCCGACGCGCTCGGCGGGGCCCGCGAGCACCTGCGGCACGGCACCACGAGCCTCGTCGCGTCGCTCGTGACCGCGCCGCGCGACGTCCTGCTCGCCCGCGCGGCGACGCTCGCCGACCTCGCGGAGGCGGGCGAGATCGTCGGCATCCACCTCGAGGGTCCGTTCCTCTCCGAGGTGCGGTGCGGCGCGCAGAACCCGCACGACATGCTCGACGGCGACCCGGGCCTCGTCCGGGAGATCGCCGCCGCGGCCCGCGGGTACCTGCGCACCATGACGGTCGCACCCGAGGTGCCGGGCGTCGTCGGGCCCGGGGGTGTGATCGAGACGCTCGTCGAGGTCGGCGCCGTGCCCTCGATCGGGCACACGGACGCGACCACCGAGCAGACCGAGGCGGCGATCGCGGCGGGCCTCGCGGCCTTCGCGGCCGCGGGCCGGCCGGGCGCGCGGCTCACCGCGACGCACCTGTTCAACGGGATGCGGCCGCTGCACCACCGCGAGCCCGGGCCCGTCGCCGCGTGCCTCGCGGCGGCCGCGCGCGGGGAGATGGTCGTCGAGCTCGTCGCCGACGGCACCCACCTCGCGCACGGCACGATCCGCAGCGTCGTCGAGCTCGTCGGCCCGCACGTCGGGGCGGACGGCGCGGTCGCCGGGCCCGACGCCGTCGCGCTCGTCACGGACGCGATGGCGGCGGCGGGCATGGCGGACGGCTCGTACGAGCTCGGCCCGATGCGCGTCACGGTCGCGCACGGTGTCGCGCGCCTCACCGAGGGCGGCGCGATCGCGGGCGGCACGTACCACCTGCTCGACGTCGTGCGCGAGACGGTCGCGGCGGGCGTGCCGCTCGTGGACGCGGTCCGCGCGGCGTCGTGGACCCCGGCCGGGGTGCTCGGCCTGGACGACCGCGGCGGCCTGGTCGCCGGGCTGCGGGCCGACGTCGTCGTGACGGACCCCGACCTGCGGGTGCGCGAGGTGCTGCGCGCCGGGGAGAGCGTCGACCTCTCGGTCTGACCCATCCGGCGCCCGAAGGGCGCGGGTCGAGCCGCCGGGCAGCAGTGCTGCCGCCCGGCGGCTCGTGCGCGTCCGGACGTCGCCGCAGGTCGGGGCGTCGCGTGGAACGAGAGAGCGTGCTCTCGCTCGACGGACTTGACTCCACCCATTTGTTCAACCAATACTCGTAACATCGAAGCGCTTCGACGACGCGTTTCGACGAAGCGCTTCGACGGCCGAGGCGCCGGACCGGACCACAGGGGAGTGGTGACGATGGCGACGATGCAGGACGTGGCGCGACGCGCGCAGGTCTCGCTGAGCACGGTCTCGTACGCCCTGTCCGGCACACGCCCGGTCTCCGACGCCACGCGCCGGCGCATCGAGGACGCCATGGCCGAGCTCGGCTACCAGCCCAACGCGATGGCCCGCGGGCTCGCGTCCCGCCGCAGCCACGTGCTGGCGCTCATCTACCCCGCGATGGAAAAGGGCCTCGGCGGCACGGTCGCCGAGTTCGTCTCGTCGGCGGCCCAGACGGCGCGCGAGAACGGCTACCACCTCGTCCTGTGGCCCTTCCGCACGACCCAGGCGGCGGAGGTCCGCGACCTCGTGCGCCAGGGGATGGCGGACGGCGTCCTGCTCATGGAGGTCGCGCTCGACGACGCGCGGGTCGACGTGCTGCACGAGGCCGGCGTCCCGTACACGATGATCGGCCGGACGCGCGACGTCTCCGACCGTCCGTCGGTCGACATCGACTTCGAGCGCACGACGGACGACGCGGTCCAGCACCTCGTCGACCTGGGCCACCGGCACGTGGCGCTCGTCAACCACTCGCAGGCGACGGCCGACGACGGCTACGCGCCGACGTTCCGCGCCGAGGAGGGCTTCGAGGCGGCGATGCGCCGTCGCGGGCTCGAACCGGTCGCGCTGCGCGTCGACGAGTCGCCGAGCGCGGGCCGCGACGCCGTCGCGACGCTGCTCGCACGCGAGCCCCGCCTCACGGCGTTCGTCACCATGAACGAGATCGCGACGTTCGGCGTCGTGGCCGAGCTCCAGCAGCGCGGCGTCGCGATCCCCGGCGACATGTCGATCCTGTCGATCGTCACGTCGCCCGGCGTCGGGGAGATGAGCAACCCGCCGCTCACCACGATGCACGCGCCCGGGGCCGAGCTCGGCCGCCTGGGCGTGCAGAAGCTGCTGTCCCTCGTGGACGGCTCCCGTCCGAGCACGCCGAACGTGCTCATCCCGTGCGTCCTCGAGCCCGGCAGCAGCGTCGCCCCCGCGGCGGGCCGGGCACCGGACGACGACCCCGAGCCCGCGGCTCGCTGAGAACCGACCGGCCGGGCGACGCCCGGCCGCCCTCCGGCCCCCCGCCGGACACTCGATGAGGAGGACACGCACATGCTGCGATCCCGGAAGATCTCGCTCGTCGCTGCCGTGGCAGCGCTCCCACTCGCCCTCGGGGCGTGCGGGAGCTCCGGCGGCAGCGGCGGGTCCGACGACCAGACCCTGACGATCTGGCACTACGAGAACGAGGACTCGGCCATGGGCCAGGCCTGGGCCAAGGCGATCGAGATCTTCGAGGAGGAGAACCCGGACGTCGACGTCGTCGTCGAGAAGCAGACGTTCGAGCAGATCCAGAAGAACGCCAAGATCGTCCTCACCGGCGACGACGTGCCGGACGTCATGGAGTACAACAAGGGCAACGCGACCGCCGGCCAGCTCGCCGCGCAGGGCCTGCTGACCCCGCTCACCGACGCGGCGACCGAGCGCGGCTGGGACGAGAAGCTCAGCGGCTCGCTCCAGACGACCGCGACCTACGACGACCAGGGCCTCATGGGCTCGGGCGAGTGGTACGGCGTCCCGAACTACGGCGAGTTCGTCCAGGTCTACTACAACAAGGACATGTTCGCCGAGCTCGGGCTCGAGGTACCGACGACGCTCGAGGAGCTCGAGACCGTCATGCAGGCCTTCAAGGCCCAGGGCGTCACGCCGCTCGCCGAGGCGGGCGCCGAGTACCCGATGGGCCAGCTCTGGTACGAGCTCGTGCTCGCGAACGCGGACCGGGACTTCGTCGACCAGTACCAGCTCTTCGACGGCGACCCGGACTTCCACGGCCCCGAGATGACGCAGGCGACCGAGAAGCTCGACTCCTGGATCAAGGACGGCTACGTCGCGTCCGACTCCGCGGCGCTCACCGCCGAGGACATGGGCGTCTCCTTCATCAACGGCACCTACCCGATGATGGTCTCCGGCTCGTGGTGGTTCGGCCGCATCGTCGAGGAGATGGACGCCGACTGGGGTCAGTTCAACTTCCCCGGCAACACGCTCCAGGTCGGCTCGTCCGGCAACCTGTGGGTCGTCCCCGCGAACGCGGACTCGCCCGACCTCGCCGAGGAGTTCATCGACGTCACGCTGCGCCCCGAGGTGCAGGACATCCTCGCGGAGAAGGGCGGCCTGCCCGTCGCGGGTGACGCGTCCGTCATCACGGACGAGCGCACGCAGCAGCTCACGGAGAACTTCCAGGCGATCCTCGACGACGACGGCCTCGCGTTCTACCCCGACTGGCCCGTGCCCGGTTACTACGACGTGATCGTCAGCGAGCTCCAGTCGCTCATCAACCAGTCGAAGTCGCCGACCGAGGTGCTCGACGGCCTCGAGTCCGCCTACGTGGACGGCAAGGCGGACCTGCTCGACAGCTGAGCGGAACCGCCCGCCCCGGGCGGCCGGCCGGCACCCTCGTCGGCCGGCCGCCCGGGCACCACCCGAGCACCGCCCGAGGACCTCCCGCGAAAGAGACCGTCATGACCACCCGCACCGACACCGTGCCCGACGCCGGGCCCGGACCCGCGCGCGAGGCGTCGCGCGCGACCGCGGCCCGCCGCCGCCGTCGCCGGCCCGCCTGGCTCCCGTACCTGCCCTACCTCCTGCCCGGCGCGGTGGCGTTCGTCGTCGTGATCGGCTACCCGTTCGCGATGAACGTCTACTACAGCCTGTTCAAGTGGCGTGGCGGCATGGCGCCGATGCGCTGGTACGGGCTGGGGAACTACGCCGACCTGATGCACGACTCGGCGTTCTGGACCTCGTTCCAGAACTCCATCGCGATGATCCTCGCGATGGTGGTCGTGCCGACCCTCGTCGGCCTCGTGCTCGCCGCCGTGCTGTTCGACTACCTCGGCCGCCGGTTCGGGCCGCGCGTCGCGGCGTTCCTGCGCGCGACGTACTACCTGCCCCAGATCCTCCCGGTCGCCGTGGCCGGCGTGCTGTGGAACTGGATCCTCAACGCCCAGACCGGCGCGCTCAACGTCATGCTGCGCGGGATCGGGGTCGAGAACCCGCCGAACTGGCTGGGCGACACCTCGACCGCGCTGCCGAGCGTCATGCTCGTGCTCATCTGGGTGCAGATCGGCTACCCGGTGGTCATCTTCATGTCCGCGCTCCAGCGCGTGGACCCCGAGCTCTACGAGGCCGCCGAGCTCGACGGCGCCGGCTGGTGGCGGCGCTTCGGGGCCATCACGATCCCGCAGATCCGTCCCGAGACGTTCGTCGTCACGCTCACCTGCACCGTCGCGGCGCTCAAAGTCTTCGGACCGATCTACGTGCTCACGCGCGGCGGCCCCGAGAGCTCCACGCTCGTCCCGAGCTACTACTCGTACCTGAACTTCTTCGACAAGTCGAAGGTCGGCTACGGCGCCGCGGTGGCGACCGTGCTCACCCTCGTCATCATCGTCGTCGCCGTCGTGATCCTCGCGCTGCAGAGCCGCGCCGAGCGTCGTGAGCAGGAGGGCCGCTGATGTCCACCGTCACCACCACCCCCGCGGACGCGGTGGCGCCGGGCGCCGACGCGTCCCGCCCCCGCCGCGCCCTGCGTGCGACGCGGCAGGACGAGCGCTACCGCCGCGGGATCGGTCGCTGGTTCGTGCTCGCCGCGGCGGTCCTGGTCGCGCTCCTCATGCTGTCGCCGTTCGTCATCATGGTGCTCAACGCGTTCAAGTCCCCGGCCGAGTACTCCCAGGACGGGCCGCTGAGCATCCCGAGCGAGCTCTACCTCGACGGCGTCCAGAACTTCTGGACGCGCACGAACTTCCCGCAGAAGCTCTGGAACTCCGTCTTCATCTCGGCACTCGTCGCCGTGTTCGGGACGCTCCTGTCGCTCCTCAGCGCGTACGCGATCGGCGTCGGCCGCATCAAGGGCCGGCTGTGGATCGTCACGCTGTTCCTCGTGGCGAACATGCTGCCGCAGGAGGCGCTCATCTACCCGCTGTTCGACATGGCGCAGAAGGTCGGCCTGTCGAACTCGCAGTGGTCGATCATCATCATCTTCACGGTCATCCAGGCGGCGTTCGGCACCTACCTGCTCTCGTCCGTGCTCGGGACGTTCCCGCCCGCGCTCCTCGAGGCGGCGCAGCTCGACGGCGCCGGCCGCTGGCGCATCCTGTGGCAGGTCGTGTACCCGATCGTCCGGCCGACGCTCGGCGTCCTCATGATCTTCTTCTTCATCTGGACCTGGAACGAGTTCTTCATCCCGCTGGTCATGCTCACGACCAACGACACCCAGACGATCCCCATCGCGCTCGCGTCGCTCCAGGGCGACCGGATGATGGACGCCCCGACGACCAACGCGGGCGCGCTCGTCTCGCTGATCCCCGCGCTGATCTTCTTCCTCATCTTCCAGCGCACCCTCACCCGCGGCGTGACGGCCGGCGCCGTCAAGTGAGGCCCCCGGCCTGACGCCCCGAGACACCGATACGCACCGACGAAGGAAGCACCACCCATGAAGTTCACCGACGGGTACTGGCAGGTCCGACCGGGCATGCACCCGCTCTACGCGGTCGAGGTCGACGACGTCCGCGCGGACGAGGCGGCCGGCACGCTCACCGTGTACGCGCCGACGGCGAAGATCCGCGGCCGGGGCGACACGCTCAACCGCCCGATGCTCACGACGACGTACTCCTCGCCCGCGCCCGGCGTGATCCGCGTGCGCGTCGAGCACCACCAGGGCGCGGTACGCCGCGGCCCGGCGTTCCAGGTGACCGGCGAGCCCGGGTTCCGGCCCGAGGTCGAGGTGCACGACGACGTCGCGGTCCTGCGGTCCAAGGACCTCGCGGTGCGCGTGCACCGGGGCGACCGCTGGCGCGTGGACTTCGAGGCGGACGGCGAGGTCCTCACGTCCTCGCTGCCGAAGTCGGTCGGGCACGTCACGTCGGACGACGGCGGCGCGTGGACGCACGAGCAGCTCGCGCTCGAGCCGGGCGAGCTCGTCTACGGCCTGGGGGAGCGGTTCGGCCCGTTCGTCAAGAACGGCCAGGTGGTGGACATCTGGAACGAGGACGGCGGGACGTCGAGCGAGCAGGCGTACAAGTCCGTGCCGCTCTACCTCACGACCAAGGGCTACGGGGTGTTCGTCGAGCACCCGGAGAAGGTCTCGTTCGAGGTCGCCTCCGAGGTGAACACGCGCGTCCAGTTCTCCGTCGAGGGGCAGTCGCTGGAGTACCTGGTCATCCAGGGCCCCACCCCCAAGGACGTGCTGCGCCGGTACACCGCGCTGACGGGCCGCCCCGCGCGCGTGCCGGCGTGGTCGTTCGGGCTGTGGCTCACGACGTCGTTCACGACGAGCTACGACGAGCAGACCGTGAACGGCTTCATCGACGGCATGGCCGAGCGCGACCTGCCGCTGTCGGTGTTCCACTTCGACTGCTTCTGGATGCGCGAGTACCAGTGGGTCGACTTCGAGTGGGACCCGCGCACGTTCCCCGACCCCGAAGGCATGCTCCGGCGTCTGCACGACCGCGGGCTCAAGGTGTGCGTGTGGATCAACCCGTACGTCGCGCAGCGCTCGCCGCTCTTCGCGGAGGCCGCGGAGCAGGGCTTCCTCGTGAAGCGCGAGGACGGGTCCGTGTGGCAGTGGGACCTGTGGCAGGCCGGCATGGGGCTGGTGGACTTCACCAACCCGGACGCGACGGCGTGGTACGTGGGGAAGCTCGAGGGCCTGCTCGACCAGGGCGTCGACTGCTTCAAGACCGACTTCGGCGAGCGGATCCCCGTCGACGGGATCGCGTGGCACGACGGCTCCGACCCGCGCAAGATGCACAACTACTACGCCCAGCTCTACAACGAGGCCGTCTTCCGGCTGCTCGAGCGCAAGCGCGGCGAGGGCGACGCGGTGCTGTTCGCGCGGTCCGCGACCGCGGGCGGGCAGCAGTTCCCGGTGCACTGGGGCGGCGACTGCGACTCGACGTACGCGTCGATGGCCGAGTCGCTGCGCGGCGGCCTGTCGATGTCGATGTCCGGGTTCGGCTACTGGAGCCACGACATGGGCGGCTTCGAGGGCACGCCCGACCCGGGCGTGTTCAAGCGCTGGACGGCGTTCGGCCTGCTGTCGTCGCACTCGCGCCTGCACGGCTCGGGCTCGGTCCGGGTCCCGTGGGCGTTCGACGACGAGGCCGTCGACGTGACGCGGAAGTTCACGCACCTCAAGCTCTCGCTCATGCCGTACCTCGGGCGGGTGGCCGAGGAGGCGCACACCGACGGCGTGCCGATGATGCGCCCGCTCGTGCTCGAGCTCCCGCACGACCGCGCCGGGTACTCCGCGGACACGCAGTACCTGCTGGGCGACGCGCTCCTCGTCGCGCCGGTGTTCCGCGCGGACGGCCGCGTCGAGTACTACGTGCCGGAGGGCACGTGGACGCGTCTCGTCCAGCCCGACGACGGCGCCGCCCTGAGCGAGACCGTGACCGGCCCGCGCTGGGTCACCGAGACGCACGGGTTCGACTCGCTCCCGGTGCTCGTGCGCCCGGGGACCGTCCTCCCGGTCGGCGCCCGCACCGACCGGCCGGACTACGACTGGGCCGACGGCGTCACGCTGCACGCGTTCGAGCTGCCCGACGGCTACGACGAGCTCGTGGTCGTCCCGCCGTCGGACGGCGCGGCCGGGGCCACGTTCCGCGTGCGCCGGTCGGGTACGACCCTCACCGTCTCGTCCGACGACGCCCCCGCGGCCTGGTCCGTGCGGGCCGGCGCGGCGTCGGCCGAGGCGCACGGCGCGACGAGCGTGACGATCGACCTCGGCTGAGGACGTATCCTGGGCGGACGCACCATGGAAGCGCTCCCATGGTGCGTCCGCCCGGCGTCGGCCCGCGCCGAACCACCGACCCGACCACCGTCTCGGACCGCGTCGTCCGACGACCGACCAGCGAGGACCCTCGTGACCACCGACACCACCGCCCCCGTCGACGTCGACGCCCAGGCCGCGCCTGCGTCGTCGGGCCGCCGCACGTTCCCCACCGACTTCCTCTGGGGCTCCGCCACCGCCGCCTACCAGATCGAGGGCGCCGCCGCCGAGGGCGGACGCACGCCGTCCATCTGGGACACGTACTCCCACACCCCGGGCCGCACGCTCAACGGCGACACCGGCGACGTCGCGGACGACCACTACCACCGGTGGCAGGAGGACGTGCAGCACATCGCCGACCTCGGTCTCGGCGCGTACCGGTTCTCCATCTCGTGGTCGCGCGTGCAGCCGGGCGGCACCGGGCCGCTCAACCCCGAGGGCGTCGCGTTCTACTCGCGCCTCGTCGACGCGCTCCTCGAGAAGGGCGTCAAGCCCGTCGTCACGCTCTACCACTGGGACCTCCCGCAGGAGCTCGAGGACGCCGGCGGCTGGGCCAACCGCGACACGGCGTACGCGTTCGCCGAGTACGCCCGCCACATGGCGCGCGAGCTCGGCGACCGGATCGACACCTGGACGACGCTCAACGAGCCGTGGTGCTCCGCCTACCTCGGCTACGGCTCCGGCGTGCACGCGCCCGGCCGCACCGAGCCGGCCGCGGCGCTCGCGGCCGTGCACCACCTCAACCTCGCGCACGGCCTCGCCGTCCAGGCGATCCACGACGAGCTCGGCGAGGACGCGAAGACGTCCGTCACGCTCAACCTCCACGTCATCCGGCCCGACGACCCGTCGTCGGCCGCGGACCTCGACGCGGTGCGCAAGATCGACGCGCTCGCCAACCGCGCGTTCCTCGCCCCCATGCTCGACGGCGAGTACCCCGCCGACCTGCTCGCCGACACCGCGCACGTGAGCGACTGGTCGTTCGTGCAGGAGGGCGACCTCGAGACGGTGCGCCAGCCGCTGTCGATCCTCGGCGTCAACTACTACTCGACGGTGCGCGTGCGCCACTTCTCCGGCGAGGGCGAGCGGTCCGAGAACGACGGCCACGGCGCGTCGAGCCACAGCCCGTGGATCGGCGTCGACGACGTGGAGTTCGTCCAGCAGCCCGGCCCGTACACCGCCATGGGCTGGAACATCGAGCCCGCCGGCATGACCGAGCTGCTCGTCTCCGTGGCGAAGACGTACCCGCACCAGCCGATGATGGTCACCGAGAACGGCGCCGCGTTCGCCGACGAGGTCACGGTCGACGCCGACGGGACCGCCCGCGTGCACGACGACCGCCGCGTCGCCTACCTGCACGACCACGTCGACGCCGTGGGCGCCGCGATCGACGCCGGCGCCGACGTGCGCGGGTATTTCGCGTGGTCCCTGCTCGACAACTTCGAGTGGGGCTACGGGTACGAGCGCCGCTTCGGCATCATCCGCGTGGACTACGACACGCTCGAGCGCACGTGGAAGGACTCCGCGCACTGGTACCGCCGGCTCGCGGCGTCGAACGCGCTCCCGACGGTCGACGAGACCGCCTGACGGCGCTGAACGGCGCTGAACGGCGCTGCCCTGCCCGTCGGTGAGGCGGGCGGCGGTTCTGCGAGGGCCCGCCCGGTCGCACCGGGCGGGCCCTCGCGCGTCCAGGAGCCGCCGAGGTAGAGGCCTGGTAGACCGAGGGAGAACCCTGGTGCGCCGAGGGGGCACCGTGGTTGCAGGGCAGCCAGACCGAGGTGACCTTTCTCGCACGCCGCGCGTCGTCGCGCGACACGCCGAGGGAACGCGACACGCCGACGAGTTCCGCGCGCGTAAGGTCCGGATTGCGATGTTTCGGACGACGCCCCGGGAGGGTCGCACGACCGCGGACGCGTGCTCTCGGGGCGGCCTCGCGGGGTCGCACAGGGTGTGGACCGACACCGTCCCCACCCTGTGGACGGCGCGTCGCGGAGCGCGGGAACGAGCCGTTCGGACGCCTTCGGACGGTGGACGACGGGCTGTGGACGAAGCCCTCACGAGGCGTGTCAGAGGGTCCTGGGACTATGGATCCATGGCGCTTAGCACACCCGCCAGGGTGAAGTTCCACCACGACATCTAGTGCGGTGGCACGGTCTCGACCACTAGGTATAGTGGTTGCACACCCAGGGGGCCGGAGGCCTTCTGGCGAATCACACAGACGTAGTTCCACCGGTGTCCTTCGAGGTCAGAGAAGTTTCTCCCTCCCCGAGGACCGTCCCGGACGAGAGCGCGAGACGAGGAGCCACCCCATGAGCGTCACGGTCTACAGCAAGCCGGCCTGCGTCCAGTGCGACGCGACGTACCGCGCTCTCGACAAGAAGGGCATCGAGTACTCCGTCGTGGACATCACCCAGGACGCCGAGGCGCTCGAGCTCGTGCGCGGTCTCGGCTACCTGCAGGCGCCCGTGGTCGTGGCCGGGGACGAGCACTGGTCCGGGTTCCGCCCCGACCAGATCACCGCCCTCGCGCAGAAGGTCGCGCCGGTCGTCGCCTGACCGGTCTCCCCGCGGCGCCGCGAGGCGCCCGGACCACGTACGGAAGCAGGCGGAGCAGGGCAGGACGGAGGTGCGTCCCCGTGGGGTCGCTCGTGTACTTCTCCAGCGTCAGCGAGAACACGCACCGGTTCGTCCAGCGGCTCGACCTGCCGGCCCTCGGCATGGACGTCCAGCGCATCCCGCTGCGTCCGACCGAGGGCTTCCTGCGCGTCGAGGAGCCGTACGTGCTCATGGTCCCGACCTACGGGGGCGGCAACGAGGGCGGTGCCGTCCCGCGCCAGGTCGTGAAGTTCCTCAACGACGTGCACAACCGGTCGTTGATCCGCGGCGTCATCGCCGCCGGCAACACCAACTTCGGCGAGGCCTACTGCATCGCCGGCGACATCATCTCCGCGAAGTGCCAGGTGCCCTACCTGTACGCCTTCGAACTCCTGGGAACAGCCGAGGACGCCGCGCGCGTCCGCGACGGATTGGGACGATTTTGGCAACGACAGTCACGGATTCCGGCGTGAGCGTGGCAGGCGGTGGCACGGTCACCGAGGTGCCGCTGGCGAGCACCCAGCTCGACTTCCACGCGCTCAACGCGATGCTCAACCTCTACGGCCCGAACGGCGAGATCCAGTTCGACAAGGACCGTGAGGCCGCGCGGCAGTACTTCCTGCAGCACGTCAACCAGAACACCGTCTTCTTCCACGACCTCGCGGAGAAGCTGGACTACCTCGTCGAGAACAAGTACTACGACCCAGCCGTCCTCGCGAAGTACGACCGCGAGTTCGTGAAGTCGCTGTTCGAGTTCGCCTACGCCAAGAAGTTCCGCTTCGAGACGTTCCTCGGCGCCTTCAAGTACTACACGTCGTACACGCTCAAGACGTTCGACGGGAAGCGCTACCTCGAGCGCTTCGAGGACCGCGTCTGCATGGTCGCGCTCGGCCTCGCCGACGGCAACGAGCAGGCCGCGCTGGACATCGTCGAGGAGGTCATCTCGGGCCGCTTCCAGCCCGCGACCCCCACGTTCCTCAACGTCGGCAAGGCGCAGCGCGGCGAGCCCGTGTCCTGCTTCCTGCTGCGCATCGAGGACAACATGGAGTCCATCGCGCGCGGCATCAACTCCGCGCTGCAGCTCTCCAAGCGCGGCGGCGGCGTCGCCCTGCTCCTGTCGAACATCCGCGAGCACGGCGCGCCCATCAAGCACATCGAGAACCAGTCGTCCGGCGTCATCCCCGTGATGAAGCTGCTCGAGGACTCGTTCTCCTACGCGAACCAGCTCGGCGCGCGCCAGGGCGCCGGCGCCGTGTACCTGCACGCGCACCACCCCGACATCATGCGGTTCCTCGACACCAAGCGCGAGAACGCGGACGAGAAGATCCGCATCAAGACGCTGTCGCTCGGCGTCGTGATCCCGGACATCACGTTCGAGCTCGCGAAGAAGAACGAGGACATGTACCTCTTCTCGCCGTACGACGTCGAGCGCGTCTACGGCAAGCCGTTCGCCGACATCTCCGTCACCGAGAAGTACGACGAGATGGTCGACGACTCGCGCATCCGCAAGACGAAGATCAAGGCGCGCGACTTCTTCCAGACGATCGCCGAGCTCCAGTTCGAGTCCGGCTACCCGTACATCATGTTCGAGGACACGGTGAACAAGGCGAACCCGATCAAGGGCCGCATCACCCACTCGAACCTGTGCTCGGAGATCCTCCAGGTCTCGACGCCGTCGACGTTCAACGAGGACCTCTCGTACGACCACGTCGGCCGCGACATCTCCTGCAACCTCGGCTCGCTGAACATCGCCAAGACGATGGACTCGCCCGACTTCGCGAAGACGATCGACACCGCGATCCGCACGCTCACCGCGGTCTCCGACCAGACGAGCATCGAGTCGGTGCCGTCGATCAAGCGTGCCAACGAGTCCGGGCACGCGATCGGCCTCGGCCAGATGAACCTCCACGGCTACCTCGCGCGCGAGCGGATCCACTACGGGTCCGAGGAGGGCATCGACTTCACGAACATCTACTTCTACACGGTCGCCTACCACGCGATCGCGGCGTCGAACCGCCTCGCGATCGAGCGTGGGCGTGCGTTCGGCGGCTTCGAGGACTCGAAGTACGCGACGGGCGAGTACTTCGACAAGTACACCGACCGCGTGTGGGAGCCCGCGACCGAGCGCGTGCGCCGGCTCTTCGCCGACGCCGGCGTGCACATCCCGACCCAGGGCGACTGGGCAGCCCTCAAGGCCTCGGTCATGGAGCACGGGATCTACAACCAGAACCTCCAGGCCGTCCCGCCGACGGGCTCGATCTCCTACATCAACAACTCGACGTCCTCGATCCACCCGGTGCCGTCGAAGATCGAGATCCGCAAGGAGGGCAAGATCGGGCGCGTCTACTACCCGGCGCCCTACCTGACGAACGACAACCTCGAGTACTACGAGGACGCGTACGAGATCGGCTACGAGAAGATCATCGACACGTACGCCGCCGCGACGCAGCACGTCGACCAGGGCCTGAGCCTCACGCTGTTCTTCAAGGACACGGTCACGACGCGCGACGTCAACCGCGCGCAGATCTACGCGTGGCGCAAGGGCATCAAGACGCTCTACTACATCCGTCTCCGCCAGATGGCCCTCGAAGGGACCGAAGTGGAGAACTGCGTCTCCTGCATGCTGTGAGCGACGAACCGTGATCGACGAGATCCTCGCGGTCAGAGTCCCCGTCGGACTCGTGTATGGCATCCGCTTGCGCGAGTCCGACGAGTACCGCTACGTCGGGCTCACGACGAAGGCTGCGTCGCGTCGGCTTCGCCAGCACTTGCGGAACGCGCGCGATGGTCAGCGGACGCCGTTCTGCGACTGGCTTCGCAAGCATGGCGAGCATGATGTCGTGGTCGACGTCCTGGAGACGGCTCTCGGAGACCTGGAGTCGCTCGGTGAGTCTGAGATCGAGTGGATCGAGTTCTTGCGCGCCAGCGGGCATCGGCTGCTGAACGTGTCAGACGGCGGACTCGGTCCGACCGGAGTCGTCTGGACCGCGGAGCAGCGCGAGGCGGCTCGGGTCAGGTCGACAGGACGCAAGGGGGTCAGCCGCCCGGGTGAGCTCAACCCGTTCTTCGGTCACAAGCACTCGGACGAGCAGCGTGCTCTCTGGTCGGAGCAGCGCAAGGGGACGTTTGTCGGGCCGGAGAACCCCAACTACGGGAAGTTCGGGCCGGAGCACCCGAGCTACGGGCACACGATGTCGCCCGAGGCTCGCGCGGCGCTCTCGGCCATGCGGCGCGGTGAGCTGAACCCGAACTACGGTAGGACGGCGAGTGAGGAGACTCGTGCCAAGCGATCGGCCGCCCAGAAGGGTGTGCCCAAGCCGTCGAGCGCGCGAAGTGCTCACACCCGTCATCACACGAACAAGGGCCGCACCAGCCCGACGTGCAAGTTCTGTATCGCTGACGCGGAGCAGCAGTCCCCGCGTCTACCCGAAGGAGAGAATCCGGCATGAGTCCCACCGGGAAGCTCAAGCTCATCGATCGCGTGAGCGCGATCAACTGGAACCGTCTCGAGGACGAGAAGGACCTCGAGGTGTGGGACCGCCTCGTCGGGAACTTCTGGCTGCCCGAGAAGGTGCCGGTGTCGAACGACATCCAGTCGTGGAACACGCTCACCGCGCAGGAGCAGGAGCTCACGATGCGCGTGTTCACCGGCCTGACGCTGCTGGACACGATCCAGGGCACGGTCGGCGCGGTGTCGCTCATCCCCGACGCGATCACGCCGCACGAGGAGGCGGTGTACACCAACATCGCGTTCATGGAGTCGGTGCACGCCAAGAGCTACTCGTCGATCTTCTCGACGCTGTGCTCCACGCGCGAGATCGACGACGCGTTCCGCTGGTCGGAGGAGAACCCGAACCTCCAGCGCAAGGCCGAGATCGTCATGGAGTACTACAAGGGCGACTCGCCGCTCAAGCGCAAGGTCGCGAGCACGCTGCTCGAGTCGTTCCTCTTCTACTCCGGCTTCTACCTGCCGATGTACTGGTCGTCGCGCGCGAAGCTGACGAACACGGCCGACCTCATCCGCCTCATCATCCGTGACGAGGCCGTGCACGGGTACTACATCGGCTACAAGTTCCAGAAGGGCCTCGAGAAGCTCTCCCCGGAGGAGCGCGACGAGCTCAAGGCGTACACGTTCGAGCTGCTCTTCGAGCTCTACGAGAACGAGGTGCAGTACACGGAGGACCTCTACGACGGCGTCGGGCTGACCGAGGACGTCAAGAAGTTCCTGCGGTACAACGCCAACAAGGCGCTCATGAACCTCGGCTACGAGGCGCTCTTCCCCAAGGACGAGACGGACGTCAACCCGGCGATCCTCTCGGCGCTGTCGCCGAACGCCGACGAGAACCACGACTTCTTCTCCGGGTCCGGCTCGTCGTACGTCATCGGCAAGGCGGTCAACACCGAGGACGACGACTGGGACTTCTGATCCCCGCGCGACCCTGATCCACGACGAAGCGGCCGTCCCCCCACGGGGGCGGCCGCTTCGTCGTCGTCGAGCCGGCTCGGTCGTCGAGCCGGCTCGGTCGTCGAGCCGGCTCAGTCGTCCGGGCGGGTCAGTCGTTCGGCCGGGACTGCGCGCCCTCCACGGGCGGGTCGGCCGACCACGGGAACGTGATCCAGAGGTCGGTGTCCTTCCACGAGTAGTCCGGCTGGATGATCGTGCGCGGCTTCGTGTAGAGCACCGCGGAGCGGGCCTCGGCACCGTGGGTGCTGAGCATGTCCATGACCAGGGCGAGCGTCCGGCCGGAGTCGGCGACGTCGTCGACCACGAGCACGTGCGCGCCCGGCAGGTCGGACGTGTCCATGAGGGGCGGGAGCACGCGCGGGTCGGTGAGGGTCTGGCCGATGTCGGTGTAGAACTCGACGTTGAGCGTCCCGACGCCCTTGGTCCCGAGCGCGTACGCGACCGCGCCGCCGGGCAGGAGACCGCCGCGGGCGACCGCGACGACGACCTCCGGGCGGAACCCGCTCGCGACGACCTGCTCGGCGAGCTCGCGCGCGGCGACGCCGAAGGTCTCCCACGTGAGCACCTCGCGCTCGGGCGGGGCGGTCGAGGGGGTGGCGGCGGCGTCGTCGGGCACGGGTGGGACCGAGATCGTGGAGGCGTCCGTCATGCGTCGAGCCTACGACCCGCCCGCGCCGCGTCCCGACACGCCCCCGGACGCGCGGAGGGCCGCACCCCGAGCGGGGTGCGGCCCTCCGTGACGCGGCGGCAGGTCAGTAGGCCGCGAGGATGTCCACGACGAAGACGAGCGTCTCGCCCGCGAGCTCGTTCGTGTTCGTGTCGCTCTTCTCGCCGTAGCCGAGGGCCGGCGGGATGACGAGGAGCACCTGGCTCCCGACGGTCTGGCCGGACAGGCCCTGGGTCCAGCCGGCGACGACGCCGCTCAGCGGGAAGGTGGAGGGCTCGCCGCGGTCCCACGACGAGTCGAACTGCTCGCCGTCGAGCTTCCAGCCCGTGTAGTGCGCGATGACCGTCTGGTCCTCGGTGACCTCCGGGCCGGTGCCCTTGATGAGCGGCTGCACGACGAGCTCGGTCGGCGCGGTGTAGCCCTCGGGGATCTCGATCGACGGCTTGCCCGTGTCGTCGAGCGTGACGACCGGCAGCCCGTCGGCCGGTGTCACGGCCTCGCCCTCGGCGCGGTCCGGCACGTCGGCGGGGTCCGGAGCGACCGGGGCGTCCCGGACCTCGGTGACCTCGGCGACGGTGAGGACAGCGCTGCCGTCCTGCCCCGGTGCGGCGAACAGGAAGCGCGTGCCGACCTTCTTGCCGACCAGCGCCTCGAGCAGCTGGGGGTACACCTGGTCGTCGAGGACGATCTGCTGCGCCGAGTCGTCCTCCCACGTGGAGCCGAGCTTCGACGCGTCCGTGCCGGAGTACGCGGCCTGGTGCAGCGTCACCTCCTGGCCCTTCGCGATCTCGTCGCCGTCGCCGTCCCCGAGCGAGAGCGCGACCGGGCCCGAGACCTCGAGCGGGGCCTCGAACTCGACGGTGGGCTCGCTGCCGGGGTCGCCCGTGACCGTCACGGCCTCGAGCGCCGCGACGTCCTCGGGCGACGACGTCGCGCCGTCGGAGGCGGACGGGCTCGCCGACGTCTCGTCGTCGGAACCGCCGCCCTCCGACGAGCAGCCGGAGAGGACGAGGGCGGCGCCCAGGGTGAGCGCGGCGACGCCGCGCAGGGTGCGGTGCTTCACGAGGAGGGTCCTTCGGGTCGGGGGGGACGGCGGGGGCCGTCGGGTCTGGGCCGCACCCGCACGACGGCGGTCGTCGGCGCCCGGGGACGGGCCACCTCGCGGTCGGACGCCGGGTGCAGCACCGGCCCGGACACTCTAGCGGTCGCGGCTGGACGCCCGCTGGGAGGTCCCGGGCGGGTCCGCGGGGGAGAATGGACCCATGCCGTCCCGCCGACCGTCCCGCAAGCGACCCTGGGGCGCGGAGCCCGCGCCCCTCGACCTGGACCGCGCCTTCGGCGGCGCGCGCCGCGAGTCGGGAGCCGACGGCGAGTGGCAGGTCCGCACCGTGCGGGGCGGCGCGAAGACGTACCTCTGCCCGGGCTGCCAGCAGGAGATCCCGCCGGGCACGGGGCACGTCGTGGCGTGGCAGGAGGACTCCTTCTTCGGGGCCCAGACGGCGCTCGACCACCGTCGCCACTGGCACACGTCGTGCTGGGAGGCGCGCGGCCGCCGTCGGCCCCGGTAGACGCACTAGGCTCGGGACGATGAGCACCGCACCCGAGACCGCGCCCGACCCCGCCCGAGCCTCGACGGAGCCGACCCCCATCCGGTCGCTCAGCGTCCTGCCCGCGCGGCGCGAGGACGTCGAGCTGCACACCGCGGACGGCCTCACGCTCGTCGGCGAGCTGGCGCTCCCCGCGGACCGCGACCCGGTCGCGACCCTCGTCACGCTGCACCCCCTGCCGACGCACGGCGGGTACATGGACTCGCACGTCTACCGCAAGGCGGCGTGGCGCCTGCCGGCGCTCGCGGACCTCGCCGTGCTGCGGTTCAACACGCGCGGCACGTCGTCCCCGCGCGGGACGAGCGAGGGCGCGTTCGACGGCGGCGAGGCCGAGCGCTTCGATGTCGCGGCGGCGATCGAGTTCGCCGAGTTCCACGACCTCCCGAACCGGTGGCTCGTGGGGTGGTCGTTCGGCACGGAGCTCGCGCTCAAGCACGGCACGGACCCGGCGGTGGAGGGCGCGATCCTCCTCTCGCCCCCGCTGCACCGCGCGACGGACGCGGACCTCGACCGCTGGGACGCGTTCGGCAAGCCCCTCGTGGTCCTCGTGCCCGAGCTCGACGACTACCTGCGGCCCGACGAGGCGCGCCGGCGCTTCGCACGCGTGCGGAACGCCGAGGTGATCGGCGTCGAGGGCGCCAAGCACCTGTGGGTGGGGGAGTCGTCCGTGCGGCGTGTGCTCGACGAGATCGTGGGGCACGTGCGCCCCGGGTTCCCGCTGCCGCTGCCGACCACGTGGGACGGCGAGGCCGGCGCGACCGCGGACCGCGACACGGCCGACTCGGACCAGGCGAGCTACGACGCGAGCCGGTCCGACGGCGTCGTCGACTGACACCGCGTGGCGGCGCGAGGCGTCGCGCGCACCCGACCGACCCCAGGAGGACCACGTGACGACGGCACCGCTCGAGACCTTCACGCTGCGCGAGGGGTACGGGACCCCGCTCGTGCTGCTGCACGGCTTCCCGCTCGACCACCGGATGTGGGCGGACGTCGCGGAGGCCCTGCCGGGCGAGCCCACCGTCGTCGCCGTCGACCTCCCGGGCCTGGGCGCGAGCCCGCTCGGGGACGAGCCGCCGTCGATCGAGGCGGCGGCCGACGCGACCGCCGACGCGCTCGCCGCGGCGGGGATCACGCGCGCGGTCGTCGCGGGCCTGTCGATGGGCGGCTACGTGGCCCTCGCGTTCGCGGAGCGCCGGCCGGAGCTGGTCGCCGGGCTCGGGCTCGTCGACACCAAGTCCACGGCCGACTCCGACGACGCCCGCGCCAACCGGCTGCGCATCGCCGACGAGGCGGCGAGCTCGCAGACCGTCGACGCCGTCCTCGGCATGCCGGGGGTCCTCCTCGGCGAGACGAGCAAGGCCGCACGGCCGCACCTGACGGCCCGGCTCGAGGAGTGGATCCGTGCGCAGCGGCCCGACGGCGTGGCGTGGTCGCAGCGGGCGATGGCGGCCCGCCCCGACCGCACGTCCGTCCTCGCGGGGTTCGCGGGGCCGGTCGCCGTGGTCGTGGGCGAGGAGGACCAGGTCACGCCGGTGGCGGAGGCGGAGCACATGGTCGCCGCGGCGCCGACCGCGCAGCTCGTGCAGGTGACGGGCGCGGGACACATGAGCGCGGTCGAGGACCCCGCCGCGGTGGCCGATGCGCTCGCGGACCTCCTGGCGCGAGCGGCCGTCTGAGCCGCTGACCGCGCGTCAGCGCCCGTCGAGCACGAGCGCGAGCGCGTCGGCGAGGTCGATCGACTCGCCGTCCCGCCCGCCCTTGCCGAGCACGAGCGGCGGGTCGGACGGCTCGACCGCGACGCCCCGCAGGCGCGCGAGCACGCCGCCGGGCACCGAGAGCACGTAGAACTCACCGTCCTCGCCGACGGCGACGCTGCGGTTGCGGCGCAGGTACCACCCGCGCAGCGGGGTGCGGTACGTCGCGATGCCGTCGAACGCGCGGGCGCGGAGCGGCTCGGGAGCGAGACCCCGTGCGCGCGCCCGCCCGACGAAGTCGGCGAGCAGGGCCCGGGCCGCATCGCTCTCGCGGGCGCGCTGCCGGTCGAGCTCGCGCTGCTGGTGCGCGGCGGCCTCGGTCCGCTGCCGACGCCAGTCGTCGGCAGCGGACCCCGAGGGGCCCGACGGGCCCGCGCCGGTCGGCACGGCGTCAGGCCGAGGCGGGGGCGTCGGACTCCGCGCCCGGCTTCGTCTCGGCGGACTTCGCGTCCGTGGGCTTCGCGTCGGCCGCCTTCGCGTCCGCCGACTTCGCCGGGCCGCGCTTCGTCGGCGCCTCGACCGTCCCGACCCGCTGCGCGGACTCCTCGGGGACGACCGGGAACTCGGCCGTCATCAGCGTCGCGGCGCGCGCCTGCTGCGCGGGCGTCCCGGCGGGGACCGCCTTCTTCGCGGGGGCCTTCGTGGCCTCGCCCTCGCTGCCGAGCAGACCGCGGAGCTCGTCGAGGTAGGTGTTGATCGAGTCGTGCTGACGCGTGAGGTCCTCGAGCTGGCGCTGGGCGACGTTGCGCTGCTGCTCGGCCTCGGCCTTGGCGTCGCTCACCGTCTGGTCGGCGAACGCGCGGGCCTCGGCGACGACCTGGTCGGCGTTGCGGCGCGCCGTCGACAGGAGGTCCTTCACGTACGCGTCGGACTCGCTGCGGACCTTCTCCGCCTGCCGGAGCGCGTGGGCGACACGCTTCTCCGCCTCCGCGGCGTGCTCCTCGGCCGTCGAGACGAGCTTCTCCGTCTCCGCCTTGGCGGCGGCGTGGCGCTCGGCGTTCTCGCGCTCCGCCTCCTCGCGGCGGCGCACGACCTCGAGCTCGGCGTCCGCGAGGGCGGTGCGGGCCTGGTCGCGCAGCGCCTCCATCTCGGACGTGACGGCGTTCGCCGCCTCGGTCGCCTTGCGCTGCGCCTCGTCCACCTGGCGCTGCGCCTCGCGACGAGCGTTCTCCAGCAGCTCGGCCGACTCGCGCTCGGCGGCCTCGCGCTGTGCCGCCGTCTCCGCCGCCACGCGTGCGCGGAGCTCCGCGGCCTCGCGCTCGGTCGTGACGCGCAGCTCCGTCGTCTCGCGCTCCGCCGTCGCACGCAGCGTGCCGAGCTCGCGCTCGAGCGACGCGCGCCGCTCGCTCTCCTCCGTGGCGAGCGCGCTCTGGATGCGCGCAGCCTCGCGCTCCGCGGAGCCCACGAGCTCCTCCGCGCGGCGCTGGGCGCTGAGCAGCGTGCCCTCGGCCTCGGACGCGCTCGTGGAGCGGATCTCCTCCGACTCCAGGCGCGCGCTGTTGAGCAGCTCGGCGACCTCGTTCTCGGCGCGGGACCGGACCTGGCCGGCGGAGAGCTTCGCGCGCGCCATGATGTCGGCCGCCTGGGCGTTGGCCTGCGACAGGATGTCCGCCGACTGCTCCTCCGCCGAGCGCAGGAGCTGCTCGATGCGGGACCCGAGCCCCGCGTACGACGGCCGGTCCGCCTCGCGGAGCTGGCGCTGGGCGTCGTTGAGCTCGCTCGTGAGCTGCATGGCGCGGGCGTCCGCCGCCTCGACGCGCGCCCGCGCGTCCTCCACGGCCTTCTCCAGCTTGGCGAGCTGGGCCTCGACCTGGACGCGGTCGTACCCGCGCATCGTGATGGGGAAGAGCGTGCGCTCGTCGGACACGTCGATGACCTCCGGTGCTGAGTCGTCGCGGCTTCCGCCGCCGGGCGGCGTCCCCTCCCGGGGAGGGAGGGCGCGGCGGTCGTGCCACGGCCCCGCCGTGCTCCGACCAGGATACGGGGATCACGCTGTCCTGAATACCCGGATTGGTGGGGGTGAGACGATGGTCGCAGTGCTGCGCGCGCCGCCGTCCCCCGCGCGGACGGCGGCCCTTCCCGCCGTCGGGCACGGTGTTCCCTGGGAGCGGTGAGACCGTGGCGGGAGGGGCACGTGAACGGTTCGTGAGGATCCACAGGCGACGCGTCTCGGTCGATCCACGAGGGGTTTCGCACCTATCCTGGAACGTCGATCGACGAAGGGAACCTCGGTGCTGCAACGAATCATCGCCGCCCTCCTGCTCGTAGGAGGACTGGTCGCCGTCGGCCTCGGTGTCGCGTCCGCCACCGTCTGGCGGGACAGCGACACGGTCGTGGCGACCACGGCGTACACCGGCGACGGCACGGTGCTCGTCACCGCGCCCGGGGTCCTGGACCTCGTCGCCGAGGACGTGACGATCCGCGCGACAGCACCCGGGGAGCAGCAGGTCACCCTCGCGATCGGCCGCGAGGCCGACGTGACCGGGTGGGTCGGCGAGGACCCGCACGGCCTGGTCACCGGCCTGTCCGACTGGGACGCGCTCGCGACGCGCGCCGTCGAGGCACCGGCCGCGGAGGACGAGCCCGCGGAGGGCGAGGCGCCCGCGGAGGGCGAGGCGCCCGCGGACGGCGAGAGCCCGGCCGACGCCGAGACGCCGGCCGACGCCGAGAGCCCGGCCGAGGGTGAGACGCCCGCCGAGGGCGAGACGCCGGCCGAGGGCGACGCGGCCGCGGAGGCCCCCGTCGTCGGCGTCGACCCCGCCGGCTCCGACATGTGGCTGGAAGAGGCGACGGGCGCCGGCTCGGCGAGCCTGCGCTGGTCCGACCAGCCCGGCCGCTGGCAGCTCCTCGCCGCCGGCGTGGGCGAGGGCGCCGTCGCTCCGACCGTCGAGCTGTCGTGGCCGCGCCAGGTCGAGACGCCGTTCCTGTGGCCCGGTGTCATCGGCGGCGCCGTCCTCATCCTCCTCGGTCTCGGCATCGGGGCGGCGAGCCTGCGGCCACGCCGCCGTGGTCCCTCCGGCGGCACCACGACCTCCGCGACCCCCGCGGTCGCGGCGGCCGGCGCGACGGAGGGCACGTCGTCGGACGAGGACGGCACGCCCGACGGCGAGGTGCCGACCGACACGGCCCAGGTGCGCATGCTCACGCGACGTGAGCTGCGCGAGCGCGAGGAGGCCGACCGCCTCGCGCAGCAGCAGGCCCGCGGGCAGAAGCCGCGGCGCGCGTGGCTCACCGGCCAGATCCCGATCGTCGCGCGCGGCGAGCGCCGCCCGCGGACCGCGGCCCAGCCGGCCGTCGACGCGAGCGCGCACCCGACCACGGAGGACAGCGCGACCACGCGCGCCGACGCCTGGCGCCGGGCGTGGGGCTTCACGCCCGGCAGCGGCGAGAGCGCCCCGGCGCCCGCACCCGAGAGCGACCCGGACGAGACGAAGGACAGCACCCGATGACCAGCACCGCCCGCGACACGGCCCGCGCCCGCCGCGCCCGTCGTCACCTCGGCGGGGTGGCCGGGGGACTGGTCGGCGCGCTCCTGCTCGCCGCCTGCTCCGCACCCCTCCCGACGCCCGAGCCCGACCCCACGCAGGACCCGCCGCCGCCCGTCCTCACCGAGGCGCAGGAGACCGCCGTCCTCGACGCGGTCGCCGCGGCGCTCGCTGCCGCGAGCGAGACCAACGACGCGGCGCAGCTCGAGGGCCGTGTCACGGGCCCCGCCCTCGCGATCCGTTCGAGCCAGCTCGCCGTCGCCGCCGCGCGGGGCAACGCCGACCTCGTGACCGAGCTCCCGACGGAGGCGCAGCAGGTCGTCATCCCGACGACGCAGACCTGGCCGCGCACGTCGTTCGCCGTGAGCGTGCAGCCCGAGAACCTGCAGACGCCCCGCCTGTCCGTCCTGGAGCAGGACACGGCGCGCGGCGACTACCAGCTCTGGGCGTGGGTCCGCCTCCTGCCCGGCGTCACCATGCCGAGCTTCGCGGACCCGAGCATCGGGAGCGAGGACGTCGCGCCCGACGACTCGAGCCTGCTCGTCACGCCCACGGACGCCGTCGCGCAGTACGCCGACGTGCTGAACCTGGGCGGGGGATCCGGGTTCGCGGGGTCCTTCGAGGAGGACTCGTTCCGCACGCTGCTCGCCAAGCGCGCGCAGGACTGGACGACGGCGCTCGAGCCCGCCGCCGGCGCCTACGCGCTGACGTTCACGCCCAACCCCGACGAGCCCGTGCGCGCGGTCCGGACCGCGGACGGCGGCGCCCTCGTGGTCGGGGCCATGACCTCGCAGGAGTCGATGACGGCCGAGGAGGGCGCGCAGGTGCCCCCGGACACCGAGTCGATCAAGGCGCTGTACGGGGACAAGGCCCCGACGAACGTGCTGAAGGTCGGGTACGTCGACGTCGTCGCGCTCTACGTGCCGCCGGCGGGATCCGAGGAGAAGATCCGCGTGGTGGGCAACGAGCACGTCGCGACGTCGGTCGCGAACTCCTGACGCTCCGTAGGATTGCGTCCATGAGCGAACCCACCCAGCCCACGTTCGACGTGCGCGGCGCGGTCGACCTGTCCGCGCTGACCAGGCCGCAGTCACCCCCGCCCGGCGAGGAGGGCGGCGCGCCCGCCGCGGGCGGGTACGTCGTCGACGTCACGGACGAGACGTTCGGTCAGCTCGTCCAGGACTCGGCGCAGTACCCGGTCGTCGTGCTCCTGTGGATCCCGACGGACCAGGCGAACGCGCAGCTCGGCACCGACCTCGGCGCGCTGGCCGACGAGTACGCCGGCCGCTTCCTCCTGGCCCGGGTCGATGCCCAGGCGTACCCGCAGATCACGGCCGCGTTCCAGGTCCAGGGCGTGCCGACCGTCGTCGCGATCCTCCAGGGCCAGCCGGTGCCGCTGTTCCAGGGCGCGGCGCCCGTCGAGCAGGTGCGCGCCGTGCTCGACCAGGTGCTCCAGGCGGCCGAGGCGAACGGCGTGACGGGCCGCGCGCCTGCACAGGGCGCCGACGGCGAGCCCGAGCGCCCCGCGGAGCCCGTCGCGGAGCCCGAGCCCGAGCTCCCGCCGCTGCACCAGGAGGCGTACGACGCGATCGAGCGCGACGACCTCGACGCCGCGGTCGCGGCCTACGAGAAGGCGATCAAGCAGGACCCGCGCGACGCGCTCGCCGTCGCGGGGCTCGCGCAGGTCCGCCTCCTCCAGCGCACGCGCGACGCGGACCTCGCGACGGTCCGTGCCGCAGCCGCCGCCGCACCGCAGGACGTCGACGCCCAGCTCGCCATCGCCGACCTCGACATCCTCGGCGGCCACGTCGACGACGCGCTCGGCCGCCTGCTCGACCTCCTGCCCGGCGCCGACGACGACGGCAAGGAGAAGCTCCGCGTGCGGCTCCTCGACTACTTCGAGGTCGTGGGCCCCACCGACCCCCGCGTCGGCAAGGCCCGCCAGCGCCTCGCGATCAGCCTCTACTGACGCACCCGAGCCACGCACGACGGCGGCCGGGGACCCCCCCGGGGCCCGGCCCCCGCGGGGGGGCCGGGCCCCCCCCGGGTCGCGGGGGGCTGGGGGGGGGGGGGGCGCGCCCACCGGGGGGCGGCCACCTCACGGTGACCGGCCGCCGTCGTGCGGCCGGTCACCGCGAGGTGACCGGCTGGCATGGTGCCGAGGAGGCAGCGCCAAGGGTGAGACGAAGCCGGGTGGGTGGGGCGGTGGCGCCGGGTCGTGGCGGGCCTGGCGGGGGGAGCCGCGAGGAACGAGCGGCGGATGGTAGACCCGGCGCCACCGCCCCACCCACCACCCAGGGCGACCAGACCTCGACCTCGGCGACCAGACCTCGACCTCGGCGAACCAGGCCTCTACCTCGACGACGGGACGAGGTACAGCGCGCCCAGCGGAGGGACGCGCAGGGCCGCGGAGAACGCGCGTCCCTTCCACGGCACGGGCTCCGCCTCGACCTCGCCGAGGTTGCCGACGCCGGAGCCGCCGTAGACCTCCGCGTCGGTGTTGAGGACCTCCCGCCACGCGCCACCCGACGGCAGCGCGACGCGGTAGCCCTCGTGCGGCGTCCCGGCGAAGTTCACGACGACCGCGACCTCGCTGCCGTCGCGCCCGCGGCGCACGTAGGCGAGGACGTTGTGGTCGGCGTCGTCGGCGTCGAGCCACTCGAACCCCGCGGGGTCGTGGTCGAGCTCCCACAGGGCCGGGGTCGCGCGGTAGAGCGCGTTGAGGTCGCGCACGGCGCGCTGCACGCCCTGCCGGCCCGGGTCGGCCGCGAGGCCGTCCCAGTCGAGCGACCGGCCCTCGTTCCACTCGGAGTGCTGGCCGATCTCGCTGCCCATGAAGAGGAGCTGCTTGCCGGGGTGCGACCACTGGTAGGCGAGGAACGCGCGGACGCCGGCGCGCTTCTGCCAGTCGTCGCCGGGCATCTTCCCGTACAGCGAGCCCTTGCCGTGCACGACCTCGTCGTGGCTGATGGGGAGCACGAACTGCTCGGAGTACGCGTAGACCATGGAGAACGTGATCTCGTGGTGGTGGTACCGGCGGTTGATCGGCTCCTCGGCGACGTAGCGCAGGGAGTCGTTCATCCAGCCCATGTTCCACTTGAGCCCGAACCCCAGGCCGCCCGCGGAGGTGGGCCGGGTGACGCCCGGCCACGCCGTCGACTCCTCGGCGATCATCATGACCCCGGGCGTGCGCCGGTACGCGGTGGCGTTGGCCTCCTGGAGGAACGCGATGGCCTCGAGGTTCTCGCGCCCGCCGTGCACGTTGGGGTGCCACTGGCCGGGACCGCGCGAGTAGTCGAGGTAGAGCATGGACGCGACGGCGTCGACGCGCAGCGCGTCGACGTGGAACTCCTCGAGCCAGTAGGTCGCGTTGGCGACGAGGAAGTTGCGGACCTCGTTGCGGCCGAAGTCGAAGACGTACGTGCCCCAGTCGGGCTGCTCGCCGCGCAGCGGGTCGGCGTGCTCGTAGCAGGGGGTGCCGTCGAAGCGGGCGAGGGCCCACTCGTCGCGCGGGAAGTGCGCGGGCACCCAGTCGACGACGACGCCGATCCCGGCGGCGTGCAGGCGGTCGACGAGGTAGCGGAAGTCGTCGGGGTGGCCGAAGCGTGACGTCGGGGCGTAGTAGCCCGTGACCTGGTAGCCCCACGACCCGCCGAACGGGTGCTCGGCGACGGGCAGGAGCTCGACGTGGGTGAACCCCTGCTCGACGACGTACGCCGTGAGCTGCTCCGCGAGGTCGCGGTAGGACAGCCCCTGGCGCCACGAGCCGAGGTGCACCTCGTAGATGCTGAGCGGCCGCGTGTGGGGGTCGTGCGCGGCGCGCTCGGCGAGCCACGCGTCGTCCGACCACTCGTACCGGGACTCGACCACGATGCTCGCCGTCGCCGGGGGCACCTCGGCCGCCTTGGCGAGCGGGTCGGCCTTCTGGCGCCACGAGCCGTCGGGCCCGAGGATCTCGTACTTGTAGCGCGCGCCCGCGACGACGCCGGGCACGAAGAGCTCCCACACCCCGGTCGAGCCGAGGGAGCGCATGGGGTGCGTGGGGCCCCAGCCGTTGAAGTCCCCGATGACGCGGACCGCGCGCGCGTTCGGCGCCCAGACGGCGAACGCCGTGCCGGTCGTGTCGCCGAGGTCGCTCGGGTAGGTGCGGACGTTCGCCCCGAGCGCGCGCCACAGCTCCTCGTGCCGACCCTCGCGGATCAGGTGCAGGTCGACGTCGCCGAGCGTGGGCAGGAACCGGTAGGGGTCGTCGACGGTCGTGGCCTCGTGCCCGTATCGCGTGCGGACGCGGTAGTCGGGAGCGTGCCGCGTGCCGTCGGCGTCCTGGTGCACCGGCACGACGGCGGCCCACACCCCGTCCTGCTCGTGCGCTGCCGGGTGCTCGCCGTCGGCGGTGACGACGACGACCTCGTCCGCGAGCGGGCGCAGGACGCGGACGACGGCCCGCGCGTCCCTGGCGTCGTCCGCGAGGTGCGGGCCGAGCACGGCGTGCGGGTCGAACGTGCGCCCGCCCGCGGCCGCGGCGAGGGCGTCCGGCGGCACGACGACGGGGGGCGGGGTGGCGGAAGCGGCGGGCCCGGTCATGGGGCAACCTTTCCACGTCCCGCGCGCCCCCACAGGACGGGCTCGCCGGACGGTCCGGTGCGTGCGCCCGGGCGACCGCGCACGTCAGGCGTTGCCCGCGAGGAGCCGGTCCACGGCGGCGAGAGGGATGGGCTCCCAGTCGGGGCGGTTGCGCGACTCGTAGACGACCTCGTAGAGCGCCTTGTCGAGCGTGAGCGCCCGGACGAGCGCCTCCGACGTCGCGTGGTCGACGCCCGCGGTGTCCGCGCGCTCGTACGCGTCGAGGAACGCGGCGCGCGCCTGCACGGCCCACGCGGCGTCGGGCGCGCGCCCGACGGCGGCCGCGTAGTCGAACGAGCGCACGATCCCGGCGACGTCGCGCAGCGCGAGGTCGGGCCGGGTGCGCTCCGCGACCGGCCGCAGCGGCTCGCCCTCGAAGTCGAGCACCTTCCAGCCGAACCGGCGGGCGTGCAGCACCTGCCCGAGGTGGAGGTCGCCGTGGACGGTCTGGAGCCGCGGGAGGGCGTCGGGGACGCGCGTGACGGACGCGAGCCGTGCCGCCGTGCGGTCCCAGAACGCGGCGATCTCGGTCGCGCGCCGGCCGAGCGCGCCCGACGACGCGACGGCCTCGTCCGAGCGGCGCCGCAGGTCGGCGACGAGCCACCGCGCGTCCACGGGGGAGCCCACGTCGAACGCGCGCCGGAGCGCGGCGTGCAGGTCGGCGAGGACCCGTCCGAGGTCGGCGGCGAGGTCGGCGAACGACGACCCCTGCCCGGCGTACGCGCACGCGAGGTCGAAGCCGTCGCGCGCGCCGTCGACGAACTCGCTGAGGATCGCGAGGTGCGCCGAGCGCGGCGCCGTCGGGTCCGGTACGTGGCCCGGGCGGGCCGGGTCGTCCTGCGCGTCCCAGCCCACCTCGAGCCATGCGAGCGGTCGCGGGACGCCCGCCCACCCCTGCGCGGCGAGCGCGCGCGGGATGGTCAGGTCAGGGTTGGGCCCGATCGCGATGGCCCGCAGGACCTTGAGCATCGTCCCGCCGGCGACCCCGGGGAGCAGCACCGAGCTGTTCGACTGCTCGACGCTCAGAGCGCGCCCGCCCGCGAGGTCGACGGGGTCGGCGCTCGCTGCTCCGGTGGCCGGGGTCGTGCCCCACTCGGCCACGGCCAGGAGCGCCGCCCAGCACGCCGGGTGCGCGGCGCCGTCGTGCACGAGCCAGGACGTCCCGGCGGTCGCGCCGCTCCCGGCGTCGTGCACCGTCCCGAGCGGGGCGGCGGGGGCGCGCCCCGGCCCGGCGGGCGTGGCGGGGGTGCCCGCCGGGTCCGCGGCGCCCGTGGTACCCGCCGCCGCGTCGACCGGCTCGAGGACGAGCGGCACCTGCACGACGAGGTCGACGCCGTCCCCGAGCAGCCGCAGCAGGTGGAGGACGACGCGCGGGGCCCGCGCCGGGTCCGGCGCCGCCGGGACGTCGAGCGCGAACGACAGCCACGGCACGTGCTGCACCTCGACGCCCTTGACGGGGTACCACCGGCGCTCCGGCAGCCACGCGTCGAGGAGCGTCATGAGCTCCGAGGAGGGAAGGTCCGTCCGTCGGAGCGTCATGCAGGCCTCCTGGGGCTGGTCGTCGGCAGGTCGTGTCGGGCAGGCACCATCCGACCACGAGGCGCCCGATCTCGCCGTCCGTCAGGCGGTCGTGCCCTCGGGACCCCCGACGACGAGCCAGTAGAAGTCGCGCGAGCCCCACGTCATGACGACGCGCCCGTCGTCCCCGACCGCCGGGAAGCGCGCGCCGCCGAACACGTCGGTGAGCGTCGCGCCCGCGTGCCCCGGCAGGTGCACCGCCGCGGACCGGGCGGTCGCGGAGAGGTTCGCCACGCACAGGACGGTCTCCGTGGGCGTGCGCCGCAGGAACGCGAGGATCGACTCGTTGTCGCACTCGAGCGCCACGAAGTCTCCCGTGCCGAACGCCTTGTGGCGGCGCCGGACCTTGAGCATGCCGTGCACCCAGTGCAGCAGGGACGTCGACTGCTCGAGCTGCGCCTCCACGTTCACGTAGCCGTAGTGGTGGACGAGCGACTGCACGAGCGGCAGGTACACCTTGCCCGGGTCCGCGGTGGAGAACCCGGCGTTGCGGTCCGGCGTCCACTGCATGGGCGTGCGCACGGCGTCGCGGTCGGGCAGCCAGATGTTGTCGCCCATCCCGATCTCGTCGCCGTAGTACAGGCACGGGCTGCCCGGGAGCGAGAGCAGCAGCGCGTGCGCGAGCTCGACCTCCTTGCGCGAGTTGTCGAGCAGGGGCGCCAGCCGACGGCGGATGCCGACGTTGGCGCGCATGCGCGGGTCGGGCGCGTACCACCCGTACATCGACGCGCGCTCCTCCGTCGAGACCATCTCGAGCGTCAGCTCGTCGTGGTTGCGCAGGAACGTGCTCCACTGCGCGCCCGCGGGGATGTCGGGCGTGTCGGCGAGGATCTCGAGGACCTGGTTCGCCCGCTGGTCGCGGATCGCGTAGAAGATGCGCGGCATGACGGGGAAGTGGAAGCACATGTGGCACTCCGGCTCCTCCTCGGTGCCGAAGTAGTCCACGACGTCGCGCGGCCACTGGTTCGCCTCGGCGAGGAGGATGCGACCCGGGAACTCGGTGTCCACCATGCGCCGCACGCGGCGCAGGAACTCGTGCGTCTGCGGCAGGTTCTCGCAGTTGGTGCCCTCGGCCTCGTAGAGGTACGGCACCGCGTCGAGGCGGAAGCCGTCGACCCCCACCTGCAGCCAGAACCGCGCGACGTCGAGCATCGCGTCGGCGACGCGCGGGTTCTCGAAGTTGAGGTCGGGCTGGTGGGAGAAGAACCGGTGCCAGAAGAACTGGCGCCGCACCGGGTCGAACGTCCAGTTGGACGTCTCCGTGTCGACGAAGATGATGCGCGCGTCCTGGTAGCGCGTGTCGTCGTCGCTCCACACGTAGAAGTCGCCGTACGGGCCCTCCGGGTCGGCGCGCGACGCCTGGAACCACGGGTGCTGGTCGCTCGTGTGGTTCATGACGAGGTCGATGACGACGCGCATCCCGCGCGCGTGCGCCTCGCTCACGAGCTCCGCGAAGTCCGACGTCGAGCCGTACTGCGGCGCGATCGCCGTGTAGTCGGACACGTCGTAGCCGCCGTCGCGCAGCGGCGACGGGTAGAACGGCGGCAGCCACAGCGCGTCGATGCCCAGCCACTGGAGGTAGTCGAGGCGGTCGATGAGCCCGCGCAGGTCGCCCGTCCCGCTGCCGTCGGAGTCGGAGAACGCGCGGACGATCACCTCGTAGAACACGGCTGTGCGGTACCAGTCCGGGTCGTCCGACAGCCCCGGGCGCGTCTCGACGGGCGGCGCAGGCTGGCGGCGCGGCGGGAGGGCGGCGACGGGCACGGGTGCGGTGGTCGGGGACACGGGCGCGGGACCGGCGGCGGGTCCCCGGACGGGGACCGGGGCCGCGTCCCGGGGGAGCGTCACGACGCCCTCACGTGGATGACGTGCGCGACCTGGCGCAGCGGTTCGAGGCGCACGTACACGTCCTGGCCCCAGCCGTAGCTCTCGCCGGTCAGCTCGTCGTGCGCGACGAACGACGGCGCCCAGGGGTCCTGGCCGTCCGCGAGCGGAGGGAGGCCGAGGGCCGCGAGGTCCAGGTGCACGTTCGACTCCTGCGGGGAGCGGGGGTCGAGGTTCACCACGACGACGACCGTGTCCGCCTCGCCGGTCGGCGAGTGCTCGGCCGGCAGGTGGCGCGAGAACGCGAGCACCTGGTCGTTCGTCGTCGGGTGCACCGTGAGGTTGCGGAGCTGGCGCAGCGCGGGGTGGTCGCGGCGGATCTCGTTGAGCCGCGTGAGCAGCGTCGAGATCCCGATCTCGTCGGCGAGCGCCCAGTCGCGCGGCTTGTACTCGTACTTCTCGTTGTCGATCTGCTCCTCGACGCCCGGGCGCGGCACGTTCTCGACGAGCTCGTAGCCGGAGTAGATCCCCCACGTGGGCGAGCCGAGGGCGGCGAGCACCGCGCGCACCGCGAAGCCTGCCACGCCGCCGTGCTGGAGGTACGGCGGGAGGATGTCGTGGGTCGTGGGCCAGAAGCTCGGGCGCATGTAGGCGCCGGCCTCGCCCGAGACCTCGGTGAGGTACTCCGCGAGCTCGTCGCGCGTGTTGCGCCAGGTGAAGTACGTGTACGACTGGTGGAACCCGATGCGCGCGAGCGTGTGCATCATCGCGGGCTTGGTGAACGCCTCGGAGAGGAACACGACCTCGGGGTTCGTCGCGCGCACCTCGGCGAGCAGCCACTCCCAGAAGTCGAGCGGCTTGGTGTGCGGGTTGTCGACGCGGAACGCGGTGACGCCGCGGTCGATCCACACGCGCACGACGCGCAGCACCTCGGTGTAGATGCCCTCGGGGTCGTTGTCGAAGTTGAGCGGGTAGATGTCCTGGTACTTCTTCGGCGGGTTCTCGGCGTACGCGATGGAGCCGTCGGCGCGCGTCGTGAACCACTCGGGGTGCTCGGTGACCCAGGGGTGGTCGGGCGAGCACTGGAGCGCGAGGTCGATCGCGACCTCCAGCCCGTGCCGCCGGGCCTCCTTGACGAACGCGCGGAACGTGCGCTCGCTGCCGAGCTCGGGGTGGATCGCGTCGTGGCCGCCGTCCTTCGACCCGATGGCGTACGGGCTGCCCGGGTCGCCGGGGAGCGCGGTGAGGGAGTTGTTGCGGCCCTTGCGGTGCGTCGTCCCGATGGGGTGGACGGGCGTCAGGTAGACGACGTCGAAGCCCATCTCCGCGATCGCGGGCAGACGGCGGGCGGCGGCGGTGAACGTGCCCGAGCGCCAGCGCCCGTCCTTGAGCCGTCGGGCGCCCTCGGAGCGCGGGAACATCTCGTACCACGCGCCCGCGAGCGCGAGCGGGCGCTCGACGCGCAGCGGATAGGTGGCCGACGCCGTGACGTGGTCGCGCAGGGGGGCGCGCTCCAGGACGTCGCGCACCTCGGGCGACGTCGCCGCGACGAGCCGCGCCTCGGCGGGGCGGCTCGCGTCGGCGAGCGCGGCGAGCGCGTCGGCGAGCGTGCGGTCGTCTGCGGGGGCCCGGCGGCCGGGAATGCCGTCGCGCCCGGGGAGGGGGACGGCGTCGGCGAGGACGCGCTCGAAGAGCCGCACGCCCTCGGCGAGCATGAGCTCGACGTCGACGCCCGCCGCGACCTTGACCGTCGCGTCGTGCGCCCACGTGCCGTAGGGGTCGCTCCACGCCTCGACGCGCAGCGACCAGTCGCCGACCGCGTCCGGGTGGAGCGTGGCGCGGAACCGGTCGAGCCCGGGGGCGACGTCGACCATGGGCGCCGTGCGCTCGGTGCCGTCGGGCGCGACGAGGACGGCGGTCGCGGCGACGGCGTCGTGGCCCTCCCGGAAGACGGTCGCCTCGATCGGCACCATCTCGCCGACGACGGCCTTGGCGGGCCACCGGCCGCCCTCGACGACGGGCGACACCTCGAGCACGGGGATGCGTCCGACGGGCGCGGCGGGGGCGGGGGCGGGGGCGCCGCCTCGGGGACGAGGGGCACCGGTGGCGCGGGGGCGGTGCGGCGCGAGGGCCGGAGGGGTCGACGTCACACGCACAACGTATCGAGGGGCACGGGGGCCAGGCACGTGGGGGAGGGGTCGGCGCGTCGCGGACGGGTCTCGCACGTACCCGGGTGAAATTTCATGCAAGCGTTACACACAGGTTGCGGCGCGGGGGTGTGCACCGGCGCCAGGCTGCGTAGTCTCGTCCCCGTGAGAGCCATCCGACGGTTCACCGTCCGCACCCTGCTGCCCGCCGAGCTGCGCGACCTGGACGAGCTCGCGCACAACCTGCGCTGGTCCTGGCACGCGCCCACGCGCGACCTGTTCGCCGGTATCGACCCCGAGACGTGGGCGGCGGTCCACGGCGACCCCGTCGCGCTGCTCGGTGCGCTCGGGCCCGAGCGCCTCGCCGAGCTCGCCGCCGACGGCGCGTTCGTCGAGCGCGTGCGTGCCGCGGCGGCCGACCTGCGCCACTACCTCGACGACGCGCTGTGGTACCAGGAGCGTGCCGCGGAGGCGTCGGCGGAGGAGGGTGGCGCTCTCCCGGCCGCGATCGCGTACTTCTCGCCCGAGTTCGGCATCACGTCCGTGCTGCCCCAGTACTCCGGCGGCCTCGGCATCCTCGCCGGCGACCACCTCAAGAGCGCGAGCGACCTCGGCGTGCCGATCGTCGGCGTCGGGCTCCTCTACGGCGCCGGCTACTTCAAGCAGTCGCTCACGCGCGACGGCTGGCAGGTCGAGACGTACCCGCTCCTCGACCCGGACGGCCTGCCGCTCACCCTCCTGCGCGACGACGACGGCACGCCCGCGCGCGTCTCGCTCGCCCTGCCCGGGGGGCGGACGCTCCACGCGCACGTGTGGGTCGCGGCCGTCGGCCGCGTGCCGCTGCTCCTGCTCGACTCGAACGTGCCCGGCAACGACGAGGCCGCGCGCAAGGTGACCGACCGCCTCTACGGCGGCGGCGGCGAGCACCGCCTCCAGCAGGAGCTCCTGCTCGGCGTGGGCGGCGTGCGCGCGCTGCGCCTGTGGTCGCGCCTCACCGGCGCGCCGGAGCCCGAGGTGTACCACACCAACGAGGGCCACGCGGGGTTCCTCGGCGTCGAGCGCATCCGCGAGCTCGTCGAGCAGGGCCTGTCGTTCGACGCGGCGCTCGAGGCCGTTCGCGCCGCGACGGTCTTCACGACGCACACGCCCGTTCCCGCCGGCATCGACCGGTTCGGCCGCGACCTCGTCGCGCAGTACTTCGGCGGCGACATGGCGGTCGACGGCCTGCCCGTCGAGCGCGTCCTCGCCCTCGGGGCCGAGGACTACGACGGCGGCGACCCGACCGTGTTCAACATGGCCGTCATGGGCCTGCGCCTCGGCGGGCGGGCGAACGGCGTCTCGCTCCTGCACGGCGAGGTGTCGCGCGGGATGTTCGAGGGATTGTGGCCGGGCTTCGACGCCCGCGAGGTCCCCATCACCTCGGTGACGAACGGCGTCCACTCGCCCACGTGGGTCGACCCGGCGCTCGCGGCCCTCGAGGCCGAGCGGCTCGGGCTCGACGAGCTCACGGCCGAGCACGCGTCGTCGCGCTGGCTGCGCGGCGACGGGGACGGCGCCGTCGGCGACGGCGAGCTCTGGGCGATCCGGCGCGAGATGCGCGGCCGGCTCGTCGACGAGGCGCGTCGCCGCGTGCGCAAGTCCTGGCGCGAGCGCGGCGCGACCCCGGCGGAGCTGGGCTGGGTCGACGACGTGCTCTCGCCCGACGTCCTCACCATCGGGTTCGCGCGCCGCGTGCCCACGTACAAGCGGCTCACGCTCATGCTGCGCGACCCGGATCGCCTCAAGGCGCTGCTGCTGCACCCCGAGCGCCCGGTCCAGCTCGTCGTGGCGGGTAAGTCGCACCCTGCGGACGACCAGGGCAAGCGGCTCATCCAGCAGCTCGTGCGCTTCACGGACGACCCCGAGGTGCGGCACCGCATCGTCTTCCTGCCGAACTACGACATCGCCATGGCGCAGTCGCTCTACCCGGGCTGCGACGTCTGGCTCAACAACCCGCTGCGCCCGCTGGAGGCGTCCGGGACGTCGGGCATGAAGTCGGCGCTCAACGGCGGCCTCAACCTGTCGATCCTCGACGGGTGGTGGGACGAGTGGTACGACGGCGAGAACGGCTGGGCCATCCCGACCGCCGACGGCGTGGAGGACGCGGACCGTCGCGACGACCTCGAGGCCGCCGCGCTCTACGACCTCGTCGAGCAGCAGGTCGCGCCCCGCTTCTACGACCGCGACGCCGACGGCGTGCCCGGCCGGTGGCTCGAGATGGTGCGGCACACGCTCGCGACGCTCGGCCCCAAGGTCCAGGCGACGCGCATGGTCGGCGAGTACGTCACGCGCCTGTACGCCCCGGCCGCCGCGGCCGGGCGCGCGCTGGCCGCCGACGGGCTCGCACCCGCCCGGGAGCTCGCGCAGTGGAAGCACGCCGTGCGCGACGGCTGGTCGCGCGTGCGCGTGGACCACGTCGACTCGGCCGGCATCGGCGAGGTGCCTCAGGTCGGGGACCGCCTCACGGTCCGCGCGTACGTGTCGCTCGGCGACCTCCGCCCCGAGGACGTCCAGGTGCAGGTCGTGCACGGTCGCGTCAGCGAGGCCGACGTCATCGAGGAGTTCACGGCCGAGCCGCTCGCGCTCGCCGAGACGTACGAGGCCGGCCGCTACGCGTTCGCGGGCGACGTCGTGCTCGACGCGTCCGGACCGTTCGGCTACACCGTCCGCGTCGTCCCGACGCACGACGGCCTCCCGAGCGTCGCCGAGCTGGGCCTCGTCACCAACGCCTGACCCACTCCGCCGAGGTAGAGCCTTGGCCCCACGAGGTAGAAGTGCGGTCGCGCGAGGTAGAGGTGCGGTCACGCGAGGTAGAGGCGTGGTCACGTGATGCGGATGCGTCATACGGTGCGTGAGAGGGCCCGGCCGTCGTCGGCCGGGCCCTCTCGGCGCGTCCGAGCGTGGGTGGTGGTCGACGGGGCGGACCGTCGTACAGGGGCGCCGACCTCGTCGTCCACAGATCTGCCGCGCGCGCCCCGTGAGGGCGCGCTGACCGGCACGCTGGGCCGATGGACGAGACGACGGGCAGCATCCCGACCAGCCACGACCCGAGAGCACAGCGCAGCCTCGGGGCCGATCGAGTCCCGACCCGCCCCGCCGGTCGCTACACGGCGGACACCAACGGGCCTCGGAAGGTTCCGTCTGCTGTGCCCTACGTGCGTCGACGCCGCGCGGAGCTGGCGGCGCGAGCACGCGCTGGTGAGCTCGTGCGGGTGCGGCGCGGTGTCTACCTCCCCTCGGCGCACTCCGCGCCGTCGGAGCGCGAGGAGTGGCTGCTCGGCGAGGTGCGTGGGCTGGTCAGCCGGCTCAGGACACCGTTCTGGGTGAGCCACGACACCGCAGCTCTGCTCTGGGGGTGCTGGACGTGGCGGCTCCCGCCGTTCGCGCACCTGACCCAGCTCGGCCATCCGAACGTGACGCGAGAGCGCGACGTGGCTGTGCGCCGGCACTGGACCGATCTACCGGTCCGTGACCGCGCGGTCCTCGACGGCGTCCCTGTCACCAGCCTCGAGCGCACCCTCGTCGACTGTGCACGGTCGCTGCCGCTCGAGCGCAGCCTCGTCGTGGTCGACTCCGCGTTGCGCCTGGGTGCGGATCGGGACGTGGTGGAGTCGATCGTCGAGGAGTCGCGCGGCAAGCGCGGCATCGTGCGGGCACGCCGTGCTCTCGAGCTCGCGGACTCGAGGTCGGAGTCGCCGGGCGAGACGCTCGTGCGGCTCGCGGCCGTGCTCGGCGGTCTGCCCGCACCCCGGCCACAGGTACCGGTCGCGACGTCGCGCGGGACGTACGTCGTCGACCTGGCCTGGCTCGACGCCCGTCTGGTGATCGAGTTCGACGGGGCGGTGAAGTACTCCGGCGGGGCGTTCGGGGACCCGGCAGAGGTCCGGCGCGCGCAGGACGCCCGCGAGGCGGCGCTCGTGGCAGCGGGCTGGACGGTCGTGCGCTTCACCTGGGACGACCTGGGTGACCCGGTGGCGGTCGGCTGTCGTCTCGCGGAGTCACGCCGCCTCGCGCTCCGTCGCCGCGCCGACAGCTCGCGGCCCTCCGCGCCGAGGCAGAGCCCTGGTCGGTCGAGGTAGAGCCCCGGTCGGTCGAGGTAGAGGCGCGGTCATGAACCTGGCCTCTACTTCGGCCTACCTGGCCTCTACCTCGGCCGACCTCGGTTCTACGTCGCGGAGGCCGCCTCTATCTCGCGGGCGGGGGCGTGGCGAGGAGGTCGAGGTAGCGCGAGCGGGCGCGCACGACGTCGGCGAGCTGGGTCTCGATGCCGTCGACGAACTCCTCGCGGTACACGGCGTCGACCTGCACGGAGATCGCGTAGTAGAGCCCGGTGAACGTCGCGATCGCGACGGAGACGCGCAGCAGCGTCTGGGTCACGACGAGGTCCGCGCCGCCGACGCCGCCCCCGCCGACGAGCGAGAGCGTCCGCTGCCAGGTGCCGCCGTCGACGTCCCACAGCGCCATGACCTCGGGGGTCACCGTGAGCGTGCCGAGCGCCATGAAGAACACGCCCATGCCGAGGCTCACGACGAGGACCTGGAGGAGCTGGCTCGTCGCGATCATCGTCGCGAGGTTCGCCGTCTGGCCACGGCTGAAGCGTGCTGCGTCCTCGTGCCCGGGGTGCCGCGCGGCGGTCTCCGCGAGCGCCTCCCGGGCCTCGGCCGGCGACCGCAGACCGACGAACAGCACGACGAGCAGCGCGAAGAACGCGCCGAGCACGAGGTCGGCGACGCCGTGCGTCCGGTCGAACACCTGCCACACCTCGGCGTTGTAGAAGAGCACGAGGGAGAACACGAGCAGCAGCGGCAGCAGACGCACGAGGCGCAGCAGGGCGGCACCGAGCTCGTCGGTGACGCGCGCGAGCCCCCACCACAACGACGACAGCACGCCGTACCCGACGACGACGCGCACGACCCCGAGCAGCACGAGGTTGCCGACGACGGTGAGCAGGGCGTCGCCCCACTGCCCACCGAACACGACCGGCAGGAGGGCCGGCACGAGCACGAAGAACGCGAGCTCGGGGACGCCGACGGACTGCGGGAGCGTGGACCACGGCCGACCGCGCACCACGTTGAGCCCCGCGTACGCGGCCGCGACGATCGCCGCGGCACCGAGGAGCGCGAGCGCGTTCGCCCACGCGGGCCAGCCCGACCGCACCGCGCCGGAGAGCTCGGCGAGCAGCACGACGAGCAGGAACGGGGCGGACCGCCCGAACACGTCGCGGTCGAGCGAGTGCCCCTCGACGAGCAGCGGGAGACCGTTGCGGCGGAACAGGCGTTCGCAGGCGGGGACGTCGAGCTGGTCGACCGCCGCGGGGGCGCCCGGCGCGGGGGCCGGGGACGCGTCGTCGGGCACGGTCATGGTCGCCGACCCTACCCGGGTCAGCCGAGGTCGACGGCGACCGCGCGGCCGGCGACACGGCCGGAGTAGAGGCACCCGCCGAGGAACGTCCCCTCGAGCGCGCGGTGGCCGTGCACGCCGCCCCCGCCGAACCCTGCCGCCTCGCCGGCGGCCCAGAGCCCGGGCAGCACGGACCCGTCCGCGCGCAGGACCCGCGCGGAGCCATCCGTCCACAGCCCCCCGAGCGTCTTGCGCGTCAGCACGGAGAGGCGGACGGCGAGCAGCGGCCCGTCCTTCGGGGTCGTCAGCGGCCGCGGCGGCGACACGCGGATGAGCCGGTCGACGCGGTAGCGGCGGGCCATCGCCGTCGCGACGACCTGCGGGTCCTTGCCCAGCCCGGTGCGGACCTGCTCGTCGCGCAGCCGGACGACGCGGGCCAGCGCCGCGGGGTCGACGTGCCCGCGCGAGCCCGGCGTCGCCTCGACGAGCGCGTTCATCCGCACGGCGAGCTCCTCGGGCGTGTCCGCCCACACGAACTCCGGCGACTGCTCGGCGAAGCGCGCGACCGGCCCGACGGCGCCGGGCAGCACGCGCTGGGCGAGGAGCCGCACGTCCTTGCCGGTGAGGTCGGGGTTCTGCTCCGAGCCGGACAGCGCGAACTCCGACTCCATGATCGCCTTGTTGAGCACGAACCAGGAGTGGTCGTCGCCACGCTCGGTGACGTGCTGGAGCGCGCCGAGGGCGTCGAAGCCGGGGAACAGCGGCGCGGGCAGCCGGTTGCCGTCGGCGTCGAGCCAGAGCGAGCTCGGCCCGGGCAGGATCCGGATGCCGTGATCCGTCCACACCGGCGAGTGGTTCGCGATCCCCTCCGGGTAGTGCCACATGCGGTCCTCGTGCACGAGTGCCGCACCCGCGTCGGCGGCGACACCGATCATGAGCCCGTCGGTCGAGTCGGGGACGCCGGACAGCATGCGGGCGGGGAGCCGGCCCGCCGTCTGCGGCCAGCGCGAGCGCACGAGCTCGTGGTTCGCGCCGATGCCGCCGGAGGTCACGACGACGGCGCTCGCCGCGATCTCCACCTCCCCGACGACGGCGCGCGACGACGGCGCCCCGCGTTCGGCGTCCGACGGCGCGAGCACCTCCGCGCGCACGCCCGTCACCGCGCCGTCGGTCACGACCAGCGACGTGACCCGGTGCCGGAACCGCACGTCGAGCAGGCCCGCGGCGCGCGCGTCCAGGGCGGCGCGGACGAACGGCTCGAGGACGCCCGGGCCGGTGCCCCACGTGACGTGGAAGCGGGGCACGGAGTTCCCGTGCGCGCCCCCGGCGGACCCGTCGGCGCCCGAGCGCACCGGGTACCCGCCACGCTCCGCCCACTGCACGAGCGGGAACCACCGCACGCCCTTGTCGTGCAGCCAGCCGCGCATCTCGCCGGCGGCGAAGTCCACGAACCCCTGCGCCCACGCGTAGCCGTGCCGGTCGGGGCCCTCGCCGCGGTCCGCGCCGGGCGCGAACTGCGCGGACCCGAGCCAGTCGTCGAACGCGAGCTCGGCGGAGTCCGTGACGCCCATGCGCCGCTGCTCGGGCGAGCCGACGAGGAAGAGCCCGCCGAACGACCACCATGCCTGCCCGCCCAGGCTCGCCGCGGGCTCCTGGTCGAGCAGGACCACCCGGCGGCCCGCCGCCGTGAGCTCGGTCGCCGCGACGAGACCGGAGAGCCCGGCCCCTACGACGACGACCTCGGGGTCCTCGATCGTGGGAGAGCTGGGGGAGGAGTCGACCGCGCTGTCACTCATGCGGGAAGAGTAGAGCACGTGTCCAGACCCGGCGGGCGCGAGCGCCCACGGCTCTGCCTCGCGTGACCGCGCCTCCACCTCGCGTGACCAGGGCTCTACCTCGCGTGACCTGGGCTCTTCCTCGGGGACCTGGGCTCTACCTCGCGGGGCCGGGCGTCTGCCTCGGCGGGGTGGGGGAGACATACACGCGCAGGCTCAGCGCCTCGAGCCCGACGACGTCGCCCGGGCGGGCGGCGCTCTCGCCCGCGGCGCGGTCCGGGTCGTCCGGGTGCTCCCAGTCCGAGTCCCACGCGAGCTCCCAGCGCTCGGGCTCGCCGCCCGACTCGGCCCGCAGACCCGGGAGGGTCACGTCGACCGGGTCGAGCGCGCCGGTGAGCACGACGAGCACGTCGGCGTCGCCGGGCTCCGGAGCGGTCCGCAGCATCTGGAGCGTCCGGACGCCCGGGTCGTGCCACGCCCCGTGGTCCAGCGGTCCGCCGGCGGCATCGAACCACGCCAGGTCGGGCACCGCCGTCGGGCCGGGGCCGTGGCCGCCGTCGGCCGCCCCACCCGCCGCCGCGCCCCCTGCCCAGCCCGCCGCCCCGCCCGCTGCCGTGCCGGCGGCCGCACCGCCGGGGCCGTCCGGCGCCGCGGGGCGCGGGCGGCCGGTGAAGAACGCGTCGGGGCGCAGCGCGGCGTGCTCGCGCCGCAGGGCGAGGAGGTGGCGGGCGGTCGCCAGCAGGTCCTTGCGCCACGGGGACAGGTCCCACGAGACCCACGACGTCTCGTCGTCCTGCACGTAGGCGTTGTTGTTGCCGCGCTGGGTGCGGCCCATCTCGTCGCCCGCGGTGATCATCGGGGTGCCCGCGGCGAGCACGAGCGTCGCGAGCAGGTTGCGGATCGAGCGGCGGCGGAGCGGGGCGATCTCGACGCCGGGGCCGGCGAGCCCTCGGCCCGTGGTGGCGTCGGGCGCGACCGGGCCCTCGAGCCCGTGGTTCCAGGACCGGTTGTCGTCGGTCCCGTCGCGGTTGTCCTCGCCGTTCGCGAGGTTGTGCTTGTGGTCGTACGCGACGAGGTCGGCGAGCGTGAAGCCGTCGTGCGCGGTCACGTAGCTCACGGACGCGACGGGGCCGCGCACGAGCGGCGGGTCCGAGCGGCCGAACAGGTCGGCCGAGCCCGCGAGGCGCGTCGCGAGGTCCCGCACGCCGTGGCCCGGCCGCCCGTGCGACGCCTCGCGCGCGTCCGCGAGCCAGAACTGGCGGACGGCGTCGCGGAAGCGGTCGTTCCACTCGGCGAGCGGCGGCGGGAACTGCCCGGTGCGCCACCCGCCGGGGCCCACGTCCCAGGGCTCGGCGACGAGCTTGAGCCCGCACAGCACCGGGTCCGTCTGGAGCGCGACGAGGAACGGGTGGTCCGGGTCGAACCCGGTGGGGCCCCGGCCGAGCGTGACGGCGAGGTCGAACCGGAACCCGTCGACCCCGACGACCTCGGCCCAGTACCGCAGCGAGTCGAGCGCCGCCCGCACGACCGCCGGCCGCCGGAAGTCGAGCGAGTTGCCCGTCCCGGTGACGTCCGCGAGACGTGCGGGGGAGCCGCCGTCGTGCAGGTAGTACCCGGCGTTGTCGAGGCCGCGCCACGACAGGTGGTACCCGTCGGCCCCGCCCTCGCACGTGTGGTTGTGCACGACGTCGAGCAGCACCTCGATCCCCGCCTCGTGCAGCAGGTGCACCATGCCGCGCACCTCGTCGAGGACGGCGCCCGGCCCGGCCTCCTGCGCGGCGCGCGTGGCGTACGCGGCGTGGGGCGCGAAGAACCCGAGGGTCGAGTAGCCCCAGTAGTTGGTGCGGCCGCTCGCCAGGAGGTGTGGTTCCGGCACGTTGGCGTGCACCGGGAGCAGCTCGACGCTCGTGACCCCCAGGCTTTGCAGGTGCTCGATCGTCACCGGGTGCGCGACGCCCGCGTACGTGCCGCGCAGGTGCTCGGGCAGCGCCTCCAGACGCTGCGTGAGCCCGCGCACGTGCGCCTCGTAGACCACGGTGTCGCGCCACGGGACGCGCGGGCGGGGAGCGAGCGTCCCGGTCGGCTCGGCGACCACGACGGCGTGAGGCACGAACGGCAGCGAGTCGCGCGGGTCGGGCGGGCCGTACGGGTCGTCGCCGACCTGGCCGCGGATCGCCGGGTCGTCCACGAGTTCGCCGGCGAGGCCCCGGGCGTACGGGTCGACGAGCAGCTTCGCGGGGTTGTGCCGCAGGCCGGCGGCCGGGTCCCACGTCCCGTGGACGCGGAAGCCGTAGCGCTGGCCGGCGCCGACGCCCGGGACGTGGCCGTGCCACACGCCGTAGGCGGGGCCGGCGAGCGGGACCCGGCGCTCGCGGTAGCGCGCCGGGTCGTGCGCGGGGAGCGCCGCGTCCACCACGTCCACGAGGCACAGCTCGACGGCGGTCGCGTGCGACGCGAGCACGGCGACGTCGACGCCGTCGCCGGCGAGGCGGACCCCGAGCGGTGGGACGAGGGCGTGCCGGTCGACGCTCCCGGGGGCGATCGGCGGGACGGGTCTCGGGTCGGGCGACGGCTCGTGCACCCGTCCATTGTGGCGGGTGTCACCGGCTCCTCCGGTCGCCCGCCGGTAGGCTTCGGCGGATCGGGCCGGGTACCTCTCCGGCCGACCGCCCAGCGCACAGGGAGAGCAGCCGATGCGGATCGTCGTCGCCGTGAAGTACGTCCCGGACATCCACGCCGACCGGGGCTTCGAGGACGGCCGCGTGGTGCGCCGGGCCGACGAGGGCACGCTCAACGAGCTCGACGAGAACGCGGTCGAGGCCGCGCTGCGCCTCAAGGAGGCGCTGCCGGAGGAGGAGCGCGAGACCAGCGAGGTGGTCGTGCTCACCGTCGCCGGGCCGGACGCCGACGGCGCCGTGCGCCGCTCCTACCAGCTCGGCGCCGACCGCGGGGTTCGGGTGAGCGACGACGCGATCGCGGGCTCGGACTACTTCGGCACCGCACGCGTCCTCGCCGCCGCGGTGCGCCGCCTCGCCGACGAGGCCCCGGTGGACGTCGTCGTGACGGGCATGGCCGCGCTCGACGGGCTGGGATCCGTCGTCCCGGCGCTCCTGTCGGCCGAGCTCGGGCTGCCGCAGCTCACGCTCGCCGGGAGGCTCGAGGTCGAGGGCGAGCCGGGCGCACGCACCGCCCGCGTCACGCGCGAGCTCGACGGCGTCGAGGAGGTCCTCGAGGCGCCGCTCCCCGCCGTCGTGTCGGTGACCGACCACGCGAACGACCCGCGCATGCCGAACTTCAAGCTCATCATGGCGGCGCGCACGCGCCCCGTGGAGGCGTGGAGCCTCGCCGACCTCGGCGTCGACGCGGCGCTCGTCGGCGACGCGGGCGCCCGCACGCGCGTGCTCGACGCGTCGCCGCGGCCGCCGCGCCCCGACGCGGAGATCGTCGTCGACAAGGGCGAGGGCGGCCGCGCCCTCGCCGAGTTCCTCATCCGCAACGACCTGGTCTGAGAGGCGTCCGCACATGAGCACCCCCGGGGCCCGTACCGTCCTCGTCCTCCTCGACTCCGCAGCCACCGAGCTGCGGTCGCCCGTGCTGGAGCTGATCACCCTCGGCCGCGCGCTGGGGCGCGTGGAGGCCGTCGCGCTCGAGGCGCCGAGCGTCGGCGTCCTCGCCCAGCTCGGCGCGCACGGCGTCGCGCTCGTGCGCCAGGCCGAGCCGTCGTCCGGCGGCGAGGTCGTCACCGGCGACGCGCTGCACCTGACGCCCGTCGTCGCGGAGGTCCTCGCGGCGGCCGCGCGCGCGTCGCACGCCGACGCCGTCCTGCTGACGTCGTCGTTCCCGAACAAGGAGGCCGCGGCGCGCCTCGCGTTCCTCACGGGGGCCGGCCTCGTCGTCGACGCGTCCGCGCTGCACGACGACGGCACCCACCTCGTGGCCGACAAGCGCGTCTTCGCGGGCTCGTGGGACGTGCGCAGCGAGATCCTCACCGACCCGGCGGTGCTGACGCTCCGCGCGAACTCGGTGGTGCCCCAGCCGGCGGACGCCGCCGTCGCGACCGAGGTCGAGGCGCTGCGCGTCGAGCTGACCCCCGCGGCGACCGCGGCGCGCGTCGTGTCCCGCACGGTCGACGCGTCCGCGGGCGCGGGCCGTCCCGCGCTCGGGGAGGCCGCGATCGTCGTGGCCGGGGGCCGTGGCACGAACGGCGACTTCGCCCCCGTGGTCGAGCTCGCCGACGCGCTGGGCGCCGCCGTGGGCGCGACGCGCGACGCGGTCTACGAGGGCTGGCACGACCAGTTCGTCGGGCAGACGGGCGTCACCGTGGCACCGCGCGTGTACATCGGCGCGGGCATCTCCGGCGCCCCGCACCACCGTGGCGGCATGCAGGCGTCGCAGGTGATCGTCGCGGTGAACAACGACCCGGAGTGCCCGCTGTTCGAGATCTCGGACTTCGCGGTCGTGGGCGACCTCGCGGACGTGCTGCCGCAGGCGGCCGAGGTGCTGCGGGAGCACCGCGCGTCGCAGGGCTGACCGCCCGGTCGGCGCCGAGAGTTCACCCGGTGTCCTCCGGGCGGTGACCGGCCGGTCACCGATCGTTCCTAGCGTCGGGCCGACTCCCCGGTGACGGGGAGGCCCCCCGACCCGTGGAGACGACCGATGACGATCACGCCTGCCCCCGAGCATCGCCCCCTGCTCTCCGTCGCGCCGCACGCGCGCGGCAAGCGCAGCCCCGTCACCTGCCGGCTGAAGTGCGCGGACGCGTGCTCGCACCCGGTCCCCAACGAGAGCGCGAACGAGACGTTCCGCGACGTCGTCGCCGGCGCGCTGTCACGCCGCGCGCTGCTCGGCGGGCTCGCGGTGGGAGCCGCGGCCGTCGTGCTCGGCGCGCAGACGGTCACCGCGCCGTCCGCCGCCGCCCAGGGCGTCGCGGCGCACGGCGGGCACGGCGGTGGCCGCCCGCAGAAGGGGCTCGCGTTCGGCGCGATCTCGCCCCAACCTGCGGCGCGCGACGCGCTCGTCGTCCCCGACGGGTACCGGTGGCGCCCGGTGATCCGCTGGGGCGACCCGATCCTGCGCGGCGGGGCGCCGTTCGACGTCTCGCGCCAGACCCCGGAGCAGCAGGCGCGGCAGTTCGGCTACAACAACGACTACCTCGACATCCTGCCGTTCGAGCGCCAGCACGCCCTCGCCGGCGGCCGCGGCGCGGGCAAGGGGCCGGGTCGCGGGACGCGCGGGCTGCTCGTCGCGAACCACGAGTACACGAACCCCGCCATCATGTTCGACGCCTCGTACGACGCCCCGACCCGCCGGGCGATCGAGCGCGCGGCGCACGGGATGTCCGTCGTCGAGGTGCGTCGTCGTCGGACCGGGACGCCGTGGGACTACGTGGCGGACAGCCGGTACAACCGCCGGGTGCACATGACGACCGAGCTCCGCCTCACCGGGCCGGTCGCGGGGTCCGACCTCGTCAGGACCGTCGCCGACCCGTCGGGGACGCGCGTGCTCGGCACGCTCAACAACTGCGCGGGCGGCACCACGCCGTGGGGCACGGTGCTCTCGGGCGAGGAGAACTACAACGGGTACTTCCGCACGTCGGGCACGGGCCACGACGCCCGCTACGGCCTGCGCGACGCCGCGACGGGGTACGGCTGGGAGCTCGACGACCCGCGCTTCGACGCCCGCAACCCCGGGTACGAGAACGAGCCGAACCGGTTCGGCTGGATCGTCGAGATCGACCCGTACGCGCCCGCCGAGCCGCCGGTGAAGCACACCGCGCTCGGCCGGTTCAAGCACGAGGGCGCCAATGTCATCCTGTCGCGCCGCGGGAACGCGGTCGCGTACATGGGCGACGACGAGCGCTTCGACTACGTGTACAAGTTCGTCTCCTCGCGCACGATGCGCCCGGGGAACAGCGAGGGCGCCCGCCGCCACAACAAGACGCTGCTCACCGAGGGCTCGCTGTACGTCGCGCGGTTCCGCGGCGACTCGCCGGCGTCCGAGATCGACGGCTCGGGCGCGGTGCCGTCCGACGGCGCGTTCGACGGCCGCGGCGAGTGGCTGCCGCTCGTGGTCGACGGGCGCAGCGCCGTCCCGGGCATGAGCGTCGAGGAGGTGCTCGTCTACACCCGCGTCGCGGCCGACAAGGTCGGGGCGACGAAGATGGACCGCCCCGAGGACGTCGAGCCCAACCCCGTCACGGGCCGCGTGTACGTCGCGTGCACGAACAACACCTCGCGCGGCCCGGGCGCAGCCGAGGGCGCGACCGAGCCGAACCCCCGCAGCACGAACCGCGACGGGCACGTGGTGGAGATCGTCGAGGACCGCGACGACGCCGCGTCGCTGACGTTCCGCTGGAACCTCCTCCTCGTCGCGGGCGACCCCGCGACGAACTCCTCCACCTACTTCTCGGGCTACCCGAGGGAGAAGGTCTCCCCGATCTCGTGCCCGGACAACCTCGCGTTCGACGCCGAGGGCAACCTGTGGATCTCGACCGACGGCCAGCCGAGCACGATCCAGAAGTGCGACGGCCTGTTCAAGGTCACGCTCGACGGCCGCGAGCGCGGGCGGGTCGAGCAGTTCCTCTCGGTGCCGCGCGGCGCCGAGACGTGCGGGCCGCTCGTCGACTCGGCGGACCGCATGGTCTACGTCGCGGTGCAGCACCCCGGGGAGGACGGGACGTTCGACGCGCAGGTGTCGTCCTTCCCGGACTACCTGACCCCGGGGGCTCCGGTGCCCGCGGGAGCCTTCGCCGGGCCGCGGCCCGCGGTGGTGCAGGTCTGGCAGGACTGACGCCCGGGCCCCGGCGCCACGACGGCGCCGGGGCCTGCGCGCTCAGAGCCCCAGGTGCTCCAGCCACGCGAGGGCCGCGACGCCCTGGGCGCGCTGGAACGGTCGCAGACGGGGGATGGTCGGGATCGCGGGCTGCCGCGCGGAGTGCAGGAAGTACCCGGCGATCCCCGCGACGACGGCACGCAGGTCCGTGGGGTGCACGTCCTGGCCGAGCGGGTGCGCGGCGAACGTCGCGGCCGCCCAGGCGCCCCCCCGCGCGCGTCGTGCCGGGTCGGCGCTCACCGTGACGGGCTCGCACACGTCCCGGACGCCCTGCATGACGACGCTCGGCAGGAGCATCGCCAGGTCGAGCCACGCCGCGCCGCGCGACGCGTACGGCCAGTCCACGAGGTAGACCTTCTCCGGGGTCAGCAGCACGTTGTCGGCGCGCAGGTCGCCGTGCACGAACGACTCGCCCTCGCACGCGACGAGCGCGCCGCGCTCGGCCTCCGCGAGCGCGTCGAGGCGCGCCGCCGCCCAGGGCACGAGCGCTGCCAGGCCGGGGTCCGGGTCGGCCCGCAGGGCGCGCCAGCCGGTGGCCATGCCGGCGAAGTCCGGGCCGGTGGGCGGCAGGCGCATGGCTCGGGCCCCCGGCGCGGACGCGACCCGGACGAGCGCGGCGAGCACGCGGTCGAGCTCGTGCGGGTCCCACGGCGTGCCGGGCGAGCGCCCGTCGACCGCCTCGTACGCGAGCGCGACCCAGTCGCCGTCGCCGTGCCCCCAGGCGAAGCGTGGCGCGGGGACGGCGCGCGGCAGCCGCGTCGCGACCTTCGCCTCGGCGCGGTGCAGGTCGGCGGCCACGGGCTCGTCGGCGGTCCGGGCCGCCTTGACGAAGAGGCGGCTGCCGTCGTCGAGCGTGAGGACGGACGCGAGGCCCGGGCTGAACCCGGCCGGTACCGAGCGCTCGTGCACGACCCTGCCCCCGGCGACGGCCTCCAGCTCGTCGCGCAGCGCGAGCGGCAGGTCGGCCCAGAGCAGGCGTCGACCGCCGGAGGCGACCGGGACGTCCCCGGTGGTCTCGACGGCGGGCGGCGCGACGTCGTCGGGCATCGAGAGGCCACTTCCCCTGTCGGTGGCTGGCGGTCCCGCCCGCGGCACGTTCCCGTCCCGCGGCGACGTGTGGCGCGCGACGGCGGTCCTGCGACCGGGCGAGCGCCCGGCGACGGCCGGGCGTAGATGTCCCACAACCTAGCGCTTTCCACCGGGATGTCCAGCGCTGCCCACCCCTCGGACCGCGAGCGTCGCCCCGCGGTTCGTAGACTGGGTGACCGTGACCCCTGCTCCCGGCCCCGTGACCGGCGTCGGCCCCGGTGCGCCCGGCGGGCCGACCCCCGTCCTCGTGACGGCCTACCTCGACCACGCCGCCACGACGCCGCTGTCCCCGGCGGCGCGCGACGCGTTCGTCGACGAGCTGACCCGCACGGGCAACCCGTCGTCGCTGCACGCCGCGGGCCGCGCCGCGCGGCGCACCGTCGAGGAGGCGCGCGAGTCGGTCGCGGCCGCGCTCGGCGCCCGCCCGAGCGAGGTCGTCTTCACGGCAGGCGGCACCGAGGCCGACAACCTCGCGGTCAAGGGGCTGTTCTGGGGCCGCCGGACCACGGACCCGCGCCGCCGGCGCATCGTGGTGTCCGCCGTCGAGCACCACGCGGTGCTCGACCCCGCGTTCTGGATGGCGGAGCACGCGGGCGCCGAGATCGTCCTGCTGCCCGTGGACGCCCAGGGGCGTGTGGACCTCGACGCCCTGCGCGCCGAGATCGCGGAGCACGCCGACGAGATCGCCCTGATCTCCGTCATGTGGGCGAACAACGAGGTGGGGACGCTGCAGCCCGTGCCGGAGGTCGTGCAGCTCGCGCGTCCGCACGGCATCCCGGTGCACTCCGACGCCGTGCAGGCCGTCGGGCAGGTGCCCGTCGACTTCGCCGCGAGCGGGCTCGACGCGATGACGGTGTCGGGCCACAAGGTCGGCGGGCCCGTCGGGGTCGGCGCGCTCCTCGCGCGGCGCGACGCCCCGCTGACGCCCGTGCTGCACGGCGGGGGCCAGGAGCGCGGCGTGCGCTCCGGGACGCTCGACGCCCCCGCGATCCGCGCGTTCGGCGTCGCGGTCACCGAGGCGGTCGCGCACCGGGCCGAGCGGGCCGCGCACCTCGCCGCGCTGCGCGACGAGCTCGTCGCGGGCGTGCGCGAGCGCGTCCCGGACGCCGTGCTCAGCGGACCCGAGCCCGGCGCGCACGACGGCGTCGTCCGGCTGCCCGGCAACGCGCACTTCACCTTCCCCGGTGCCGAGGGCGACTCCCTGCTCTACCTGCTCGACTCCGCGGGCGTGCAGGCCTCGACCGGGTCGGCGTGCCAGGCCGGCGTGCCGCAGCCGTCGCACGTCCTGCTCGCGATGGGCGTGCCCGAGGCCGACGCGCGGGGCGCGCTCCGCTTCTCGCTCGGCGTCACGTCCACGCGCGACGACGTCGCGCGCCTCCTCGACGCCCTGCCCCGGGCGGTCGAGCGCGCCCGGGCCGCGGGCCTCGCGTCGAGCCCGGCGCGCCCGCGCGTCGCGAGCCGCACGGGCGGTGCCGCGTGAGGGTCCTCGCCGCCATGTCGGGCGGCGTCGACTCGGCCGTCGCCGCGGCGCTCGCGGTCGAGGCCGGGCACGAGGTGGTCGGCGTGCACATGGCGCTCTCGCGCGACCGCGACCAGTTCCGCACCGGCTCGCGCGGGTGCTGCTCGATCGAGGACGCGGGGGACGCGCGGCGTGCCGCCGACGTCCTGGGCATCCCGTACTACGTGTGGGACCTCTCCGAGCGGTTCGAGGACACGGTCGTGGCCGACTTCCTCGCCGAGTACGAGGCCGGGCGCACGCCCAACCCGTGCGTGCGCTGCAACGAGCACATCAAGTTCGAGGCGCTGCTCGACAAGGCGACCGCGCTGGGGTTCGACGCCGTCGCGACGGGCCACTACGCGCGCGTCGAGACGCGGGAGGTCCCCGACGCGTCCGCCCCGGGCGGGACGCGCACGGTCCACGAGCTGCACCGCTCTCCGAACACGGCGAAGGACCAGTCCTACGTCCTCGCGGTCATGGGTCCCGAGCGGCTCGCGCGGGCGGTCTTCCCGCTCGGCGGCTTCGCCTCGAAGGACGAGGTCCGCGCCGAGGCGGCGCGGCGCGGCCTGTCGGTCTCCGCGAAGCCGGACTCCTACGACATCTGCTTCGTCGCCGACGGCGACACCCAGGGCTTCCTGCGCGCGCGCCTGGGCGCGCGGCCGGGGGAGATCGTCGACGCGGACGGTGCGGTGCTCGGCGAGCACGACGGCGCCTACGCCTACACGGTCGGCCAGCGCAAGGGCCTCGGCATCGACCGACCCGCGCCCGACGGCCGCCCGCGGTACGTGCTCGACGTCCAGCCCGCGAGCAACCGGGTGGTCGTCGGACCGGCCGAGCTGCTCAGCGTCGACCGGATCGAGGCGGGGTCCGCCGTCTGGTTCGACGACGCGTGCCCGCCCGCGGGCGAGCCGGCCGACGTCGAGGTGCAGGTCCGGGCGCACGGCGCGCCGGTCCCCGCGCGCGTGCGGAGCGTCCCCGGCGGGTCGATCGAGGTCGAGCTCACGGGCACGCCGTTGCGGGGCGTCGCGGCCGGGCAGTCGCTCGTCGTCTACGCCGGGACGCGCGTGCTCGGGCAGGGCACGGTCGACGGGGCGTACCGGGCCGGCCGCACCACCCCCGGCCCCGGTACCCCGGGCGCACGGGGCGCTCAGCCGACGCCGACGGCCGCCGGGTGAGCGAGCGCCCGCACGAGCGCCGACTCGTCGCGCACGCACCAGTGCTCGGCCGCGCGCCCCTCGGCGAACCGCAGCACGTGCATCTCGCGCACGCGGAACCGGCGGCCCGTCGGCGCGACGCTGCGGAAGTAGCCCGTGTGCCGGGCGCTGAGCTCGACGTGCAGCGCCACGAGGTCGCCCTCCGCGACCGCGTGCAGCACCTCGACGCGCTGGTCCTCGAACGCGTCCGCGTACCAGTGCATGGTCGCGACGAGGCCCTCGTCGCCCCCGTCGCCGCCCGGTGCGGCGTCGTGGTTGCGGAAGCCCGGCGCGAGCAGCGCCGCGACGGCGTCGGCGTGGTTGCCCGGGATCGCGTGCGTGTGCACGGCGACGGCGACGGCCTTGTTCTCGTGCGTGCCCATGGCGGGGTCCTTCCGCAGGACGGCCGTGCGGCCCCCGGACCCCGGCGGGGTCGCGGCACGGCTCGGTGTTCCGGTGTGCTCCTGGAGAGAGGTGGACGGCACGTGGTTCGTGACGAGGTGCGCGGTCTCCCGCGCGAGGCGGCGCGCGGGGGTGCGGCATGACCGCGGTGAGCGGGCTCGGGCCGTGGCCCGGCGGCGAGGGCACGGACGTCCTCGAGGCCCAGCTCACGGTGCTCGGCGACCTCGCCGACGTGCCGACGGGCGTGCAGGGCGTGCCGTTCCTCGTCCAGCTCCCGGGCCGCGGGCCCGGCGCCGACGCGACGGGCCGCACGACGACGCTCCTGCCGGGGCTGCCCGTCGAGCTCGGCCCGCACGGCTGGAAGCTCGCCGACCACGGCGGCGCCGACCTGCGGCGGGCGGAGGCGTACCTGCGCGAGGACGTGGAGGCGCTCGCCATCGCGGGCGCCGGGTACGCGGGGCCGCTCGCCGTGACGGTCACCGGTCCGTGGACGCTCGCCGCGGAGGTCTACCTGGCGCGCGGCGACCGCGTCCTGTCCGACCGCGGTGCGGTGCACGAGGTCGTCGAGGCGCTCGCCGCGGGCGTGGCCGAGCACGTCGCGCAGGTGCGCCGGCAGGTCCCGGGCGCGGACGTCGTCGTGCAGGTGGACGAGCCGCTGCTCGCGCAGGTGGGGGCGGGCGTGCTGCCCACGTTCTCGGGGTACTCGCGCCTGCGTGCGGTCCCGGGCCCGGACCTCGTGGACGGGCTGCGCCCGGTGCTCGACGCCGCGCGCGCCGCGTCCGCGTCGACGGTCGTCCACGTGGGCCCCGCCTGGGTGGGCGTCGCGCCGGTCGTCCTCGCGGGCGCCGACGCGGTCGGCCTGACGCTCGGCGCGTGGGACGAGCGGTCGTGGGAGACGGTCGCGCGCGCGGTCGAGCGCGGCGTGCGCCTCTGGGCCGCGCTGCCGCCCGCGAAGGTCTCGCAGTGCGCCGGGCCGGCGCTCGGCGAGCTCGCCGACCTCGTCAGCGTGCCGTGGCGCCGCATCGGGCTCGAGCCGTCCGCGCTCGACGACGTGACGCTCCTCGGCGCGCCGCGGTCCGGCGGCGGCCCCGGTCGCGGGGTCGGCGGCACGCCCGACGAGCACCGCGCGCTGCTCGCGAACCTCGGCCGCGTCGCCGACGTCCTGGCCGAGCGCGCCCACGCCTGAGCGTCGCCCGGACACGCCCTGGGCGCTTTCCGCGCACGCCTCCGGGTGCGTACGCTTGACCTCGCGCGACGGTCACGACGGCGACGTGCGGACGGCCGTCCCGCGGCCTCCGGACGGCGCGGGAACGACCGGGCGCAGACCCTCGTCCCCCCACCGCGAAGGATCTCCATGCCCGTCCTGCGAGCCGTGCTGTTCGACCTCGACGGCGTGCTCACGCCGACCGCCGAGCTCCACATGCGCGCCTGGGAACGGCTGTTCGCGCCCTACTGCGCCGCGCACGGCCTGGCCCCGTACACCGCCGCGGACTACTTCGCGTCGATCGACGGGAAGCCCCGCTACGACGGCGTCGCGACGTTCCTCGCGTCGCGGGGCGTCACGCTGCCACGCGGCGAGGTCACGGACGCGCCGGGGGAGTCCACGGTGTGCGCGCTCGGCAACCGCAAGGACGAGATCGTCAACCGCATGTTCGCCGAGGAGGGCATCGCGCCCTACCCGGGCTCGGTCCGGTTCCTCGACGCCGTGACGGCGGCGGGTGCCGCGGTCGCCGTCGTGTCGTCGTCGCGCAACACGCCCGCCGTCCTCGCGGCGGCCGGGCTCACGCACCGGTTCGCCGTCGTCGTGGACGGGAACGTCGCGGCGCGCGAGCACGTCGCCGGCAAGCCCGCACCGGACACGTACCTGTACGCGGCCCAGCTGCTCGACGTGCCCGCCGGGGAGGCCGTCGTGGTGGAGGACGCGATCTCGGGCGTGCAGGCCGGCGCGGCCGGCGGGTTCGGGCTCGTGCTCGGCGTCGACCGCGGCGTGGGCGCGGACGCGCTGCGCGCGCACGGGGCCGACGTCGTCGTGGCCGACCTCGGCGACCTCGACGCGACGGTCCTCGACCACCCGCGCGCCGCGACCGCCGACGCCGCCCTCCCCGCCGAGACCACCCGTGCCGACGAGGAGGCAGGCGCGTGATCCGCCGCACCGCCGACGAGCGCAGCACCGTCGACCGCCTGCGCTTCCCGGCCGAGCCGTGGCGGCTCGTCGAGTCGCAGTTCTCCGCGGAGGACCTCGGCGTGACCGAGACGCTGTTCGCCGTCGCGAACGGCTACCTCGGCATGCGCGGCAACGTCGAGGAGGGCCGCGAGTCCCACTCGCACGGCACGTTCATCAACGGCTTCCACGAGACGTGGCCCATCCGGCACGCGGAGGAGGCGTACGGCTTCGCGCGCGTCGGGCAGACGATCGTCAACGTCCCGGACGCGAAGGTCATCCGCCTCTACGTGGACGACGAGCCGCTCCTGCTGCCCGTCGCGGACCTCATCGACTACGAGCGCTCGCTCGATCTGCGCGACGGCGTCCTGCGGCGCGAGCTGCTGTGGCGCACGCCGTCGGGCAAGCGCGTGCAGATCCGCTCGCAGCGCATGGTGTCGTTCGTCGAGCGCCACCTCGCCGTCATGACGTTCGAGGTCACGCTCCTCGACGCCGCCGCGCCCGTCGCGATCTCGTCCCAGATCCTCAACCGCCAGGACGGTCAGGACGAGTACCACGTGCGGTCCGCGTCGCTCGGGGAGGGCTTCGACCCGCGCAAGACGAACCAGTTCACGGGGCGCGTCCTGCAGCCGCAGACGCAGTTCGGCGACGACGACCGCCTCGTGCTCTCCTACCGCTGCACCAACTCCGGCATGACGCTCGCGGTCGCGGCCGAGCACGTGCTCGAGACCGAGAACGAGTGGGACGTGCGCACGCTCGCCGACGAGGACCTCGCGAAGCACGTGTTCCGCGTGCAGGCCGAGCCGGGACGGCCGATCCGGCTGACCAAGCTCGTCGCTTACCACACGTCGCGCGGCGTCCCGCCGCGCGAGCTCGTCGACCGCTGCCGGCGCACGCTCGACCGTGCGCGCGAGTCCGGCGTCGAGGCCCAGCTCGCGCTCCAGCGCGAGTGGCTCGACGACTTCTGGGCCCGCTCCGACGTCGAGATCCCCGGCCAGCCGGGCATCCAGCAGGCCGTCCGCTGGAACCTGTTCCAGCTCGCGCAGGCGACCGCACGGGCCGAGGGCAACGGCGTCCCCGCGAAGGGGCTCACCGGCTCCGGGTACAGCGGGCACTACTTCTGGGACACCGAGATCTACGTCCTGCCGTTCCTCACCTACACGAGCCCGCGGTACGCGCGCAACGCGCTGCGCTTCCGCTACCAGATGCTCGACGCCGCCCGCCGCCGCGCCGCGGAGCTGTCGCAGAAGGGCGCGCTCTTCCCCTGGCGCACGATCAACGGCGAGGAGGCGTCCGCCTACTACGCGGCCGGGACCGCGCAGTACCACATCGACGCCGACGTCAGCTACGCGCTCGTGCAGTACGTGCGCGCGACCGGCGACGAGGACTTCCTGCGCCGCGAGGCCGCGGACATCCTCGTCGAGACCGCGCGCATGTGGGAGGACCTCGGCTTCTGGCGCGCCAACGGCGACGACAACTTCCACATCCACGGCGTCACCGGGCCGGACGAGTACACGACGGTCGTCAACGACAACCTCTTCACGAACGTCATGGCCCGCTTCAACCTGCGGGCCGCGGCGTACGTCGTCGAGCGCATGAAGGCCGACCACCCCGAGGACTACGCGCGCCTCGTGGACCGGCTCTCGCTGGGTGCGTACGAGGCCGCGGAGTGGGTCCGCGCCGCCGACCACATGTCGATCCCGTACGCCGAGAGCATCGGGATCCACCCGCAGGACTCGCACTTCCTCGAGCGCGAGATCTGGGACCTCGCGCACACGCCCGAGGACAAGCGGCCCCTCCTGCTGCACTACCACCCGCTCGTCATCTACCGCTACCAGGTGCTCAAGCAGGCGGACGTCGTGCTCGCGCTGTTCCTCCAGGGGCAGCACTTCAGCCCTGAGGAGAAGCTCGCCGACTTCGAGTACTACGACCCGTTGACCACGGGCGACTCGACGCTGTCCGGCGTCGTGCAGTCGATCGTCGCGGCGGAGGTCGGGTACCACGAGCTCGCGCTCGAGTACTTCGTGTCGTCGATCTACGTCGACCTCGCGAACCTCCACGCCAACGCCGCCGACGGCGTGCACGTCGCGTCCGCGGGCGGCACGTGGTCCGCGCTCGCGTACGGGTTCGGCGGCATGCGCGACTCCGAGGGCGACCTCACGTTCGACCCGCGCCTGCCCCAGGAGTGGGAGTCGCTCACCTTCCGCGTGCAGTGGCGCGGCTCGCGGCTGCGCGTCACCGTGCTGCCCGACGCGATCGAGCTCGACGCCGAGACCGGCGACGGCGCGCAGGTCGTCGTGCGCGGCGAGCAGGTGAAGGTCGTCCCGGGCGAGGTCGCGCGCGTCGCGCTCGACGGCCAGGGACCGGTGAAGCCGGGCCGTCCGAGCCTGCGCGCGCTCTCCGGCAACCGCCGCGAGGACGGCACCCTCATCACCGCGACGGTGCCGCACTCCTGAGGGCCGCCCGCACGTCGCCGACCAGGTGGTCCTGGCGCGTCCGGCCTCGCCGACGCGCCAGGACCACCTGCTCGGCCCCGCAGGAGCGCCGGGTCAGCCGAGGCGCTCGGCGAGGAAGCGGTAGTGCACCGCGGCCATGTGCGCGGCCTGGGCGTTGTTCGCGGCGCCGCCGTGGCCGCCCTCGATGTTCTCGTAGTACGTGACGTCCTTGCCCTCGCCGAGCATCTTCGCGGCGAGCTTGCGCGCGTGGCCCGGGTGGACGCGGTCGTCCTTCGTCGACGTCGTGAACAGCACGGGCGGGTAGTCGCGCTCGGCGTCGAACAGGTGGTACGGCGAGAACGTGCGGATGAACTCCCACTGCTCGGGGTCGTCCGGGTCGCCGTACTCCGCGGCCCACGACGACCCGGCGAGGAGCTTCGTGTAGCGGCGCATGTCGAGCAGCGGCACGCCGACGATCACGGCGCCGAACAGCTCGGGGTACTGCGTGAGCATGTTGCCGGCGAGCAGGCCGCCGTTGGAGCGGCCCTCCATGCCGAGGTGCTCGGGCGTGGTGATCCCGCGGGCGACGAGGTCGCGCGCGACGGCGGCGAAGTCCTCGTAGGCGCGGTGGCGGTTCGCCTTGAGCGCGGCCTGGTGCCATGCGGGACCGTACTCGCCGCCGCCGCGGATGTTCGCGACGACGTAGACACCGCCCTGCGCGAGCCACGCACGGCCGAGCGCACCGGAGTACGCGGGCGTGAGCGAGATCTCGAACCCGCCGTACCCGTACAGCAGCGTGGGCGCGGTGCCGGTTCCCGTGTCGCCGTCGCCCGCGACGAGGTCCGCCCGGCCCACGACGAAGTACGGCACGCGCGTGCCGTCGTCGGACGTGGCGAAGTGCTGCGCGACGGTCATGCCGTCGGCGTCGAAGAACGCGGGGTTGGACTTGACGACCTCGGGTGCGCCCGCGTCGCCGGGGTGCTCGCCGAGCGCCAGGAGCGAGAGCGTCGTCGGCGTGAGGTAGTCGGTCGTGACGAGCCAGAGGTCGTCGGTGTCGACGGGGTCGACCGCACCGACGGCGACCGTGCCCAGCGCGGGCAGGCCCGGGATCTCCGAGCGCACCCACGGCGCGTCCGCGGTCTCCTGCCCGACGACGGCCCCGGCGTCCCCGGGAGCGGCGGCGTCGGGCGGCGTCAGCACGTGCAGCCGGTTCTTCACGTCGTCGAGCACGTTGACGACGAGGTGGTGGCGCGTCCACGTGGCGCCGGCGAGCGACGTCGTCGCGGTGGGCTCGAAGAGCACGGTGAAGCCACGGTCGCCCGCGAGGAAGTCGTCGAACCGGGCCGCGAGGAGCGACCCGGCGCGGTACGTGGTGCCCCCGACCGTCCAGTCGTCGCGCAGCTCGACGAGCAGCCACTCGCGCCGCACGCCGACCTCGGCGGAGTCGGGCACGTCGATCTTCGTCAGGCGCTGCTCGGGCGTGCCGGTGCGCTCGGCGAGGTAGAGCTCGTCGGAGTAGAACGCCTTGGAGCGGTGCACGAAGTCGCGCTCGAACCCGGGCGTGTGCGAGCGCCAGGCGGAGATGTACATGTCCTCGTCGGTGCCCTCGTAGACGGTCACCGCGGTCTCGAGCGGGGTGCCGCGCGTCCAGCGCTTGACCACGCGCGGGTACCCGGACGGCGTGAGCGTGCCCTCGCCGAAGTCGGTGAAGACGTAGACGGTGTCGGCGTCGATCCAGCCGAGCGAGCCCTTGGCCTCGGCGCGGTGGAAGCCGCCGTCCTCCGGCGCGACGAACCGCTTCTCGACGAGGTCGAACTCGCGCGTGACGTCGGCGTCGGAGCCGCCGGGGGAGAGCTCGACGAGCGCGTGCCGCCAGGGCTCGCCCGCGGCGAGCTGCTCCGGCGTCGGGCGCAGGACGCTCGCGCCGTGCCAGACCCACGACTCGCCCTCGGTCGCGGCGAGCGCGTCGAGGTCGAGCACGGTCTCCCACTCCGGGTCGTCGGTGCGGTAGGACTCGAGCGTCGTGCGCCGCCAGACGCCGCGCTCGTGCTGCGCGTCCCGCCAGAAGTTGTAGTACCGGTCGCCGATCTTCGAGACCTCGGGGATCTTGGCGTCGGAGTCGAGCACCTCGCGGACCGCGCGCTCGGTCGCGGCGAACTCGTCGGCGGTCTCGAGCGTGTCGGCGACCTCGGCGTTGCGGGCGCGGACCCAGGCCAGCGCCTCGTCGCCCTCGACCTCCTCGAGCCAGAGGTACGGGTCGTGGGGGGTGCCGTCCGGTCGGTCGGTCGCTGCGCGGCTCCGGGTCGCGGGCGAGGGGCTCGTCGTCTGCTCGGCGGTCATGGTCACCCACCCTACGGCGCGCGGGCGGTGGTGCGGAGGTCACGAGGAGGCGGGGACCTTCGGCCCGCATCGGGGCCGGACCCTTGTGGGGACGGGTCCCTTGTGAAAACCTTCACAAGTAGAGAGACCGCCGAAGGAGCCGGGGCATCCCGGCCCCGGCACACCCGCGGCCGACGCCCGGCGAGGCCGGGCACCGGAGGGGACGCATGAGCGCGAAGAGCGCGAGCACGAAGGCCGAGAACCGCACCGAGGACACCCGCACGACGCACGAGATCGACGTCCTCGTCGAGCGGGCCCGCAAGGCTCTCGACCAGTACATGAGCCTCACGCAGGAGGACGTCGACCGGATCGTCCTCAAGGCGTCGGTCGCCGGCCTGCACCAGCACGGCCACCTCGCGCAGATGGCCGTCGCCGAGACCGGGCGCGGCGTGTTCGAGGACAAGGCGACGAAGAACATCTTCGCGTGCGAGCACGTGCCCAACTCGATGGCCAACCTCAAGACGGTCGGCGTCATCGGTCGCGACGAGCTCACGGGCGTCGTCGAGATCGCCGAGCCCGTGGGCGTGGTCTGCGCCGTGACGCCGGTGACGAACCCGACGTCGACGACCATCTTCAAGTCGCTCATCGCGCTCAAGACGCGCAACCCCGTGGTGTTCGCGTTCCACCCGAGCGCGCAGCGCTCGTCGGTCGAGGCGGCCCGCATCGTGCGCGACGCCGCGGTCGCGGCCGGCGCGCCCGACGACTGCATCCAGTGGGTCGAGCACCCGTCGATCGAGGCGACCAACACGCTCATGCACCACCCGGGCGTCGCGCTCATCCTCGCGACGGGCGGCAACGGCATGGTCCGCGCGGCCTACTCGGCCGGCAAGCCGGCGCTCGGTGTCGGCGCGGGCAACGTCCCGGCCTACGTCGAGAAGAGCGCCGACCTCGGTCGCGCGATCAACGACGTCGTCATGTCGAAGGCGTTCGACAACGGCATGGTCTGCGCGTCGGAGCAGGCGCTCATCCTCGACGACGTGATCTACGACGACGCGATGCGCGAGCTGGCCCGCCTGCACGCCTACCGCGTGACGCCCGCCCAGAAGGCGATGCTCGAGCGCCTCATCTTCGGTGTCGAGGCGAACGGCACGAACTGTGCCGGCGCGAAGCTCAACCCGAAGGTCGTGGGCAAGTCGCCCGTCTGGATCGCGCGCGAGGCCGGGTTCGAGGTCCCCGACGACACGTCGATCATCCTCGCCGAGATCGACGACGTCGGGCCTGACGAGCCGCTGAGCCGCGAGAAGCTCACGCCCGTCCTGGCCGTCCTGCGGGCCCGCGACACCGAGCACGGCGTCCGCCTCGCGGAGCGCATGGTCGAGCTCGACGGCCTGGGCCACTCGGCCGCGATCCACACGTCCGACGAGGAGCTCGTCGAGCGGTACGGGTCGCGCGTCAAGGCCGTGCGCGTGCTGTGGAACAGCCCGACGTCGCTCGGCGGGATCGGTGACATCTACAACGCGCTGCTCCCGTCGCTCACCCTCGGCTGCGGCAGCTACGGCGCGAACTCGGTGTCGAACAACGTGTCGGCGGTCAACCTCATCAACGTCAAGCGGATCGGGCGGCGCAACAACAACATGCAGTGGTTCAAGGTGCCCGCCAAGACGTACTTCGAGCCGAACTCGATCCAGTACCTCGCGCAGATGCGCGACGTGCACCGCGTCACGATCGTCACCGACAAGGTCATGAGCCGCATCGGCGTCGTGGACCGGCTGCTCGACGTCCTCGCCCGCCGCGAGGAGAAGGTCGCGATCCAGATCATCGACGCGGTCGAGCCGGAGCCGAGCGTCGGCACCGTGAACCGCGGCGCGGAGTCGATGCGCGACTTCGAGCCGGACACGATCATCGCGATCGGCGGCGGCTCGCCGATGGACGCCGCCAAGGTCATGTGGCTGCGCTACGAGCACCCGGAGATCGAGTTCTCCGACATGCGCGAGAAGTTCTTCGACGTGCGCAAGCGCGCGTACAAGTTCCCGGAGCTCGGCGGCCGGGCGAAGCTCGTGTGCATCCCGACGTCGTCGGGCACCGGCGCGGAGGTGACGCCGTTCGCGGTCATCACCGACCCGGAGACGGGCTTCAAGTACCCGCTCGCGGACTACGCGCTCACCCCGACCGTGGCGATCGTCGACCCCGTGCTCACGGACACCATGCCGGCGAAGCTCGCGGCCGACTCGGGCTTCGACGCCCTCACGCACGCCACCGAGGCGTTCGTCTCCGTCTACGCGAACGACTTCACCGACGGGCTGTGCCTGCAGGCGATCAAGATGGTCTTCGAGCACATCGAGGACTCGGTCACGCAGGGCGCGGCGGCCCCGAAGGCGCGCGAGAAGATGCACAACGCGGCGACCATCGCGGGCATGGCGTTCGGCTCGGCGATGCTCGGCATCGTGCACGCCATGGCGCACACCGTGGGCTCGACGTTCCACCTCGTGCACGGGCGCACCAACGCGGTGCTCCTGCCGCACGTGATCCGCTACAACGGCCAGGTGCCCACGAAGCTCACGAGCTGGCCCAAGTACGAGCGCTACGTGGCGCCCGAGCGGTTCCAGGAGATCGCGAAGCACCTCGGCCTGCCGGCCTCCACCCCGGAGGAGGGCGTCGAGTCGTACGCGAAGGCGGTCGAGGAGCTGCGCGCCAAGGTGGGCATCGAGGCGACGTTCGCGGCGCAGGGGGTCGACGAGCGGGCCTTCATGAGCCGCCTGGACGACCTCGCGCTCCGGTCGTTCGAGGACCAGTGCGCCCCGGCGAACCCGCGGATGCCGGTCCTGGAGGACATGCGCGACATCCTCGTCGCGGCCTACCGCGGCAGCAGCCGCGAGGTCGTGCGGGGAGAGCGGCTCGCGGCCCACGAGGGCGCGAGCGCGGAGGACGGGCAGGCGGCGACCCCGCCTGCCGAGAGCGTGGCGGCCGGCTGACCCTTCCCGGCCCCACGAAACCCGGAGCCCGACGGCGCGAGTCCCCTTCCGCCGTCGGGCTCCGTCGTGCGACGGGACGGCCTGGCGAGTGACGGGAGAGCCTGACATGTGCTATCTATGAGTAGCACGCGTCACGCGGGCGTCCCTCGCGGAGCGGGGGAGGGGGTCGTTCGAGAACGGGGTGATACTGATAAGTCTGTAGACCGAGGAGTAGCGCTGGGTGACGGTTGCACGCGTGCAAGGAGATCTGCAGCGCGCGCTGGGTGAGAACCTGCGGACCCTCCGGGTCCGCCGCGGGATGAGCCAGGAGGACTTCGCCGAGTTCCTCGGCGTCCACCGGACCTACATGGGCGGGGTCGAGCGCGGCGAGCGCAACCTGACCCTCCGCTCGGTCGAGAAGCTCGCCGAGCGGCTCGACGTCGACCCCGTCTCGCTCCTCCGTCCACCGCCTTCGTAACGGCGCGGTCCGGCGTGTCGGACGCCCCCGGCATCATGGTCCCGTCGCCGGGGAGGTGATCGGCATGACCGACGTGCTCGACAGCACGACAGGGGGATCAGCAGTGTGGGCTTCGCCGCTCGGGAGGCCGTCCTGGCAGGTGGACGACTGCCCGCCGTGGTGCGTGGCCGTCCACGAGGAGGACGACCACCCGCACGACCGCAAGCACCTCGGCCCGGAGCTCACGGTGCCCGCCACGACGCTCGCGGCGCACGCGTCGCCGGACGGCGTGCACCGGGACGAGCGGTCGGCGTCGGAGCTCGTGCTGTCGCTCCACCGCAGGGACGGCTCCCACGACACGTGGGTCTACGTGGGCGACGGCTTCGAGCAGCGCGTCGAGGTGCTGCTCGGCGACATGTGGCGCATCGTCGAGGCGTTCGGGCACGCGGTCGAGGGCCTGCCCCCGGACGCGTGAGCCGGGCTCAGGCCGCGCCGCCCGGCCGCACGAACCCGGCTTCGTACGCGAGGATGACGAGCTGCACGCGGTTCGTCAGCCCGACCTTGGTGAGCAGCGACCGCACGTGGCTCTTCACGGTGGCCTCGGTGAGGTGCAGCTCCGCGCCGATCTCCCGGTTCGACAGGCCGCGCGCGACGGCGAGCAGCACCTCGCGCTCGCGCGGGGTCGCCGCGTCGAGCCCGGTGACCGTGGCGGCGGTGGCCGCGGTGTCGGCCGTGGCAAGCGGTGCCTGCCGCGCGAGCTCGACGTAGGTCGAGATGATGCGGCCCGTCACCGCCGGGTCGAGCAAGGAGTCGCCGGCGTGGACGCGGTGCACGGCGTCGACGAGCGACTGCGGGTCGGCGTCCTTGAGGAGGAACCCCGCGGCGCCCGCGCGCAGCGCGCCGTACACGTACTCGTCGTCGTCGAACGTCGTGAGGACGAGCGTGCGCACCGCCGCGAGCTCGGGGTCGGCCACGATGCGCGCGGTCGCCTCGATGCCGTCCAGCCGGGGCATGCGCACGTCCATGAGCAGGACGTCGGGGCGCAGGGCGCGCGCCATGGCGACCGCCGTCTCCCCGTCCCCGGCCTCGCCGACGACCGTGACGTCCGGCTCGTTGTCGAGGATCATGCGCAGGCCCAGCCGGATGGTCGCCTGGTCGTCGACGACGACGACGCGGACCGGGGCGACCGCCGTCGTGCCCGTGCCGGGGGCGTTCACGCGGCCTCCCGCGGGACCCGCGCCTCGACCGTCCAGCCGCCGCGGCCGTCCGGCCCGGCGGCCAGCGCGCCCCCCGCCGCGAGCGCCCGCTCGCGCATGGAGGTCAGGCCGTGACCCTGCCGCCCGTCGGTGCTCGGCAGCGGCGGCCCGGGGTCGTGGACGCGCAGGCGCAGGTCGCCCGCGCGGTCGGTCAGCGTCAGGGTCACGTCGTGGGCGAGGGAGTGCAGCAGCACGTTGGTCAGGGCCTCCTGGGCGATGCGGACGACGGCGAGGCCGGACTCGGTGCTCGTCGTGGGCCACGGGTCGGGGAGCGTGAGGTCGACGGCGCGCCCGGCGTCGCGCAGGCGGCGGGCTGCCGCGCGCAGCTCGTCCGCGGCCCGGTCGCCGTCCGGCGTCGGGGCGAGGGCCGCGGTGCCGCCGTCGGCCTCGGTGCCCCGGCGCAGCACCTGCACCACGGACCGCATCGCGGTGAGCGCCTGCTTGCCCTCGTCGGCGATCCACCCCACGGCCTCGGCCGGTGCGTCCGGGCGGTTCGCGGCGACGCGGTCGGCCGCCTGGGCGCGCACGACGATCGCCGACATGTGGTGCGCGACGACGTCGTGCAGCTCGCGCGCGATCCGCGTGCGCTCGGCGAGCACGGCGCGCTCCGCCAGCTCGGCCTGGAGCGCCTGGAGCTCCGCGTTGCGCTCGCGCAGGCTCTCGGACGTGAGGGCGAGGCGGCGGAAGAAGTACCCGGCGGCGACCGCGACGAGCACGAGGGCGAGCGCGAGGACGACGTCGGAGGGGGAGTTCGCGACCCAGAGCTCCTCGACGAAGAAGGGCTGGGGCGGCAGCACGAGGCCGGGGCGCCCGGCGAGCTGCAGGGCGAACGCGGCGAGGCCCGCGCCGATCGTCGCGAGGATCGGCGGCACCGCCCCGGAGCGCGTGGCCGCGAAGCTCGCGATCATGAGCGGCACGAGCTCGAACGGGGTCTGCATGATCCAGGGGATCGCGAGCGGGTAGAGCGTGACGGTGCCCCAGAACAGCGGGCCGGGCGCGACGCGCCGCAGCGCGAGCGCCAGCACGATCCCCAGCCCGGCGATCCGGTACGAGTCGGGGAAGCGCGGGTACCAGTAGTCGCCGCGCTCCATGACCATGACCACGGTGAACCACGCGGCGCCCGCGACGAGCGCGGTCGCGAGGTCCTGCGCCCACACGGGCAGGCGGGTCGGCTGGGGCACGCGTCCACGGTAGCCGGGGCGCGTCGTGCGCGGCACCGCCCCGGGAGGGAACCCCGCCCGCGCGACCTCCGCCCCAGGGCGGAAGGACGTCGGGCCGGGGGCTGACGCCACGGGCCCGGGTGCACCGCACGGCGGGGGGCGAGGAGCCGCCGTCGGGTCGATGTGGCGAGGGGCGCTGCGGGCGAGCCTCGTGGCATGACCACGACACCCCTGCGTCCCACCCCGCCCGCCCGCCACGTCCCGGGCCCCCGCGGCCCGCGGCGCGTCGCCCGCGCCGTGCTCGGCGTCCTCGCCGTCGGCGCGCTCGGCGCCGCCGGCGCGCTCACGTACCTCACCGTGACGACGCACGACGGCGACGCCGTCGCCGACCCGTCGCCCACCCTGCGCCCCCAGACCGCGACCGGGCTGGACCCCGAGCTCGAACGCCGCTTCGACGAGGCGCGGGCCGCCGCCGACGCCGAGGGGGTCGAGCTGACGCTCACCTCGGGGTGGCGGACCGCGGCGGAGCAGGAGCAGCTCGTCGAGGCGGCGCTCGAGCGCTACGGGTCGCCCGAGGAGGCCCACCGGTGGGTGCTCCCGCCCGAGACCTCGGAGCACGTCGCGGGCCTCGCGATCGACGTCGGGCCGACGGACGGTGCGCTGTGGCTCGGCGAGCACGGCCCCCGGTTCGGCCTGTGCCGCACGTACGCGAACGAGATGTGGCACTTCGAGGCCGCGACGGAGCCGGGCGGGACGTGCCCGCCGATGCACGAGGACGCCTCGCACGGCTGGGGGTGAGGGCCCGCCGGGCTGCGGTCCGGGGGCGGCGGATGTGGGCGGTCCGCGCGATGATGTGCGGGTGAGCGAGAGCACCCCCGCGACGTCCGCGCCGACCCCCCCGACCCCGACGGACGAGGACGTGCCCACGGCGTCGTCCGCCGCCGAGCTCGACGAGGCCGGGGCGCAGCGGCGCTGGGCCGAGCTCGTCGCGCAGATCGAGGCCGACCAGCGGGCCTACTACGAGAAGGACCAGCCGGTCTCGTCGGACGCGGAGTACGACGCGCGCATGCACGAGCTCCAGGCGCTGGAGGCCGCGCACCCCGCCCTCCAGACTCCCGAGTCGCCCACGCAGCGCGTGGGCGGCCGGGCCGCGACCGGCTTCGCGACCGTCCAGCACCTCGAGCCCATGCTCTCGCTCGACAACGCGTTCAGCGCCGAGGACCTCGCCGCGTGGGCGGCGCGCGTGCACCGCGACCTCGGCGTGGCCGCGGACGCCGAGGTGGACTACCTGTGCGAGGTCAAGATCGACGGCCTCGCCATCGCGCTGCTCTACGAGAAGGGCCGCCTCGTCCGGGCGGCCACGCGCGGCGACGGGCGCACGGGCGAGGACGTGTCCGCCAACGTGCGGACGATCACCGGGATCCCGCAGCGCCTCGGCGGCGACCCCGCGACGCACCCCGACGTCATCGAGATCCGCGGCGAGGTGTTCATGGGCGTCGCGGACTTCGCCGCGCTCAACGAGAAGCTCGTCGCCGCGGGCCAGGCGCCGTACGCGAACCCGCGCAACACCGCGGCCGGGTCGCTGCGCCAGAAGGACCCGGCCGTCACCGCGAGCCGCAACCTGCGCATGTACGCGCACGGCGTCGGCGCGCTGCAGTGGGAGGCCGGCGAGCACGCCGAGCTCGCGCGGCAGTCGGACGCCTACGCCCTGTTCGAGCAGTGGGGCGTCCCCGTGTCGCCGCACAACCGGGTCGTCCACGGGCTCGACGAGGTCATGGACCGCATCGCCTACTTCGGCGAGCACCGCCACGACATCGAGCACGAGCTCGACGGCATCGTCGTCAAGGTCGACGAGCTCGCGCTCCAGCGGCGGCTCGGCGCCACGAGCCGCGCGCCCCGGTGGGCCATCGCCTACAAGTACCCGCCCGAGGAGGTGAACACGCGGCTCCTCGCGATCCAGGTCGGGGTCGGCCGCACGGGCCGCGCGACCCCGTACGCGGTCATGGATCCGGTCAAGGTCGCGGGCAGCACGGTGCGCCAGGCGACCCTGCACAACCAGGACGTCGTCCGTGCGAAGGGCGTGCGCATCGGCGACATGGTCGTGCTGCGCAAGGCGGGCGACGTGATCCCCGAGATCCTGGGCCCGGTCGCGGCGCTCGCGGACGACGGCTACCCGCGCGAGGACTTCGTCATGCCCGCGGACTGCCCGGAGTGCGGCACACCGCTGCGCCCCATGAAGGAGGGCGACGTCGACCTGCGCTGCCCCAACGCCGAGTCGTGCCCCGCCCAGGTACGTGGCCGGGTCGAGCACATCGGGTCGCGCGGGGGCCTCGACGTCGAGGTGCTCGGCGAGGTGACGGCGGCGGCGCTCACGCAGCCGCTCGAGCCCGCCGAGCCGCCGCTGCGCACGGAGGCCGGGCTGTTCGAGCTGAGCGTCGAGCAGCTCGTCCCGATCCGGGTCGTCGTGCGCGACTCCGAGACCGGGCTGCCGCGCGAGTACGACGGCACCGGCGAGCCGGCCGAGATCACGATGCCGGACGGCTCGACCGCGACCGTGAAGTCCGTGTGGCCGTTCCGGAAGAAGCGCAAGCTGTCGAAGGCCGCGGAGCGCGAGGCGATCGAGGCGGGAGAGCCGCTCTTCGAGGCGTCGACCAACGCGACGAAGCTCGTGGAGGAGCTCGAGCTCGCGAAGACGAAGGACCTCTGGCGCATCCTCGTGAGCCTGAACATCCGGCACGTGGGCCCGGTCGCGGCCCGCGCCCTCGCGGACTGGTTCGGCTCGCTCGACGCGATCCGGGCGGCGTCGCGCGACGAGCTCGCCGCGGTCGAGGGCGTGGGACCCGTGATCGCCGACCAGGTCGTCGAGTGGTTCACCGTCGGCTGGCACGTCGAGATCGTCGATCGCTGGCGGGCGGCCGGGGTGCGCCTCGAGATCCCGGATCACCCCGGCCCCGGCGCGCGCCAGGAGCCGACCGGTCCGCTCGCCGGGCTGACGGTCGTCGTCACGGGGTCGCTCGAGGGATTCAGCCGCGACGGCGCCAAGGAGGCCGTCATCGCGGCGGGCGGCAAGGCGTCGGGGTCGGTCTCCAAGAAGACGGACTACGTCGTCGTCGGGGCGAGCGCCGGCTCCAAGGAGACGAAGGCGCGAGAGCTCGGCCTGCCGATCCTCGACGAGGAGGGCTTCGTCGCGCTCCTCGCCGGGGGGCCCGACGCCGTGGCGGACCGCGTCGGTGCGGGCGCGACGTCGGACGGCACCGACGCCGCCCCGGCCACGGAGGGCGGGGGAGAGCCCGACGCGGACGGCTGAGTCGCGCGTCGTGCCGGGCGCCTACGATGCTCCGGTGCTCGACGCCACCACCGCCCCGTCCCGTACCCTCCCGACCCTGCGCGGCGCCCACCTCGTGGGCTCCGTGAACCTGTCGACCGCGCGCGAGACCTTCCGGGCGGTGGGGGAGCAGCTCGGCGGCCACGTGCGCCGCGTCCCCGACGGGGAGGTCGGCGAGCGGTTCCACTGGATCCTCTTCCAGGGCGAGCGGTTCTCCGCCGTCGACGGCCTCGCCCGCGTCCCGGTGGACCCGGTCGTCGTCGCGGGGTTCGACGTGCGCCCGCACGTCCTCGACGGTTCCGTCGACGCGGCGGACCTGCGGTTCGGCCCGCTCGGCTACGCGGACGCCGCCCTCGCCTCGTACGCCGACTTCGTCGCTCTCCGCGAGGAGGGCGCGCTTCCCGCCGGGACCCGCTTCCAGGTGTGCCTGCCCTCGCCGCTCGCGCCGGTGACGGCGTTCGTCGCGCCCCAGGACCGCGCGGCGGTGCACCCCGTCTACGAGGCCGCGCTCGTCCGCGAGCTCGCGACGATCGTCGCCGCGGTCCCGGCGGAGGACCTCGCGGTCCAGGTCGACCTCGCGACCGAGTTCGCGTTCGTCGAGGGCGCGAACCTCGGTGGCGGGGCGGCGCGCGCGTGGTTCGACGCCGAGGCCGGGGGAGACGAGGACGTCGTCGCGGGGTGCGCGCGCCGGGCCGCGGCGTTCGCGCGGCACGTCCCCGCCGCGGCGGAGCTGGGGTTCCACCTCTGCTACGGCGACGTCGCCGAGAAGCACTTCGTCGAGCCGACGGACACCGCGAACCTCGTGCGCGTCGCGAACGCCCTGCTGGAGCACCTCGACCGGCCGGTCGACTGGGTCCACCTGCCGGTCCCGATCGCGCGCGACGACGCCGCGTACGTCGCGCCGCTGGCGGACCTGCGCCTCGACCCGGCGACCGAGCTCTACCTCGGCCTCCTGCACCACGAGGACGGCGTCGAGGGGGCGCGTCGTCGGCTCGCCGCGGCGGCGGCGGTGCTCGGCGACCGCCCGGTCGGCGTCGCGACGGAGTGCGGCTTCGGCCGCGGCCCGAGCGAGCGCACCACCGGCCTGCTCGACCTGCACGCCGCGGTGCTCGCGGCGGTCTGACGGCTCAGCCCCCGGGCCGCCGGGCGACGACCTCGCGCAGCCGCGCGACGCCGTCGGGCGGGACAGGGAGCGACGGTCCGCGTGGGGGAGCGGTCGGCACGCCGAGCAGGGCGGCGAGGGCGTGGAACCCGCTCACCGGGCGCAGGTCGGCGAGCACGTCGGTGAGGTCGTGCAGCCAGCCGGCGACCCGCGCGTCCGGCACGGTGCCCGCGGTGCGGGCGCGGCGGAGCGCGACGTACTCCGCGGGGACGAGCGTGGCGAGCCCGGTGTGCCAGGCGTCGGCCGGCTCGGCGCCGCGCACGAGCGGGACGTCGCCGCTCAGACCGACGCTCATCCTGAGCCCGTCGGTCGCGGCCCGCAGCTCCGCGACCCGGCCCTGAGGCCGCGCGGGCGTGGACGCCGCGTCCTTGACCGCGACGACGGTCGTCGTGCGGGCGAGGCGCGCGAGGGCGCCGGGCGAGAGGTCGTACGCGGTCTGCACGCTGCGGTTGTAGAAGCACACCGGCAGGTCGACGACCGCCGCGACCGCCTCGAACAGCGCGACGACCTCCGCCTCGCCGAGCGGGAGGTAGGAGAACGGCGCGAGGACGAGCCCGTCGGCGCCCGCGTCGCGCGCCGCGCGGGCCCGCGCGAGGACCTCGCGCGTCGACGCGCCGCTCACCGCGACGTGGACGGGCACCGGCGTGGCGCCCGTCGACCCCGCGGACACGGCCGCGCGCACGACGGCGTCGCGCTCGTCCGGGTCGAACGTGACCCCGGCGCCCGACGACGCGAGCACGACGACGCCGTCGACCCCCGCCGCGGCGGCGTCCCGGACCAGGCGGCCGAGGGCGTCGAGGTCGGGAGCGTCGTCGTCGGTGAGGGGCGTGATCGGGTAGGCGAGGAGGCCGCGGAAGGCGGTCACGCGCGCCGGCTCAGCGGCTCGCCCAGAGGATGCCGCGCTCGACGATCGTGCGGATCGGCGGCACCTCGAGGTCGGCGAGCTGGTGGCCTGCCGCGCACACGAAGATGCGTCCGGCGCCCCAGCGGCGCGTCCACACGGCGGGGGAGACGACGGGCTCGTGCCACGGGTCGCCGTCGCGCGGGAGGATCGTCGTGGTCGCGAGGACGTCGTTGTAGGAGTCGGCGAGCACCCAGTACTGCTCCGAGTGCAAGGAGATCGAGTCGATCCCCGCGACGACGGGGTGGTCCGCGCGCTCGGGCACGATCTCGATCGTGTGGTCCACGAGGTCGTGCGGGTGGGCGGCGAACTGCCCGCCCACCATCTGCAGGTAGTCGGTCGCGAGGCGGAACGAGTCGACGATGCCGCCGTGCCAGCCCGCGAACCCGGTGCCGTTCGCGATGGCGGTGCGCAGCCCGCGCATCTCGTCCGGGAGGATCTCGCCCATCGTCCAGCACTGCACGACGAGGTCCAGGCTCGCCATGAACTCCTCGTCGGCGTACGCCTCGAGCGACCCCTCGAGCGTCACGTCGTAGCCGGACGCCTCGAGGAACGGGATGAACAGCTCGGCGGCCTCCTCGGGTGCGTGCCCGGGCCACCCGCCCCGGACCACGAGCGCTCGACGGTTCCGCTCGGTCATGACTCCTCCTCGTGCTTCGTCACACTCGTCGCGCCCGCGCGCGCGGGCAGCGGCCCCCGTCGACCGCGCTCAGGCGATGAGCGCGTCGATCGCTGCGGGCGAGAGTACGTGATCGACGGCCATGGCGCTCGCACCGAGCACGCCGGCCTGACCTCGTGCCTGCGAGGTGACGATGCGCAGGTGCTGCGTCGCGAGCGGCAGCGACCGCTGGTACACGATCTCGCGGATGCCCGCGATGAGGTGCTCGCCGGCCTCGGCGACGATGCCGCCGATGACGATGAGCGAGGGGTTGAGCAGGCTGACGCACGCCGCGAGGACGGAGCCGATGTCGCGCCCGGCCTGGCGCACGGCCTGGCTCGCGGTGAGGTCGCCGCCGCGCACGAGCGCGACGACGTCGGAGCTGGTGGTGGCGTCGAGGCCCGCGGCGGCGAGGGCGGCGGCGACGGCCTGGCCGCTGGCGACGGCCTCGAGGCAGCCCACGTTCCCGCAGCGGCACGGGACGTCGGCGGCGCTCGGGACGGCGACGTGCCCGATGTCGCCCGCGGCGCCCTGCGCGCCGCGCCGGAGCTCGCCGTCGGCGATGATGCCCGAGCCGATGCCCGTCGCGACCTTGACGAAGAGCATGTCGGTGACGGCGGGCCAGGCCGTGCGGTGCTCGCCGAGCGCCATGATGTTCACGTCGTTGTCGACGAGCACGGAGGCGTCGAACCGCTTCTGCAGGATGCCGGGGACGTCGACGTCGTCCCACGCGGGCATGATCGGCGGGTTGATGGGCCGCCCGGAGGAGTGCTCGACGGGTCCGGGGAGGCCGACGCCGACGCTGACCAGGTCGTCGATGCTGCGCCCGGTGGTCGCGACGAGCTTCTCGCCGGTGTCCGCGACCCACGACAGGACGACGTCGGGGCCGTCCGCGATCGCGAGCGCCGCGTCCGTCTCGGCGAGCACGTTGGACGCGAGGTCCGTGACCGCCAGGCGGGCGTGGGTAGCGCCGAGGTCGACGGCCAGGACGATGCGCGCCTCAGGGCTGAAGGCGAAGGTCACGGGCGGGCGCCCGCCGGTCGAGCTGGCCTCGCCCGCGGGGGCGATGAGGCCGGCCGACATGAGGAGGTCGATCCGGGCGGCGATGGTCGATCGCGCCTGTCCCGTGATCGCTGCGAGGTCCGCACGGGTGCGCGGCTGACCGTCCCGGAGCAGCTGGAACATGTCGCCGGCACCGGTCGGGCGCGGCGCGAACTTCAGCAGTTCCTCCATGGGCACAGTGAATCACGGAGCCTCTCGTCGGTCGTCCGTACCATGCGGACGAGTCATCGGCTTTTGCTTGACGATCGCCAAAAGGTACCCTACTGTCCCCTCCCAAGGCGACATGGACGTCGTCGAAAGGTGTGGAGGTCCGACGACGGCCCTCCGGTCCGGGCGACGACCGCCCCTCGAGCTCCCCCTGGCCCCCGATCGCACGTCGAGCTTCCCGGCATCCCTGCTCGTGCAGGGCCTGCCGGACCCTACCGCCTCTGCCGCAACCCATGACGTGCACCGAGCGGCGGGAGCGTTCCCATCGGGCGCCAAGGGCGCGCACACTTTTGTCGGTCACGGAGTGGTAACAGTGGCAAAAGACGACAACCTTATGATTGACGCTCGTCAAAAGGTTCGCTAGGTTCACCGCATGGTCACCGCAGACCCTCCCCAGCCGCTCCTGCAGATGCAGGGCATCGTCAAGGTCTTCCCCGGGGCTCGTGCGCTCGACGGCGTCGATCTCGAGATCCTCCCGGGCGAGGTCCACTGTCTCCTCGGCCAGAACGGGGCCGGCAAGTCCACGCTCATCAAGGTGCTCGCCGGTGCTCACCAGCCCACCGAGGGCCGGATCCTGCTCGACGGCGAGCCCATCACCATCTCCGACCCCGTGGCGGCGCTGAAGCACGGCGTGGCGACGATGTACCAGGAGCTCGACGTCGTCGACGGCCTGACCGTCGCGGAGAACGTCTACCTCGGGCACGAGCTGTCGACGCTCGGGTTCTCGCAGCGCCGGGAGGCGGTGCGCAAGACGCGCGACCTGCTCCGGCGCCTCGGGCACTCGGAGATCTCGCCGACCAAGGAGGTCGAGCACCTCTCGGCCGCGGGCAAGCAGATCGTCTCCATGGCGCGGGCCCTCTCGCACGACGCGCGGGTCATCATCATGGACGAGCCCTCGGCGGTGCTCGACTCCGAGGAGGTCGCCAACCTCTTCCGCGTGGTCAAGGAGCTCACGCGAGCCGGGGTCGCGGTGGTCTACATCTCCCACCGGCTCGAGGAGATCCGCGAGATCGGCGACCGCATCACGGTCCTCAAGGACGGCCGGACCGTCGCGCAGAACCTCGCGGTGTCCGAGACGCCGACGGCGCAGCTCATCACCCTCATGACGGGGCGCTCCGTCGAGTACGTGTTCCCCGTCACGGACGGCCCGTCGGACGACGCCCCGGTCGTGCTCGACGTGGCGGGCCTCGGCCTGCGCGGCGTGTTCGAGGACGTGTCGCTCCAGGTACGCGCCGGAGAGATCGTCGGTCTCGCCGGGCTCGTGGGCGCGGGCCGCTCGGAGATCATCGAGACGATCTACGGCGCGCGTCGAGCGACCGCGGGCACGGTCACGGTGGACTCCAAGAAGCTCCGCGCCGGTTCCGTGGCCGCCGCGGTGGACGCCGGGATCGGCCTCGCGCCCGAGGAGCGCAAGAGCCAGGGACTGCTGCTCGACGAGCCGGTCTACCGCAACGTCACCCTGTCGACGTTCGCCCGCTTCGCGCGCGGCGGCTTCCTCGACGAGAGGGCCGAGCGGCGCGCCGCCAAGGAGCAGGCGGACTCGCTCGAGCTCCGTCCCGCGGGCGTCGACCGCGCGATCCGCACCCTGTCGGGCGGCAACCAGCAGAAGGCGATGCTCGCCCGCTGGCTCGTCCACGGCTGCCGCGTCCTGCTCCTCGACGAGCCGACGCGCGGCGTCGACGTCGGGGCTCGGGCCGAGATCTACGCGCTCATCCGCCGCCTGGCCGACGAGGGCGCCGCCGTCGTCGTCGTCTCCAGCGAGATCCCCGAGGTCCTGGGTCTCGCCGACCGCGTGCTCGTCGTCTCCGAGGGCCGCGTCGTGCACCAGGGACCCGCAGATTCGATCGACGAGCACGGAGTGCTCGACCTCGTCATGGAAGGAAGTGTCGCGTGAGCGAGCACAAGGTGGGCGACGACAAGGTCGCCGTCGCGCCGAGCGACGAGACCGCTCGGGTGGAGAAGGCGAGCGCGGCCGCCGCACCTCGCAGGAGCGGGCTGCTCAGCGGTCCGGCGGGACGCAACCTCGGCCTCGTGGTCGCGCTGCTGCTCCTGTGCGTCGTGGGCTTCGCGACGGGCGGCGAGCGGTTCGCGAGCGTCAGCAACCTCATGACCATCCTCAGCCTGGGCGCGGTCCTCGGGGTGGTGAGCATCGGCATGACGTTCGTCATCACGACGGGCGGCATCGACCTGTCGGTGGGTTCCGTGCTCGGGCTGGCCTCGGTCTGGGCGACGACGCTGGCGACGCAGTCCTACGGCTGGGCCGTCATGGTGATCTGCGCGCTCGCCGTCGGCGTGGGTGCCGGTCTCATCAACGGCCTCATCATCGCCTACGGCAAGGTCGTGGCGTTCATCGCGACGCTCGCGATGCTGGTCGCCGCGCGAGGGCTCGCCGAGCTCATCGCCCAGAAGCGCACCCAGGTCGTCAAGGACTCCGCGTTCCTCGACCTGTTCAAGGGCAACCTCCTCGGCGTCCCGAAGATCGTCTGGATCTTCGCGATCGTCGCGGTGCTCGGCTGGTTCCTCCTCAACCGCACGACGTTCGGGCGCCGCACGGTGGCCGTCGGCGGCAATCCCGAGGCGGCCCGGCTCGCCGGCATCAAGGTGCAGCGGCACCTCGTGTACGTGTACGCGCTGTCCGGCCTCACCGCCGGCATCGCGGCCATCATGATCCTCGCCCGCACCAGCGCGGGCTCCTCGACCAACGGCACGCTCCTCGAGCTCGACGCGATCGCCGCGGTCGTCGTCGGCGGCACGCTCCTCGCCGGCGGTCGCGGCACGATCGTCGGCACCGTCCTGGGCGTCCTCATCTTCACGACGCTCACCAACGTCTTCATCATCAACAACGTCGACAGCTCGGTCCAGGCCATCGCCAAGGGCGTGATCATCGTCGGCGCGGTGCTGCTCCAGCAGCGCCTGGCGCGGCGGACCACGTAGTCGCGCGACCCCGGCCCTCCGGTCCGACCGCAGCTCCGCACCATCCGGAGCAGCACCCCTCGTCCCCCCCGCAGTTCCTCCCGCAGGACAGCATCGAAGGAGATCCCATGTCCGCACGCACCACCCTCCGTCGTCGGTTCGCGATCGCGACCGTCTCCGCCGCGTCGATCGCCCTGATCGCCACGGCCTGCACGTCGAACACCCCGACCACCGAGAACACCGCGGAAGGCGACGGCGGCGGCAGCAGCAACCAGGCCGTCTCCGACAACGACGCGCCGGGCGACCCGATCGTCATCGGCTTCTCGGCCCCCGCCGCCGACCACGGCTGGATGGGCGCCATCACGAGCGCGGCGGAGGCCGAGGCCGAGAAGTACGAGGACGTCGAGCTCCGTGTCGCCGACGGCACGAACGACGTGAACGTCCAGATCAGCCAGATCGAGGGCTTCATCAACGACGGCGTCGACGCGATCGTGCTCCTGCCGTTCGACGGCGCCGCGCTCACCGACGTCGCGACCCAGGCCATGGAGGCCGGGATCCCGGTCATCAACGTCGACCGCGAGTTCTCCAGCCCCTTCGCCGCCCGCACGACGGTGCTCGGCGACAACTACGGCATGGGCGTGAGCGCCGGCCAGTACATCTGCGAGCAGCTGGGCGACAACCCGGACGCCGTGGTGGCCGAGATCGCCGGCATCGACTCGCTCCCGCTCACGCAGGACCGCAGCCAGGGCTTCGAGGACGCGCTGTCCGACTGCGGCCTCGACGTCGACAACCGCGTCGCCGCGGACTTCACGGTCCAGGGCGGCGAGGCCGCGACGGCCAACCTCCTCCAGGCCGCGCCGCAGATCGACGCCATCTGGAACCACGACGACGACCAGGGCGTCGGCGTGCTCTCCGCGATCGAGAACGCGGGCCGCGACGAGTTCTTCATGGTCGGCGGCGCCGGCTCGGCGAACGTGATGGAGCACATCAAGGCCGGCGACTCGGTCCTCCAGGCGACGGTCGTCTACCCGTCGACCCAGGCCGCGGACGGCATCAAGCTCGCCCGCCTCGTCGCGCACGAGAAGAACCTCAGCGACCTCGCGTCGTCCGGCGTCCCGCGCACGGTCCAGCTCTTCGCGCCCGTCGTGACGAAGGACAACGTCGACCAGTACCTGCCGAGCGCGTTCCAGTCCTGACGGACCCGCTGACACCCGTCAGCACGCAGCAGGAAGCACGCGGACCACGCCCACGGTCCGCCCGGGTACCGCCCGGCCGGACCGTGGGCGTGCGCCGTGAGGAGCACGGAAGGAACGTCATGGCAGGAAACGACGGCGCGCAGCTCGGCGTCGGCATGGTCGGGTACTCGTTCATGGGGGCAGCGCACTCGCAGGCCTGGCGGACCGCCCCCCGGTTCTTCGACCTCCCTCTCGACCCGCGGATGCGGGTCCTCGGCGGCCGCAACCCGGAGGCGGTCGCCGCCGCCGCGCAGCGGCTCGGCTGGGAGTCCACGGAGACGAGCTGGCAGGCGCTCGTCGGCCGGGACGACGTCGACCTCGTCGACGTGTGCACGCCCGGCGACACCCACGCCGAGATCGCGATCGCCGCGCTCGAGGCAGGCAAGCACGTGCTCTGCGAGAAGCCGCTCGCGAACACCGTGGCCGAGGCCGAGAAGATGGTCGCGGCCGCCGAGGCCGCCGCGCAGCGCGGACAGGTCGCGATGGTGGGCTTCACCTACCGTCGCGTGCCGGCGATCCAGCTCGCGCGCCAGCTCGTGGCCGACGGCCGCATCGGTACCGTGCGGCACGTACGCGCGCAGTACCTCCAGGACTGGATCGCGGACGAGGACGCGCCCCTGTCGTGGCGGCTGGACAAGACCAAGGCGGGCAGCGGCGCGCTCGGCGACATCGGCGCGCACGTCATCGACCTCGCCCAGTTCATCACCGGCGAGCGGATCACGAGCGTCTCGGGGCTGCTCGAGACGTTCGTCAAGGAGCGTCCGGTCGCGACGGAGTTCGCCGGGCTCTCGGGACAGGGCGGCACCGAGCGCGGCCCCGTCACCGTGGACGACGCCGCGATCTTCCTCGCGCGGATGTCCGGCGGCGCGATCGGCACGTTCGAGGCGACCCGGTTCGCCTACGGCCGCAAGAACGCGATCCGCCTGGAGATCAACGGGTCGAAGGGCTCGGTCGCGTTCGACTTCGAGGACATGAACGTCCTGCACTACTTCGACGCCGCCGACGACCCGGCCGTCGCGGGCTTCCGCCGCATCGTCGTGACGGAGCCGCAGCACGCGTACGTCGGGCACTGGTGGCCCGCGGGCCACGGCCTCGGCTACGAGCACGCCTTCACGCACCAGGTCGTCGACCTGGTCGAGGGCATCGCCGCCGGGACGCACCCGGCGCCGACCTTCGCGGACGGCCTGGTGGTCCAGCGCGTGCTCGACGCGGTCGAGCGCAGCGCGGCGTCCGGAGGCTGGGTCCAGCCGTAGTATCGAGTCCGGGTCGGCCCGTGGGGCGGAGGCCGACCCGGACACCGGACCGACGGTGTCGGCCGTTGCAGCGCAGCGCGGCCGACCGGAACCGGATCGGAGGAAAGGAGGACGGGCGCGCAACGATGGCGCGCATTTAGTACGACGGGCAATCAAAATTGTCGGTCGAAATCCCGGGACGGCGGCCGGCCGATGGCGGCACCCGGCGGAGCGCAGCACTGATTCCCCATCTCGACGAGGAGACCTTGTGAGAAACGTGCTAGGAGGATCGCTCGCCATGAGGCGGACGGTCGCGGCGGCAGCCGCGGCGGCGATCGCTCTCCCCCTGACCATCGCGACGGCGGTGTCGGCCACGGCGGCCCCCGCCGCCGGGAGCGTCGCTCCGGCGGCTCCGGTCGCCGCCGCCGCCGACACCGCACCGTTCGACGTGCTCGTCTTCAGCAAGACCGCCGGGTTCCGGCACGGGTCGATCCCCGCGGGCATCGCGGCGATCCAGCAGCTCGGCGAGGAGAACGACTTCGAGGTGACCTCGACCGAGGACGCAGGAGCGTTCACGGACGAGAACCTCGCGCAGTACGACGCCGTCGTGTGGCTGTCCACGACGGGCGACGTCCTCAACGACGACCAGCAGGCCGCGTTCGAGCGCTACATCCAGAACGGCGGCGGGTACGCGGGCATCCACGCGGCGTCCGACACCGAGTACGACTGGCCGTGGTACGGCGAGCTGGTCGGCGCGTACTTCAACAGCCACCCGCAGAACCAGGACGCGACCGTCAAGGTCGAGGACCACGCGCACGAGTCGACGGCGCACCTGCCGTCGCGCTGGGACCGGTACGACGAGTGGTACAACTACCGCACCAACCCGCGTGACACCGTGCACGTGCTCGCGAGCCTGGACGAGAAGTCCTACACCGCGGGGTCGGGCGCGATGGGCGCCGACCACCCGATCGCCTGGTGCCAGGCGTACGACGGCGGCCGCTCGTGGTACACCGGCGGCGGCCACACGAACGAGTCCTACGCGGAGCCGGAGTTCCTCCAGCACCTGCTCGGCGGCATCCAGACCGCCGCGGGCGTCGTGCCGTCGGACTGCGCCGCGTCGCAGTCGGACAGCTACGAGGTCGTCTCGCTCGACGAGGAGACGTCCAACCCGATGATGCTCGACGTCGCCCCGGACGGGACGGTCTTCTACGTCGAGCGCGACGGGCGCGTCCGCCTCATCGACCCGGAGAGCAACCAGACCACGACGGCGATGACCCTCGCGGTCACGCAGGCCAACGAGGACGGGCTCACGGGCGTCGTCCTGGACCCGGACTTCGGGGAGAACGGCTGGGTGTACCTCTTCTGGTCGCCGCAGGACGTCGGGACGGACGGGCCGCACAACCGCGTCTCGCGCTTCACGTACGACGAGGCGACCCGGACGATCTCGGCCGCGAGCGAGGAGAAGGTCCTCGTCATCCCGACGCAGCGCGAGACGTGCTGCCACGCGGGTGGTGACATGGTCTTCGACGGCGACGACAACCTCGTGATCGTCACGGGCGACAACACCAACCCGTTCGAGTCGGCCGGCTACGCGCCGCTCGACGAGCGCGCGGGCCGCACGTCGTACGACGCGCAGCGCACGTCGGCGAACACCAACGACCTCCGCGGCAAGGTGCTGCGCATCCACCCGGAGGACGACGGCACGTACACGATCCCCGAGGGGAACATGTTCGCCCCGGGGACGGACAAGACGAAGCCCGAGATCTTCGCGATGGGCTTCCGCAACCCGTTCCGCATCGGCGTGGACCAGAAGACGGGCAACGTGCTCGTCGGCGACTACGGTCCCGACGCGCAGAACGCCAACCCGAGCCGCGGCCCGGGGAACACCGTCGAGTGGAACATCGTCGCGGAGCCGGGCTTCTACGGGTGGCCGTACTGCACCGGTGACAACGCGGCGTACATCGACTACAACTTCGCGACCGGCCAGTCCGGCCAGGCGTTCGACTGCGCCAACGGGCCCGTGAACGACTCGCCGAACAACACCGGCCTCACCCAGCTCCCGCCGGCCGTCGCGGCCGACGTCTGGTACAACTACGCCGGCAACCCGCTCTTCCCCGAGATCGGCGGCGGCGGTGCGCCCATGGGCGGCCCCGTCTACGACTACGACCCGGAGCTCGAGTCGGACGTCAAGTGGCCCGAGTACTGGGACGGCAAGGCGATCTTCGGTGAGTGGAACCAGGGCAAGATGTACTCGTTCCAGCTCGACGGGGAGAACCGCGACGAGCTCGTCGACATCAACCGGATCCTGCCGAAGCACTTCGACCCCGCGGCGGGCTTCTACCGCGCGATGGACTTCGACTTCGGTCCGGACGGCTCGCTCTACGTCATCGACTGGGGCCAGGGCTTCGGCGGCAACAACACGACGTCGGGCATCTACAAGGTCAACTACGTGCAGGGTGACCCGACGCCGATCGCCCGCGCCAGCGCGGACGTGACCAGCGGCGCCGCGCCTCTCACGGTGCAGTTCTCCTCGGAGGGCACCCGCCACCCGGCGGGCGACCCGATCTCGCTGCAGTGGACGTTCGGCGACGGGTCCGACCCGTCGACCGAGGCGAACCCGGTGCACACCTACACGGAGAACGGCAGCTACACCGCGCAGCTCGTGGCGACCGACGCGAACGGTCAGACGGGCTTCGCGAACGTCAGCATCGTCGTCGGGAACCAGGCGCCGAGCGTGACGATCACGTTCCCGGACAACGGTGGCGTGTTCGAGTGGGGCGACCAGGTGCGCTACGTCGTCGAGGTCGAGGACCCCGACGGCGAGGTGGACTGCTCCAACCTCATGATGATGACCGCGCTCGGGCACGACGCCCACGCGCACCCGATGGAGGAGCTGACCGGCTGCGAGGGCGTCATGCAGACGGCCCGCGACGAGGGCCACGGGCTCGAGGCCAACATCTTCTGGGTGCTCGAGGCGTTCTACACCGACGACGGCGGCGAGGTGGGCGTCCCGCTCACGACGAACTCGCTCCAGATCCTGCAGCCGAAGCTGCTCCAGGCCGAGTACTACACCTCGACGGGCCGCCTCGCCGGCTCGACGAGCGGTGGCGACCCGGGCGTCCAGACGGAGCAGACCGGCGACAGCGCGGGCGGCGGCCAGAACATCGGCTTCATCGAGGTCGGCGACTGGTGGGCCTACGAGCCCATGTCGCTCTACAACGTCGAGGGTCTCGGCATGCGCGTCGCGTCGCCCGCGGGCGGCACGGTGTCCGTGCGCTGGGACGCGCCCGACGGTCCGGAGATCGGCCGGGTGACCGTGCCGAACACCGGTGACTGGCAGGCGTACACGATGGCGACGACGGAGATCACCGACGTGCCCGAGGGCACGGGGACGCTCTACTTCGTCAACGTGGCCGGCCAGATGAACGTCAACTGGCTCGAGTTCGACGGCCGCGGCGTCACGGACAACGTGCGCCCGACCATCGACACGTTCGAGGTCACCCCGACGGAGGGCACCGCCCCGCTCGAGGTCACGGCGTCGGTCACGGCGACGGACCCCGAGGACGAGGCCGTCACCTTCGCGTGGGACGCGGGCCTCGGCGACGGGTTCGTCGACGGCACCGACTCGTTCGCGGTCACGTACGACCAGCCGGGCACCTACCGGCTCCAGGTGCGGGCCACCGACGAGCGCGGGGCGTACTCGGTCGAGTACACGACGGTGACCGTCAAGGCGCCCGAGACCGGTCCGGGGCTCTGCCTCTCCGGCCGCTCGGACGACTTCCTCGGCACCGACCTGGACGAGGACCGCTGGACCGTGACGAACCGCGACCAGAACCTCGTCGTGCGCGACGGGCGCCTGGTGGTCCCCACGGCGACGCGGGACTTCTACGGGACGGACAACACCGCCGTGCCGAACCTGGTGCTCCAGGACCTCCCGGACGGACCGTTCACGGCCACCGCCAAGGTGACCCTGCCGGCCCGCCAGCAGTACCAGCAGGCCGGTCTGCTGATCTGGGAGGACCAGGACAACTACGCGAAGATGGTCCTCCAGGGCCGGTCGGCCGCGGCGGACCCGGCGACGCGGATCTTCCAGTTCATCCGTGAGGAGAACGCCCAGCCGAACGAGGTCAACGAGTCCAACTCGGCCGCGCTCGGTGCCGACTACCCCGACACGGTCTACGTGCGGTTCGTCAGCGACGGCGCGAGCCTCCAGGCGGCCTACTCGGCCGACGGCATCGACTTCACGACGATGCCGCAGACCAAGTCGATCGCCGACCTGGAGAACGCGAAGATCGGGCTCGTGGCCCTCAAGGGCAACAACACGACCACCCCGGTCGTCGACGCCGAGTTCGACTGGTTCCACATCACGCCCGACGACACGGCGGCGGCCCCCGGGCCGGACGACGAGTTCGACGGCGACGCCCTCGACACGTGCCGCTGGTCGATCGTCCGCGAGGACCCGACCGGCTACCGCGTGACGGACGGCTCCCTGCAGATCGACACGACGCCCACGGACATCTACGGGACGGACAACCGCCCGGTGCCGAACATCGTGCTGCAGGACCAGCCGGGTGACGAGTGGACGGTCGAGACCGTCGTCGACGGCTCCGCGTTCGACCGTCAGTACCAGCAGGGCGGTCTGATCGTCTACGGCGGCGACGACGACTACGTGAAGCTCGACTACGTGGTCGACAACCAGGCCGGCCAGGCGCGCAACGCCCGGATCGAGCTGCGCAGCGAGGTCGGCGGCGTGGTGCAGAACCCGCAGCCGCAGACGGGGAGCCTCGCCGAGTCGGTGTGGCACCTGCGCCTCACGCGCTCCGGTGACACGTTCACCGGCGCGTACAGCGCGGACGGCGAGACGTGGACCACGTTCGACGAGAGCGTGACCAACGCGCCCGCCGCGGACGCCAAGATCGGTCTCTTCGCCCTCGGGGCGTCGGCCGACACGGGTGCTCCGGCGTCCTTCGGCCACTTCCGGGTGGTCGAGGACGAGACCGAGCCGATCGCCGTGACCATCACCGCGGAGACGCGCTGCATGGCCGGCAAGGTGTTCGTCGCGGTCCGCGCGACGAACGACGACACGGTCCCGCTCGCGATCACGCTCGAGACCCCGTACGGGTCGAAGCAGGTCGCGGACGTCGCGCCCGGTGCGAACGCGTACCAGTCGTTCGCGTCGCGCGCCGTCGCGGTCGACGCGGGCACCGTGACCGTGACCGCCACGGACGCCGAGGGGAGGACGTTCTCCGGGACGGCGGACTACGCGGCCCGGTCCTGCTCCTGACGAGCTCCGGCGGGTCGGTGCGCTGAGCACCGGCCCGCCGGGCACCGCGCTCGGCGCGCGGGCGCTCGGGCGTCCGGGCGGCCCATCGGCCGGGCCGACCGTACGCTGCCCGCACGACGAGCACGACGGGGACCTCCGGGTCTCCGGCCCCGGCGCCCGGGAACGGGCGCTCCGGCCCGGCGCCGGGGCACCCCGGGGGACCGGCGACGACCGCCGCCCCCACCGCACACGGACCCACGACGAGGTGATGACCCGATGTCCCCTACGCACCGCCAGCGCACCAGCCCCCGGCCTCCGGGCGGCACGCGGCTCCTGCTGCGCCGCCGGACGACCGCCCCCGCGCGGCTCCGTGCCCGCGCGCTCCTCACCGCGGCGCTGGGCGTCCTGCTCGGCGGCGCGCTCGCGCTCGTCGGCGCGGCACCGGCCGGCGCCCACGGCGGCGACGTCGTCATCTCGCTCGGCACGGACGGCCAGGGCGGAGTCTCCGCGAACCTCACGTGGAAGGTCGACGGCCACCCCGTCGAGGAGGCGGCCGACGTCTCCGTGACGGGGGAGTCCGCGGCCGGCGAGACCGTCGGCCCCCTCACGCTGCGGTCGGCGTCCGAGGGCGTCGGCTGGTACACGTCCGACCCGGGCGTCCTCGCCGACGGCAACTGGACGCTCACCGCGACGATCACGCACCCCGCCGAGGCCACCGCGACGGCGCAGGTCGACGTCGTGCCGCTGCCGGAGCCCGCCCCGCGCGAGGGCGACGACGCGGCGGCGCAGGAGGACGGCGACGCCGCCGGCGCGGAGGGTGACGCGGCGGGTGCCGACGCGGCCGGCGACGACGCCGCCGCGGGTGACGACGCCGCGGGCGACGGCGCCGCGGAAGAGGGCACCGCCACGGACGAGGGCTCGACGAGCGCGCTCGTGTGGGTCGCCGTCGCCGTGGTCGCCGCGCTGCTGCTCGCCGGGGGCTACGTCGTCGTGCGGCGCCGCGCGCGCGCGTCCGGCGCCGACGAGGCCGCGGGCGACGAGCCCCGCTCCCTGACCAAGACGTCCGCCCGGTGACCCCGGGCACGAACCGAGAACGACCGAAGGAGACACGACCATGGCACGACCGATCACCCTCTTCACCGGGCAGTGGGCCGACCTGCCGTTCGAGGAGGTGGCACGCCTCGCGTCCGGCTGGGGCTACGACGGCCTGGAGATCGCGTGCTGGGGCGACCACCTCGACCCCTGGCGCTGGGACGACGACGAGTACGTCCAGGGCAAGCTCGACCTGCTGGCCAAGTACGACCTCAAGGTCTACGCGATCTCGAACCACCTCAAGGGCCAGGCGGTGTGCGACGACCCGATCGACCAGCGCCACCGCGACATCCTGCCGGACGTCGTGTGGGGCGACGGCGACCCCGAGGGCGTGCGCCAGCGTGCCGCGGAGGAGATGAAGCACACCGCGCGCCTCGCGGCGAAGCTGGGCGTGAAGACCGTCGTGGGCTTCACCGGCTCGGCGATCTGGAAGTACGTCGCGATGTTCCCGCCCGTGTCCCAGGAGGCGATCGACGCCGGGTACCAGGACTTCGCGGACCGCTGGAACCCGATCCTCGACGTGTTCGACGAGGTCGGCGTCCGGTTCGCGCACGAGGTGCACCCGAGCGAGATCGCGTACGACTACTGGACGACGGTCCGCACGCTCGAGGCGATCGGGCACCGGGAGGCGTTCGGCCTCAACTGGGACCCGAGCCACATGGTCTGGCAGGACCTCGACCCGGTGAGCTTCCTGTGGGACTTCAAGGACCGCATCTACCACGTGGACTGCAAGGACACGAAGAAGCGGATGCACAACGGCCGCAACGGCCGGATGGGCTCGCACCTGGCCTGGGCCGACCCGCGCCGCGGCTGGGACTTCATCTCCACGGGCCACGGCGACGTGCCGTGGGAGGACGCGTTCCGCATGCTCAACACGATCGGCTACGAGGGTCCGATCTCGGTCGAGTGGGAGGACGCGGGCATGGACCGTCTCGTCGGCGCGCCCGAGGCGCTGGAGTTCGTCAAGAAGTACGCGTTCGACGCGCCCGAGGCGGCCTTCGACGCCGCGTTCTCGACCAAGTAGCACCGCAGTCTCCCCGCCGGTCGGCCGTGCCGCCCGGCGGGTGGGGGGCAGTCCGACACGCCACCGCCCCCGGTCGTCCGACGGCCGGGGGCGGTGGCGTGCCCGCGTCCGGACCGGCCGTGTGAGCCTTCACATTTGTTTCGCGGCTTGGGTTATCTAACCGTGACGATCAATGTCCGGCTTTTGCTTGACCCTCGACATAAGTGCCCCTACGTTGTCATCCATGCGAGCCGACGACGTCGCGCAGGACGTGCGTACCCCGGTGCTGGAGCCGGAGACGCCCCTCCCGGGAGCGACCACGCCAGGGGCCTCGACCGCCCGAAGCACCTTCCCCGCCAGCAGCCCCGACGAGCTCGGACTGCCCGCCGCCGGGTACCGCGCCGGGATCCTCGGCACCGGGTTCATGGGCGGGGTCCATGCCCGGGCCGTGCGCACGGGCGGAGGACGCGTCGTGAGCGTCGCCGCCGCCGACCTCGACATCGCGCGAGCGGCCGCGCCGGGCCTCGGTGCCGAGCGCGCCGTCGCGACGGTCGAGGAGCTGCTCACCGACCCCGAGGTCGACGTGGTGCACGTGTGCACGCCCAACCACCTGCACGTCCCCCTGGCGCGCGCGGCGCTCGCCGCCGGCAAGCACGTGGTGTGCGAGAAGCCGCTCGCGACCGACGTCGCGGGGGCTGTCGAGCTCGCCGGCCTCGCGGCCGCGGCGCGCGACCTGGACGGCCGCGTCGCCGTCGTGCCCTTCACCTACCGCTTCCACCCCATGGTCCGCGAGGCGCGCGAGCGCGTGCGCCGCGGCGAGGTGGGCACCGTCTCGCTCGTGCACGGCTCGTACCTGCAGGACTGGCTCCTGCGCGACTCCGACGACAACTGGCGCGTCGACCCCGCGCTGGGCGGCGCGAGCCGCGCGTTCGGCGACATCGGCTCCCACTTCTGCGACCTGCTGGAGTTCACGACGGGCCAGCGCATCGTGCGTCTCGTCGCGCAGTCGGCCACGGTGAACCCGCAGCGCCGGGGCGCCGACGGCGTCGTGCACGAGGTCGCGACGGAGGACGCCGTGACGCTCCAGTACGCCACGGACGGTGGCGCGCTCGGCTCGGCCGTGATCTCCCAGGTGTCGGCCGGCCGCAAGAACCGGCTCTACCTCGAGATCTCCGGCTCGGAGTCGACCCTGGCGTTCGACCAGGAGCAGCCCGAGACGCTCTGGGAGGGCCGGCGCACCACGTCGCGCCTCCTCGTGCGCGACCCCGAGGCGCTCTCCCCGGCGGCGGCCCGGTACTCGCGCCTCCCCGCGGGCCACGCCCAGGGCTACCAGGACTGCTTCGACGCGCTCGTCGCCGACACCGCCGCGGCCATCGGCGGCAGCGTCCCGGACGGCCTGCCCACGTTCGACGACGGCCTGCGGGCCGCGCGGCTCGCCGACGCCGTGGCCGCGTCGGTGCGGACGGGCGGCTGGGTCGAGGTCGCGTCGTGACCGCGACGACGACGCGCGAGCCGCGGCCTGCCGCGGGGGAGGGCGACGACCGCCCGCTCCTGCGCCTGCGCGGCATCGGCAAGGAGTTCTTCGGCAACTCCGTGCTGCGCGACATCGACCTCGACGTGCGTCCGGGCGAGGTCCACGCGCTCGTCGGCGAGAACGGCGCAGGCAAGTCGACCCTCATGAAGATCATCGCGGGCGTGCACCGCCCGGACGCGGGCACGCTCGAGCTCGACGGTGAGACGACGACGTTCGCCTCGCCCCTCGCCGCGCAGCACGCGGGCGTGTCGACGGTGTTCCAGGAGTTCAACCTCCTGCCCGAGCGGTCCGTCGCCGAGAACGTCTACCTCGGCCGTGAGCCGCGCCGCGCGGGCCTCGTCGACCGGCGGCGCATGCACGCGGACACGACCGCCCTGCTCACCGAGCTCGGGCTGACCGGGCTCGCGTCGTGGACGCGCGTCGGCTCGCTGTCCGTGGCGCAGCAGCAGATCGTCGAGATCGTCAAGGCCGTCTCCTACGACGCGCGCATCATCTCGATGGACGAGCCGACGGCGGCGCTCGCCGACCAGGAGGTCGAGCTCCTCTACGAGCTCGTGCACCGGCTCAAGGAGCGTGGCGTCGCGATCCTCTACGTCTCGCACCGCCTCAAGGAGATCTTCGACCTCTGCGACACCATCACGGTGCTCAAGGACGGCAACCACGTGCTGACGACCCCCACCGCGGACATCGACCCGGACCGGCTCGTGCGCACGATGGTCGGCCGCGACTTCGCGGGGTACTTCCCCGACAAGGACCCGTCGATCGTCCCGGGCGAGGTGCGGCTCGCGCTCGAGGGCGTCGGCAACACCCAGGTCGACGACGTGTCGCTGGAGGTCCGTGCGGGCGAGATCGTCGCGCTCGCCGGGCTGCAGGGCTCGGGGCGCACGGAGATCGCGCACGGCGTCTTCGGCATCGCGGGCTTCACGCGCGGCCGCGTCCTCGTCGGCGGGAAGCCGGTCGACGTGCGCTCGCCGCGCCAGGCGGTCCGCGCCGGTCTCGCGCTCGTGACCGAGGACCGCAAGGCCGAGGGGCTCGCCCTGGGCCAGTCGATCCTCGCCAACGCGCGCCTCGTGCTCGACGCCGTCGTCCCCGGCCAGGCCGACCGACGCGCGAGGCGCATCCCGGGCATCCTCTCCTCGCTCGAGCTCGTCGCGAGCTCGCAGGAGGCCGAGGTCCAGTACCTGTCGGGCGGCAACCAGCAGAAGGTCGTCCTCGCGAAGTGGCTCGTCACGGACCCGCAGGTCATCGTGCTCGACGAGCCCACGCGCGGCATCGACGTGGGCGCCAAGCGCGCGGTCTACGACCTCATGCGCGAGCTCACGGCGAACGGCGTCGCCGTCCTGTTCATCTCGTCCGAGCTCCCCGAGGTGGTCGCCATGGCCGACCGCGTGCTCGTCATGCGCGACGGCCGCCTCGCGGGCGAGCTCCCCGCGGGCAGCGACGAGGAGACCGTCATGGCGCTCGCCACGGGCGCGGGCGAGGACACCTCCGGCGAGCACGTCCAGGTCGACCTCGGCGCCCTCGCCGACGCCGACGACCTCCCGGGCGCGGAGCCCGGGACCGCGCCCCGCAGCGCCCCGCACGCCCCCGACGGCCCGAAGGAGCACCGATGAGCACCGCGGTCGCGACCGCCGCCCCCACCGCGCGCCGCGCGCCCGCGCGCCGCCGCCGGCTGGGGTCGACGGAGATCGTCTACCTCGCCCTCGTCGGGATCCTCGTGATCGCCGGCGTCCTCGTGGCCGTGGGCGGCGGCAACCTGTTCAGCACGGCGAACACGGCGTACATGCTCACGCAGACGAGCCTGCTCGGCTTCGTCGCGATCGGGCAGACGTTCGCCATCCTGTGCCGCTCGCTCGACCTGTCCGTCGGCTACGTGGTCGCGCTCAGCTCGATCGTCGGCGCGACGACGATGGCGGGCGACCCGTCGCGCGTCTGGCTCGGCGTCCTCGCGGCGGTGGGCGTCGCGGCGGTCGTCGGCCTCGTCAACGGGCTCGTCATCGCGAAGCTGCGCGTCAACGCGTTCATCGCGACGCTCGGCGTCGGGCTCATCATCAAGGGCTACCTCGACACGCAGTTCAAGGGCCCGGCGGGGGAGGTGCCCGCCTCGTTCCAGATGTTCGGGTACACGCGCGTCGGGCCGGTCCCGGTCTCGACGATCGTCATGCTGCTCGTCGCGGTCGTGGGTGTCGTGCTCCTGACGCGCACCCGCCCCGGCTACCACATGTTCGCCGTCGGGGGGAACACCGACGTGGCGCGGCTCTCGGGCATCCGCACGGACCGGACCCTGGTCCTCGCGCACGTGCTGTGCTCGGTCTGCGCGGGTATCGCGGGCCTGCTCATCGCCGCGCGCTTCGGCACCGGCAACGCGCTCGTCTACTCCTACGGCCTCGACCTCGACTCGATCGCCGCCGTCGTCCTCGGCGGGACGCTCCTCATGGGCGGCCGCGGCTCGGTCGTCGGGACGGTGGGCGGCGTGCTGATCCTCGCCGTGCTCGACACGGTGTTCAACGTGCTCGACGTCGACCCGTTCTTCAAGGACGTGCTGCGCGGCGTCATCATCATCGCCGCCGTCGCCCTGTACGCCCGGCGCCAGATCGACCCGGCGAGCAGCCGGGCCCGCTTCCGCCCGACCCGCACCGGAGGTGCGTCCGCATGACCACCGACACCACGCGCCGGAGCATCCCGGCGCGCGCGCCGCGGGCCGGCTGGCTCGAGCGCCTCACCGCGGGCGGCAGCTGGACCGTGTTCGCGCTCCTCGTGCTCGTCTTCGTGGCGATCCTCGTGATGAACCCGTCGTTCGGGGAGCCGATGTCGCTCATGGCCTTCGTCAAGAAGGCCGCGCCGCTGATCATCCTCGCGATCGGCCAGTACTTCGTCATCGTCTCCGGCGAGTTCGACCTGTCGGTCGGCTCGCTCGTCGGAGCCCAGGTCGTCATCGCGGCGAAGCTCATGGACGGCGAGGACTCGATGACCTGGCCCGTCATGGCGCTCATGGTCGTCTTCGGCCTCGCGGTCGGGCTGGTCAACGGTCTCGTCACGACGCTGCTCAAGGTGCCGTCGTTCATCACGACGCTCGGCATGATGCTCGTGCTCTACGGCGCGATCCGGCTCTGGACCGGCGGCGCACCCACGGGCGCCCTCACCGACGGCTTCCGACAGTGGGGACGCGGGGGCATCCCCGACAACCCGGGGCAGTTCCAGGTGCCGTACGCGCTGCTCGTCGTCGTCGTGCTCGGCGTGGCCGCGGCCCTGCTCATGCGCCGCCCGTTCGGCCGCACGCTCGTCGCCACGGGGGACAACGACGTCGCGGCGGGCTACGCGGGCGGCTCCGTGTGGTGGGTGCGCACGCGCGCCTTCCTCCTCTCGGGCTTCATGGCGACCGTCGCGGCCGTCCTCATCGGCGGCTACGCGGGCGTCACCGCCCAGGTCGGGCAGGGGCTGGAGTTCATGGCGATCACCGCCGTCGTGCTCGGGGGCGTCGTCCTCGGCGGCGGGCGGGGGACCGTGATCGCCGCGATGGCGGGCGCGCTCACGCTCGAGGCGCTGTTCACCCTCTTCAACCAGCTCAGCCTCCCGTCGACGATCCGCCCCGCCGTGCAGGGCGTGATCATCATCGCGGCCGTCGCCTACGCCGCGCTGCCGCGCCGGTCGCGGCGCCGCTCGTCCACCCCCGACGCCCCGCCGGCGGCGGGCCCGACCCCTGCACCGAAGGAGCCCGCCCCCGCGAACGCCTGAGCCCCGCGCGCCCGGCGACGCCGCCCGCGCGACCACCCCGCGCACGACCCCTGCCGGACCCCCGCGCACGACCGTGCGCCGGCACCCGAGCTGTACCCCTTCCCCGCACGTTGCGGGACGACGACGTCTCACCAAGGAGAAGAAGGACATGCGACGTACACGAGCACTCCTGGCCGGCACGGCGGTGGCCACGCTGTTCCTCGCGGCCGCCTGCACGACCGACACCCCCACCGACACGGGCGGGGAGACCTCGGCCGAGGAGAGCCCCGCGAGCGAGGAGTCCGGCGGCGCCGACTCCGAGTGGTTCGTCCAGGCGGACTACGACCGCCAGCTCGCGCAGCGCGAGGTCGTGCCCGAGGGCCCGGCCGACCAGCCGTGGCTCCAGGCCATCGAGCCCGAGTACGTGGACACGGCCGAGTTCGCGAGCGAGGGCGGCGGCAAGACGCTGTGCTTCTCGAACGCGTCGGTCTCGAACCCGTGGCGCGTGACCGGGTTCATCACGATGCAGCAGCAGGTCGACGTCCTCACCGAGGAGGGCGTGATCGGCGAGTTCCGCGTCTCCGACGCGGCCGACGACGACAACAAGCAGATCTCCGACATCCAGGCGTTCGTCGAGGCCGGCGACTGCGACGCGATCGTCATCTCGCCGTCCACGACGGCGACCCTCACGCCCGCCGTCGAGGCGGCGTGCGAGTCGGGCAAGCCCGTCATCGTGTTCGACCGCGGCGTCAACACCGACTGCATGGTGACGTTCATCCACCCGATCGGCGGCTACGCGTACGGCGCCGACGGCGCGGAGTTCCTCGTCGAGAACCTCGAGCCCGGCTCGAAGGTCCTCGCGCTGCGCATCCTGCCCGGCGTCGACGTGCTCGAGAACCGCTGGGCCGCGGCCGACAAGATCTTCTCCGAGTCGGAGCTCGAGGTCGTGGGTGCCGAGTTCACCGGCGGCGACGGCGCGAAGATCAAGGACATCGTCACGCAGTACCTCCAGCGCGGGGACGTGGACGGCATCTGGATGGATGCCGGCGACGGCGCCGTCGCGGCCGTCGAGGCGTTCGAGGACGCGGGCAAGCCGTACCCCGTCTTCATGGGCGAGGACGAGATGAGCTTCCTGCGCAAGTGGAAGGACACGGACATGACCGCCATCGGCGCCGTCTACTCCAACTTCCAGTGGCGCACGCCGGTCCTCGCGGCGCAGATGATCTGGGCCGGCGAGCAGGTGCCGTCCGAGTGGGTCCTCCCGCAGTCCCCGGTCGTCGCCGAGGACCTCGACGCCTACCTCGAGGCGAACAAGGACATGCCGTCCCTGCACTACGCCAAGTTCGGCGGCGAGGACCTGCCCGGGTTCCCGGAGGCCTGGACCGACCGCTGACGCCAGCACCACCCCGGTCCGGCCGCGCGCCGGACCACCTGGGGCCGCCCGGTCGCCGTCCGACCGGCCGGGCGCCCCGCCCGCCCGCCCGACGGCGCGGCGCACCTCCCGCACGGGGGCGCGCCGCGGCGTCGGGCACGCGGGCGGGACGGCCGAGTGCTCGGACCCGACGAGAGAGAGCGACGTGGCTCTTCCCGGCCCGACCCCCGCGCGCCGCGCGGCCGACCTGCTCCCGCCCGACGGCGCGCCCGCCCCGGTGCGCCGGCGCGCGCTCGGCGTCAACACGTGGGTGTGGACGTCGCCCCTGACCGACGTCGCGCTGCGCGACATCGCCCCGCGCGTCGCGAGGTGGGGCTTCGACGTGCTCGAGCTGCCCGTCGAGAACCCGGGGGACTGGGACCCGGCGACGGCGGCCGCCGTCCTCGCCGACCACGGTCTCGGCGCGAGCGTCTCGCTCGTCATGGGCGAGGGCCGCGAGCTCGTCGCCACGGACGCCGCGACGGTGCGCGCGACGCAGGACTACCTGCGCCACGTCGTCGACGTCGCGCGCACCGTCGGCGCGCCGGTGATCGGCGGCCCGGCGTACGCGTCGGTCGGGCGCACGTGGCGCCTCGGCCCGGCCGAGCGCGAGGCCGCCTACGAGGAGCTCGCCGAGCACCTCGCCCCGGTCGTGGAGCACGCCATGGCGGCGGGCGTCGTCGTCGGGCTCGAGCCGCTCAACCGCTACGAGACGAGCCTCGTCAACACCGTCGACCAGGGGCTGGAGGTCGTGCGGCGCCTGCCTGCGGCCGGCATCGGCCTCATGCTCGACGTGTACCACATGAACATCGAGGAGACGGACCTGCCCGCCGCGGTGGCACGCGCGGGCGAGCGCATCGCGCACGTCCAGGTGTGCGGCAACGACCGCGGCGCACCCGGCACCGACCACCTCGACTGGCGCGGCCTGCTCGCCGCGCTCGACGCGACCGGCTACGACGGACCGCTCGTCATCGAGTCCTTCACCGCCGAGAACGCGACGATCGCCACGGCCGCCTCGATCTGGCGCCCGCTGGCGCCGACCCAGGACGCCATCGCCGTCGATGGCCTCGCCTACCTGAAGGGACTGATGCCCGAGCCGGAGAGCACGTAGCCGTAGTCGCAGACGACCGCCGGCGCCGGCACGCCGCGGGATGACGACCACCCTGCCCGGACGACGACGTCCGGGCCCGCACGTCATGCCCCTGGAGGCACCACGATGACTGCACGACGCCCACGCAGGGCGAGATCGGTCGCCGCCGCACTGACCGTCGGGGCGCTCGCGTTCACGCTTGCGCCCGTCACGACGGCTGCTGCCGCGGACGACCCCGTCCCCGCGGAGGAAGAGCACAAGGTGCTCATCTTCACCAAGACGACCCAGTTCCGGCACACCGAGGCGATCACGCAGGGCACGCCCGTGCTCGAGGCCGCGTTCGCCGAGGTCGGCATCGAGTCCGACCACACCGAGGACTCCTCGGTGTTCACCGACGACAACCTCGCGCAGTACGACGCCCTGGTCATGTTCCAGACGTCGGGCGACCCGTGGAACGCGGACGAGAAGGCCGCGCTCGAGCGCTACCAGCAGGCGGGCGGCGGCATCGTCGCCATCCACAACGCGACCGACATGCGCGGCAGCTACCAGTGGTGGGACGACATGATCGGAGCGCTCATGCCCGGTCACGCCGCCACGGGCAACAGCCCCGGCCTGCCCGGCACGGTCCGCGTCGAGGACCGCACGCACCCGTCGACCGAGCACCTGTCCCAGCGCTGGACGCGCGCGGACGAGTGGTACAACTTCTCGGCCAACGTCCGCGGCAGCGCGCACGTCCTCGCCACGATGGACGAGACGACGTACGACGCGGGCGGCAACAAGATGGGCTACGACCACCCCATCTCGTGGTGCAAGCCGTACGACGGCGGTCGTGCCTGGATGACGGGCATGGGCCACTTCGGGGCGCACTACACGCAGGAGCCCGACTTCGTGCAGCACGTCGTCGGCGGCGTGCAGTGGGCGGCGGGCCTCGCCGAGGGCGACTGCGGCGGCACCGACTGGGGCTCGTTCGAGAAGGTCGCGCTCGACTCCAACACGAGCGCCCCCTTCGGCATGGACGTCGCACCCGACGGCCGCGTGTTCTACACCGAGCTCGTGCGCGGGCAGGTCCGGGTCTACGACCCGCGGACGCAGAACACGACGACGGCGCTCACCCTCCCGGTGTACTCGGGCGGTGAGGACGGCCTGCTCGGCATCGCGCTCGACAAGGACTTCGCGGAGAACGGGTACCTGTACCAGTACTACTCGCCCGCGAGCTCGAACGACTCCGACCCGGCGAACTTCTTCAACCGCGTCTCGCGGTTCACGGTGTCGTCGGACGGCCCGGGCGCGACCGTGATCGACCCGGCGTCGGAGAAGGTCCTGATGGAGATCCCGGCCGGGCGCCTGCCCGACGAGCCGGGCCACACGGGCGGCGGCCTGCTCGTCGACCACGAGACCGGTGACCTGTACATCGGCGTGGGCGACGACGTGAACCCGCACTCCGAGCCGTCCGGCGGCTACGCGCCGATCTCCGAGCGCGACGGCACGTTCCACGACGCGCGCGCGACGTCCGCGAACACGAACGACCTGCGCGGCAAGGTGCTGCGGGTCCACCCCGAGGACGACGGCACGTACACGATCCCCGAGGGCAACCTCTTCGCCCCGGGCACCGAGAAGACGCTGCCCGAGATCTACGCGATGGGCTTCCGCAACCCGTTCCGGTTCACCATCGACCCGAAGACGGGCTACCTCGGCGTCGCCGACTACTCGCCGGACAACGGCTCGGACAACCCGGCGAACCGCGGCCCCGCGGGCATCGCCGAGTGGAACCTCATCAAGGAGCCGGGCTTCTTCGGCTGGCCCCTGTGCATGGGGAACAACGAGCCGTTCCGCGACGTCGACTACCGCACGAGCCCGGTCACGGTCGGCGGCTTCTTCGACTGCGACGCACCGGTCAACGACTCGGTGAAGAACACCGGCCTCACCGAGCTCCCCGCCGCGCAGCCGGCCGACCTCTGGTACGGCTACCAGCGCTCGTCGGTGCCCGGCGTCATCAACGCCGGCGGCGGCCTCGCGCCCATGGGCGGCCCGTTCTACGAGTACGACCCGGAGCTCGACTCCGACACGAAGTTCCCGTCGTCCTACGACGGCAAGGCCTTCTTCTACGAGTGGGCCCGGAACAAGATGTACACGATCGACCTCAAGGACCCCGAGGCCGCGGCCGGCGTGACCGACGTCGAGAAGGTCAACCCCTTCCTCCCGCAGGAGCAGTTCCTCGCGCCGATCGACTCGAAGTTCGGCCCCGACGGCGCGATGTACGTGCTCGACTGGGGCGGCGGCTTCGGCCGTGACAACCCGAACTCGGGCCTGCACCGCATCGACTACCTGTCGGGCTCGCGCTCGCCGGTGTCGAAGCCGGTCGCGACGCCGGACTCCGGCATCGCACCGCTCGAGGTGTCGTTCGACGGGACCGGGAGCACCGACCCCGAGGGCGAGGCGCTCACGTACGCGTGGGACTTCGACGGTGACGGCACGACGGACTCGACGTCCGCCGCCCCGAGCCACACCTACACGGAGAACGGCGTCTACGACGCCCGCCTCACGGTGACCGACCCGGCCGGGAAGGTGGGCACGGCGACCGTGCCGATCACGGTCGGCAACACGCGGCCCGAGGTCGACTTCGGCCTGCCGCCCACCGGCTCGTTCTTCACCTTCGGCGACGACATCACGTGGGACGTGGCCGTGACGGACGCCGAGGACTCGCCGGACGGCGAGACCATCGACGACGAGCAGGTCATCATCCAGCCCGCGCTCGGCCACGACGCGCACGCGCACCCCTCCGAGCCGCTGCACGGCCGGACGGGGACCGTCGCGACGAGCCTCGGCGGCGGCCACGGCGAGGACATGAACGTCTTCTACGTGATCGACGCGCGCTACACCGACCGCGGTGGCGTGGACGACGTCCCGGCCCTCACCGGCTCGGACACCACGCTCATCTTCCCGAAGAAGCGGGAGGCGGAGTTCCACGCCGACTCCGACGGCACCACGACGATCCCGAGCCGGGACGTCGAGGGCGGCGGCTCGGTCATCACGGGGTCGAACGGGGCCTGGGCGTCGTACGACCCGGTGAGCCTGTACGGCGTGCAGGCGCTCACGCTGCGCGTCGCCGCGGCGGCCGAGGGCACGATCGAGCTGCGGCGCGACGCCGCGGACGGCGAGCTCCTCGGCACGGCGCAGATCCCGCAGACGGGCCTCGGCACGTTCACCGACGTGACCGTGGACGTCACCGACCCGATGGAGCCGTTCACGCTCTACGTCGTCTTCCCCGGCGCGGGCGAGCGTCGCCTCAACTTCGTCGAGGCCGACGGCAAGGGAGTCTCCGGCACCACGCGCCCGAAGGTGCGGATCACCGCGCCCGAGGCGGGCGTGCGCCTGGAGCAGGGCGAGATCACGGTCACGGCCGAGGCCGACGACACGGAGAACACGGTCACCGAGGTCGAGTTCTTCGTCGACGGCGAGTCGATCGGGACGGACACCGAGGCGCCGTACGAGGCCACCTGGGAGGTGACGGCGGACAACAACTACGAGCTGACCGCGGTCGCGACCAACGACAAGGGCCTCTACACGCGGTCCCGCGTCGTCGTGGCGCAGGTCGGCGACCTCTTCGGGGGCATGAAGACCTTCACCAACGCGAACGGGACGTTCGAGCAGCTCGCCGAGGGCAAGTACCTCATCACGTCGGGCGGCGCGAACATGTGGCAGGGCACCAACGAGTACTCGACCATCTACCGCGAGCAGGGCGCCGACGAGAACTGGTCGGCGACCGTGAGGATCAACAGCCAGGGCAACTCGAACGGGTCCGCCAAGGCCGGGATCATCGTCCGCAACGACGTGACGCAGGTCGGGAGCTCGCCGGGCTACGCGGCCCTGGGCATGCGCCCGAGCGGCGGGTTCGAGTGGCTCCGCGGCAACGCGGCCGGCCAGCTCGCCACGTCGTCCGCCGCGAGCTCGACGAGCTACCCCGCGTGGGTGCGGATCGTGCGCGACGGCGACCTGTACACGGCCTCCTGGAGCAAGGACGGCGAGAACTTCACGCAGATCGGGGAGCCCCAGGCCCTCCCGGGTGCGGCGTCCGTGCAGGACGTGGGGCTCTTCGTCACCGCGCACAGCACGTCGGCCACGAGCGCCGTCGAGTTCCAGGACTTCGTGTTCGACGACGACCCGCAGACCGGGGGACCCGGCGAGGAGACCCCGCCGCAGTGCCTCGCGCAGGCGTCGGACGAGTTCGACGGCGACACCCTCGACCCGCGGTGGACCGTCGTCCGCCAGGCCGACGGCAAGCCGATCACCGTCGCCGACGGCCACGCCGTCCTGCCGGTCGTGCAGGGCGACATCAACGAGGCCGTGACCGGGCCGATCAGCTACCTCGGTCAGGCCGCACCCGCCGGGGCCTGGACGCTCGAGACGAAGCTCGACGTCCCGCTCGCCCGGCACTGGCAGCACGCCGGCCTCCTGGTCCACGTGACCGACGACGAGTACACCAAGCTCGCGTTCACGAAGAACCAGAACGGCAACCGGTTCCTCGAGTTCCAGACCGAGACCGGTGGCGCCCGCACGTGGCACGGCCAGACGAACGTCGCCGGGGACTTCCCGTCGACGATCCACCTGCGCCTCGTCTCGGACGGCTCCGCCATCACGGCCGCGTACTCGGCCGACGGCCAGACGTGGACGGCGCTCGCAGGCTCCGCCCCCGTGAAGCCGGGTGCGACGTTCGGCGTCATGGCCGGCGGCGACACGGCGGCCCCGGACTCGGTCGCCCGGGTCGACTACGTGCGCGTCACGGGCGACGGGTCGGACGACGGCGAGCGCGAGCCGAGCGACGAGTTCGAGGGCGACGCCCTCGACGGCTGCCGCTGGGACGCGGTCGTGCGCTACGACGGGTCGAAGGTCGCCGTCGCCGACGGCGAGCTGCGCATCACGACCCAGCCGGGCGACATCAACGCCGGCGACAACGGCGACCCGCGCAACTTCGTCCTCCAGACGGCACCGGAGGGCGACTGGGTCGTCGAGACGCGCTTCAAGGCGCCGCTCGTGCACCGGTGGCAGCTCGCGGGCCTCATCGCGTACGGCGACGACGACAACTACGTCAAGGCCGACGTGCTCGCGAAGAACGCCCCGGGCGCGGCGCTGAACCTCGGCGCCGAGCTCGTCTCGGAGAAGGGCGGACAGTTCGGCAACGGCGGCAACCGCCAGCTCGAGCTCGCCGACTCGACCGAGTCGGGCTACTGGTACCTGCGGCTCGAGAAGGTGGGCAGCACGTACCAGGGCTGGGTCAGCGACGGCGGGGTGAGCTGGACGCCGCTGGGCGACCCGGTCACGAACGACGCCGCGCTGACCAAGGTCGGCCTCATGGCGATCGGCCCGGAGCAGGAGACGCCGGTCACCGTGGCGTTCGACTGGTTCCGTCTCACGACGGAGTCCGAGCCCGAGCCCACGGTCGACGTCGAGGTCACCGCCTCGGCCCGCTGCCTCGCGGGCAAGGCGTACCTCGCCCTCCGCGCGACGAACGCCGACGAGGCGCCCGTCGCGGTCACCCTGACCTCGCCGTTCGGCTCCAAGGAGTTCGGCGCGGTCGAGGTGGGTGCCAACGCCTACCAGTCGTTCGCGTCGCGCGCGACGTCGTTCGAGGCGGGCACGGCGACGGTCACGGCGACGCTCGGCGACGTCACGACCGAGATCGAGGTGCCGTACGACGCCGTGAGCTGCGGCTGACGGCGGGCCGGTGACGGGCGACCCGCTCCCGTCACCGGCCACCACCTGCGCCGGCCCGGCCCGCGGGCTGGGCCGGCGCACCCGGCGGGACGACCACAGGACAGGAGCGACAGGTGGCACAGCGCACCTCGGCACGGACGCCGACGACCCGGACCCCGGCGGGAGGAGCCCGGAAGGGCTCCGGCCGCACCGACGGCCCGACGACGACGCCGGCGCGCTCCCGCCCTGCCGACCGGGGCGGTGCCGGCCGCCCCGAACCCCGGCCACCGGCGCGCGTCCGCGCGCGCCGGTGGTTCGTGGGCCTCGACCCCTGGCGCCGCGTCCTGCTCGTCGTCGGCGCGCTCGCACTCGTGGCCGTCGTGGTCGCGGCGGTCGTCGCGCTCACGCGCGGCGGCGCGGCACCGGACGAGGAGGGCTTCGCCGTCGACCCGGCGCGCGTCGCGGAGCTCGAGGCGGCCGAGGAGGCGCGCGACGCCGAGAACCTCGTCGCCTCGATCGACCACGCCCGGTACCTCCAGACCGAGCTCGTCCCCGTCCTGCGCGGCCTCCACGCGGTGCTCCCCGTCGACGGGTCGAGCGCCGTCCCCGCGGACCCGGCGGACGTCACCGCGTGGCGCGCGACGGTGGACGGCCTCGTCGCGGAGACGGAGTCGCTCGCGAGCGGCTCCTCCGAGCACAACATCGTCCGCAACGGCATGCTCACGTCGCTCGAGCTCGTCGGGGACGCGCTCGACGCCGTCGGGCTCGCCGCGAGCGCCGACCCCGCCGCGGCCCCGGACCTGTACGCCCTCGCGGGCGACCTGCGCACGCGCGCGGTCGAGACGTGGGGGCTCGCCGCCGTCCAGCTCGACCTGCGCTCGACCGCCGGCGGCCAGGGCCACGTCCACGTCTTCCTGCCCGTCCACCCCGACGACTCGCTCGACGGCGGCCTCGGCCTCGGCCACGCGGGCGGCGACGAGGGCGGCCACGAGGGCGCCGACGGCGAGGACGCGCACGACCACTGAGGCACCGCCGACCGGTCGACGACCGGTCGCCAGCGACCGACCACCGACCGACCGACCGACCGACCACCGAGCAGCCGCGGCCCGCACGGGCCGCCCACCGACCTCCCGGTCGGGCGCCCTCCGGGGTGCAGGCCGAGCCCGACCGGGACCTCCCGTCCGTCAGCGGCGGGGCAGGGCCATGACGACGTCCGCATGGGTCTCCCCGCCGACGACGTACGTCCGGCCCCCCACCACGGCGAACCCGTGCTTGCGGTAGAAGGCCTGGGCGCGCGCGTTGTGGCCGTTCGTGCCGAGCCAGAGGGGGAGCCCGGGCCCGAGCAGCGCCGCGGCCCCCGTCGTCGCGGTCATGAGCACGCTCGCGACGCCCGTGCCCTGCGCGGCGGGGTGCACGTAGATCTTCGACAGCTCCACCGCCTCGCCCGGTCCGACGGCGGCCGCGACGTCCGGGTCGTCGGGGACGCCTCGTGCCAGGAGCGCGTACCCGAGCGGACCGGTCGCGGCCACGGACGACCCGACGCCCGTCGCGGTGCCCGCCGATGCGCCTGCCGATGCGCCTGCCGACGTGCCTGCCGAGTCGCCGGGCGACGCAACCGTCTCGACGAGCAGCAGAGCGTGCGCGGCGCTCGCGGCCCACGCGCGGAACCGGTCGGGCGAGAGCTGTGTCGCGACGTGCTCGGCGATCGCGTCGGGCGACGTGCCCGGCGGGCACGCGAGCGGGAACGTGATCGCGGCCAGGTCCGCGAGGGCGACGGCGTCGGCGGTCGTCGCGCGGCGCACGGCCGTCGTGGCGGAGGTGGTGTCGTCCGGCATGCCAGGAAATCTACGCCCGTGGTCTGCGCGCGGGGCGCGACCGGCCCCGCGGCAGCCCTCCGGCGGGACGTCGCGGTAGGACCTTGCGGTGGCACCGCGGTGGCACCGCGGTGCCACCGCGGTGGCCCGCGCGACCGCCCTCGCCGTCGGGCCCGCCGGGCGCGCGTCCCGGGCATGATGGACGCGTGACGCGCATCGACCTCAACGCCGACCTCGGCGAGGGCTTCGGCCGCTGGACCCTCGGCGACGACCAGGCCCTGCTCGGCCTCGTGACCAGCGCCAACGTCGCGTGCGGCTTCCACGCGGGCGACGCGACGACCATGCGGACCGTGACGCGGGACGCCGCCACGCGCGGGGTGCGGGTGGGCGCGCACGTGAGCTACCGGGACCGGGCGGGCTTCGGACGACGGTTCATGGACGTGGACCCCGGCGAGCTCGCGGACGAGGTGCTCTACCAGCTCGCCGCCCTCGACGGGTTCGCCCGGCTCGCGGGGGACCGCGTGCGCTACGTCAAGCCGCACGGCGCGCTCTACAACGCGATCGTCCACCACGAGGCGCAGGCCCGGGCCGTCGTCGACGCGGTGCGCGCCTACGACCCCACGCTGCCCGTCGTCGGGCTCCCCGGCTCGGCGGTGCTGCGGCTCGCGGACGCCGCGGGCCAGCCCACCGTCCGCGAGGCCTTCGCCGACCGCGGCTACCTCCCCACGGGCGAGCTCGTCCCGCGCGGCCGGCCGGGCGCCGTCGTGCACGACGGCGACGAGGTCGCCCGTCGCGTCGTCCGGCTCGTGACGACCGGCACGGTCGAGGCTGCGGACGGCACGTCGCTGCGCGTCGAGGCGGACTCGGTGTGCGTGCACTCGGACACGCCCGGGGCCGTCGGGCTCCTCGGGGCGCTGCGGACCGCGCTCCAGGAGGCCGGGGTCGTGGTCCGGCCCTTCGTCGACACCGCGCACGGCCGGTCGGCGGGCGCGGGCGCCGTGCCGTGACCGCCGGAGGGTCGCCCGCTCCCCGGCCGCCGGTCCGCGAGACCGCCGCCGTCGGCCCCGCCGCCATCGACGGCATCGACGGCATCGACGGCGGGGTGACGGTGCACGCGTACGGCGAGGCCGCGCTGCTCGCCGACCTGCACGACCTCGCCGCCGTGCGCGCCCTGCACCAGGCCCTGGGCGACGCGCCGCCCGGCGTGGTCGACGTCGTCCCGGCCGCCCGTACGGTGCTCGTGCGCTGCGCGACGCCCGCGGACGTCCCCGCCGCCCGGGCCTGGCTGCGCGCGGCCACGCGACGGGCGTCGACGACCGGCACGACCGCCCGCGCCGGGGAGGTCGTCGAGATCCCCGTGCGCTACGACGGACCCGACCTGGACGACGTCGCCCGCTGGGCGGGCCTGAGCGTCGAGGAGGTCGTCGCGCGGCACCACGGCCGCGAGTACGAGGCCGCGTTCGGCGGGTTCGCGCCCGGCTTCACCTACCTCTCCGGAGTCGATCCCGCGATCGCCGCCCCGCGCCTGGCCACCCCGCGCACCCGCGTGCCCGCGGGCTCGGTGGCGCTCGCGGGCGGTCTCACCGCCGTCTACCCGGGGGAGTCCCCGGGTGGCTGGCGGCTCCTCGGCCGCACCGACGCGCGGATGTTCGACGTCGACCGCGACCCGCCCGCGCTCGTCGCGCCCGGCGCGCTGGTGCGGTTCGTTCCGGTCCGCGCGGCCGTGGTCGTGGGCAGCGGTGCGGCCGTCGCCCGGGACGGCGGGGCGTCGCACCCGCTCGACGTGAGCGCGGCGGGCGCGGACGGGCCGCACCCCGACGGGCGGGACGCGGAGGAACCCGGCGCAGCCGGGCGCGACGCGGAGGACGCGCAGGACGGGGCCACCACCCCCTCGCCACCGGCCCCGCGCGCCCTGGAGGTGCTCGCGACGGGTCCTCTCGCGCTCGTCGAGGACTCCGGGCGCCCGGGGCTCGCCGCGGTCGGCGTCGGGCCGTCGGGAGCGGCCGACCGCGCCTCGTACGCGCTCGCGAACCGGCTCGTGGGCAACCCGGACGGGGCGGCGGCGATCGAGGTCACCCTCGGTGGCCTCGCCGTGCGGTTCGCCGGCGGGGCGGTCGTCGCGCTCGCGGGGGCAGCGGTCGCGGCGAGCGTGGACGGCAGCCCGGTCGGCATGCACGCCGCCGTCCGGGTGCCCGACGGCGCGGTCCTCCGCCTCGGCCTGGCGACGCACGGGCTCCGGACGTACGTCGCGGTGCGGGGCGGCCTCCTGCCGCCTGCCGTCCTCGGGTCGCGCTCGCGGGACGTGCTGGCTCGGCTCGGACCGGAACCCCTGCGGCCGGGCGACGTCGTCGGGGTGGGGGACGCGCCGTCGGGCACGTGGCCGTGGGGAGACGTGGCCCCCGTGCGGTTCCCGCCTGGCGCGCCCCGCCCCGGCGAGGGGGCGGGCGCGATCCTCGAGGTGCTGCCCGGGCCGCGGGCCGACTGGTTCCTCCCCGGCGCGGGGCACGCGCTGCGGGCGCTGCGGACCGTGACGCCGGACAGCGACCGCGTGGCGCTGCGACTCGACGGGCAGGCGGTTCCCCGCCGCCCCGGGGAGCTCGCGTCCGAGGGGCTCGTGCGCGGCGCGGTCCAGATCCCGCCCGACGGCCGTCCCGTCGTCTTCCTCGCGGACCGTCCCGTCACCGGCGGGTACCCCGTCATCGGGGTGCTCCGGGAGCGGGACGTCGACCGCGCGGCGCAGCTCCGACCGGGAGACCGGGTGCTCCTGCGCCTCGCCACGAGCGGCTGAGCCTGAGGCACGGGAGGCACGGGAGGCACGGGAGGCACGGGAGGCACGGGAGGCACGGGGAGCGAGACGGCGACGGCCCGGCGACCCTGCACAGCGAACGACGCGCGGGGGATCGATGCCTGATGGCGCCGGGTACGGAGCCGAGCCACGAGCGATGACTCCGTGTGGGCCGGGTCACCGGAGAGCGGCTTGACCTCGTCGCGCGGCGCCGCGTAATGTTCTGGATGTCGGCCCGACAGGGAGGAACAGACACCGCCTCGAACGATCGAGGGTGGCTGGTCCCGGGGTCGAAACCCTTCCACCGCATGGCGTAGAGTGTTCTCTGCCCGCGACGAGGAAGACCACGGCGACTGGACCACGGCGAACAGCCGGGGTTGAGGAGCCGGGGAAGACCTGGTAAGGTTGAAGGGTTGCCCCAAGCGAGGTTCTGCCCGGTCGGGTGGTGCTGAGTTGGTGTGTGTCGGTTGTTTGAGAACTCAACAGTGTGCTTGTTAGTCAATGCCAAATTTTTTGTCCCTGTGGCATGGCTGGCCTGGTTGCCCGTCGG